>NZ_JBSFRT010000016.1:0-123863 GCF_053589375.1 Rhodococcus sp. NPDC003348
AATTAACAGATACCCTTTAGATGAGCCATACGATAACCCCGGGGGCCCCCCCGCCGGCGGGGGGGGGGGCCCCCCCGGCGTTTCCGGCGCCGTGACCGGAAAGTTGCCTTCGAGGTGACTGTTTCGCGCTGCGAACCGCTGAGAGCGGTGGTTTGCTGAACGCGTGAACACAGGTGCTCCTGTTTTCGACAAGTCCGCCCAGGCCCGGAACTTGGTTCTCGCGACCTGGACGTCGACCATCTGTTTCTGGGCCTGGAACATGATCGGCCCGATGTCCACCACCTACGCCGACCGGCTGGAACTGAGCAGCTCGCAGGCGTCGATGCTGGTCGCGACGCCCATCCTGGTCGGATCACTCGGCCGGATCGTCACCGGACCGCTCACGGATCGCTTCGGCGGTCGGGCGCTGTTCATCTTCGTCGCGCTCGCCTCCATCGTTCCCGTGCTCGCCGTCGGGTTCTCCGCCGAGGCCGACTCGTACGTGATGCTGCTGGTGTCCGGGTTCCTCCTCGGCGTGGCGGGCACGGTGTTCGCGATCGGCATCCCGTTCGCGAAGTCCTGGTACGAGGCGAGCAGGCACGGCTTCGCCACCGGCGTGTTCGGGGCCGGGATGGTGGGCACGGCCCTGTCGGCGTTCTTCACCCCTCGATTCGTGCGCTGGTTCGGGCTGGTTCCGACCCACGTCATCGTCGCCGTCGCGCTCGCGGCCACCGCGGGCCTCTGCGTGGTGCTGATGAGGGACTCGCCGGCGTTCACGCCGAACGAGGAACCGGTGGTCCCCAAGCTCACCGCCGCCGCGAAACTCGGTGTGACATGGGAGATGTCGTTCCTCTACGCGATCGTGTTCGGCGGCTTCGTGGCGTTCAGCAACTACCTGCCGACGTACATCAAGACGATCTACGACTTCTCGGCGGTCGACGCGGGCACGCGTACCGCCGCGTTCGCGCTGGCCGCGGTGATCGCCCGTCCGATCGGTGGATCGCTGTCGGACCGGATCGCACCGAAGTGGGTCGTGCTGGTGTCCCTCGCGGGCACCGCGGCCCTGGCGGTGGTGGCGACGTTCCAGCCCCCGCCGGACTTCTGGGCGGCGGTCACCTTCATCTCCCTGGCGATCTTCCTCGGCATCGGGACCGGCGGCGTGTTCGCGTGGGTGGCACGGCGGTCACCGGCGAAGAGCGTCGGCAGTGTCACCGGAATCGTCGCCGCGGCGGGCGGCCTCGGCGGCTACTTCCCGCCGCTCGTGATGGGCGCGACCTACAACGAAGAGGACAACAACTACACCGTGGGACTGCTGCTGCTGGCGGTGACCGCCGGAGCCGCCTTCCTGTACACCGCGCTCAAGCTGCACGCCCGGGAACCCGAGAAGGCAAGCACGACAGCGGGATAGACGCACGATTCGAGAATCAGCGGCGGTGCCGGAGGCAGTGGGCGCCGACGGCACAGAGGAGGCGACGTGACGTCCAGCGGGTCGAGCACCGGAGGTGCGGTGGAGGACGTGCTGCTGCGCAGCGGCCGATTCTTCACTCCCGGCACGTTCTCGGCGGACCGCCGGACCGTCAGCCGCGAGGGCGGCCGGGAAGGCGACATCTTCTACCGCGACCGGTGGAGCCACGACAAGGTCGTTCGTTCCACCCATGGCGTGAACTGCACCGGATCGTGCTCGTGGAAGATCTACGTCAAGGACGGAATCATCACCTGGGAGACCCAGGAAACCGACTACCCGTCCGTCGGTCCCGACCGGCCGGAGTACGAGCCGCGGGGCTGCCCGCGTGGTGCGGCCTTCTCCTGGTACACCTATTCGCCGACCCGCGTGCGGTACCCGTACGTGCGCGGCGTCCTCGTCGAGATGTACCGGGAGGCGAAGGCCCGCCTGAAGGACCCGGTGCTGGCGTGGGCGGAGATCCAGAACGATCCGGAACGGCGCAGGCGGTACCAGCGGGCCCGCGGCAAGGGCGGCCTGGTCCGGGTGAACTGGGACGAGGCAACTGAGATGATCGCGGCCGCGCACGTGCACACCATCAAGGAGTACGGCCCGGACCGGATCGCCGGGTTCTCGCCCATCCCGGCGATGTCGATGATCTCTTTCGCGGCCGGTTCCCGGTTCGTCGAACTGCTCGGCGGGGTCATGACCTCGTTCTACGACTGGTACGCCGACCTGCCCGTTGCATCGCCGCAGGTGTTCGGGGACCAGACCGACGTCCCGGAGTCGGGGGACTGGTGGGACGCGAGCTACCTGCTGATGTGGGGCTCGAACGTCCCCGTCACCCGGACACCGGATGCGCACTGGATGGCGGAGGTCCGCTACCGCGGCACCAAGGTTGTCGCCGTCAGCCCGGATTACGCCGACAACACCAAGTTCGCCGACGAGTGGATGCCGTGTGCGGCGGGCACCGACGGCGCGATGGCGATGGCGATGGGGCACGTGATCCTGTCCGAGTTCTTCGTCAAGGCGCGGGAGCCGTTCTTCGTCGACTACGTGCGCCGCTACACGGACCTGCCGTTCCTGATCAAGCTCGAGGAACGCGACGGGCGGCTCGTCCCCGGAAAGACGCTCACCGCAGCGGATCTGGGGGAGAGCGTCGAGAACGCCGCCTTCAAGCCGGTGATCGTCGACGGCGCCACCGACGCGCCCGCCGTGCCGCACGGATCGCTCGGGTTCCGGTTCGGGGACGAGGGTGTCGGCAAGTGGAACCTCGACCTCGGCGACCTGGTCCCGTCCCTGACCGTCGCCCACGCGCAGCAGAGCGAGGTCGCGACGGTGACGTTCCCGCGCTTCGACACCGTCGACGGCCGCGGCGAGACCGTCGAACGCGGCGTACCGGTCCGCACCGTGGCGGGGCACCGCGTGTGCACGGTGTTCGACCTGATGCTCGCCCAGTACGGGGTGGCGCGACCGGGCCTGCCCGGACAGTGGCCGACCGGCTACGACGACCACACGTCGCCGTACACGCCGGCGTGGCAGGAACCGATCACGGGAGTGTCCGCGGCACAGGTGATCCGGATCGCGCGCGAGTTCGCGACCAACGCGGTCGAGTCCGGGGGCCGGTCGATGATCATCATGGGCGCCGGCATCTGCCAGTGGTTCCACGGCGACGCCACCTACCGGGCCATCCTGAGCCTGCTGCTGCTGACGGGGTCGATGGGCCGCAACGGCGGTGGCTGGGCGCACTACGTGGGCCAGGAGAAGTGCCGGCCGGTCACCGGGTGGGCGACCGTCGCGATGGGCACCGACTGGAGCAGGCCCCCGCGTCAGATGGCGGGCACCTCCTACTGGTACGCGCACACCGACCAGTGGCGCTACGACGGCTACCGCGCCGACGCCCTGGCCAGCCCCACCGGCCGCGGCCGATTCGCCGGGCGGCACACGATGGACGTGATGGCTTCCGCGGTCGCGATGGGCTGGACGCCCTTCTACCCGCAGTTCGACCGCTCCAGCCTCGACCTGGCCGACGAGGCGACGGCCGTCGGCAAGGACGTCGCCGCGCACGTCACCGAGCAACTGGCGTCCGGCGAGCTGAACCTGGCCGTCACCGACCCCGACAACCCGCGCAACTGGCCGCGGGTGCTGAGCATCTGGCGCGCGAACCTGCTCGGCTCGTCGAGCAAGGGAAACGAGTACTTCCTCAAACACCTGCTCGGCACCACGTCGAACCTGCAGGCGACTCCGACCCGGGAGGAGTTGCGGCCAACCGGCGTCGAATGGGTGGACGAGACACCCGAAGGCAAGCTGGACCTGGTGATGTCGATCGACTTCCGGATGACGTCCACGACCCTGCTGTCCGACGTGGTGCTGCCGGCGGCCACCTGGTACGAGAAGCCGGACCTGTCCAGCACCGACATGCACCCCTACCTCCACGCGTTCACCGCGGCCATCGACCCGCCGTGGGAGACGAAGTCGGACTTCGAGGCGTTCGCGGCGATCGCTCGGGCGTTCTCCGCGCAGGCCCGGACGCATCTGGGCACCCGCACGGACGTCGTCCTGGGCACCCTGCAGCACGACACCCCCGGCGCGATGGCGTATCCCGGTGGCACCGAATCGGATTGGCGCACCACCGGGGAGGTGCCCGTGCCCGGCCGGACGATGGGACCGCTGGTGGTGGTGGAGCGGGACTACACCGCCATCGCCGAGAAGTGGTCCGCCCTCGGCCCTCTGGTCGAGAAGGCCGGCCTGGTGACCAAGGGGGTGACGTTCCATCCCGACCGGGAGGTCGCCGAACTGGCCGCGCAGCACGGCGTGATGAGTTCCGGTGCGGCGGCGGGACGTCCGGCACTCGACACCGCGGAGAAGATGTGCGAAGCGGTGCTGCGGTTGTCCGGCACCTCCAACGGGCGGCTCGCGGTGGAGGGGTTCCGACAGCTCGAACAGCGCACCGGCCGCCAACTGGTGCACCTGGCCGAGGGCAGCGAGGAACGCCGGATCACGTTCGCCGACACCCAGGCCCGGCCGGTGCCGGTGATCACCAGCCCGGAGTGGTCGGGCAGCGAGACCGGCGGTCGCCGGTACGCGCCGTTCACGGTGAACATCGAGGAACTCAAGCCGTTCCACACCCTGACCGGACGGATGCACTTCTTCCTCGACCACGACTGGATGGAGGAACTCGGCGAACAGTTGCCGATCTACCGGCCGCCACTGGACATGGCGCGCCTGTTCGACGAGCCGCACATCGGTGAGGTGCGGGAGGGGATCGGCCTGACGGTGCGATATCTGACCCCGCACAGCAAGTGGTCCATCCACTCCGAGTACCAGGACAACCTGTTCATGTTGTCGCTGTCCCGGGGTGGACCGACCATGTGGATGAGCCCGACGGACGCGGCGAAGATCTCGGTCCATGACAACGACTGGGTCGAGGCCGTGAATCGCAACGGCGTGGTGGTGTGCCGGGCCGTCGTCTCACACCGCATGCCCGAGGGAGTGGTGTACGTGCACCACGCCCAGGAACGCACGATCGACGTGCCCCGAACCGAGACCACCGGCAACCGGGGCGGCATCCACAACTCACTGACCCGGCTGCTGATCAAGCCGACGCACCTGGCCGGCGGCTACGCCCAGACGTCTTGGGCGTTCAACTATCTCGGCCCGACCGGCAACCAGCGCGACGAGGTGACGGTGGTCCGCCGCCGCAGCCAGGAGGTGACGTACTGACATGAAGGTCATGGCACAGCTCGCGATGGTGATGAACCTCGACAAGTGCATCGGCTGCCACACCTGCTCGGTGACGTGCAAGCAGGCATGGACGAACCGATCCGGCACCGAGTACGTGTGGTTCAACAATGTCGAAACCCGGCCGGGGCAGGGCTATCCGCGCACCTACGAGGACCAGGATCGGTGGCGCGGTGGCTGGGTGCGGGACTCGAGGGGGCGGCTGCGTCTGCGCGACGGCGGCCGGCTCAAGAAGCTGTCGCGGATCTTCTCGAACCCGAAGCTCCCGGAGATCTCGGACTACTACGAGCCGTGGACCTACGACTACGAGAATCTCACCAACGCGCCGCTCGGTGATCAGATGCCGGTGGCTCCGCCCCGCAGCCTGATCACCGGCAAGCCGATGAAGGTGGAGTGGTCGGCGAACTGGGACGACAACCTCGGCGGGTCACCGGAGATCCTCGCCGACGACCCGATCCTGAAGAAGGTCTCCGATCAGGTCACACTCGAACTCGAGCAGACCTTCATGTTCTACCTGCCCCGGATCTGCGAGCACTGCCTGAACCCGGCCTGCGTCGCGTCCTGCCCGTCGGGGGCGATGTACAAGCGGTCCGAGGACGGCATCGTGCTCGTCGACCAGGACAAGTGCCGCGGCTGGCGAATGTGCGTGTCCGGATGTCCGTACAAGAAGGTGTATTTCAACCACAAGACCGGCAAGGCCGAGAAGTGCACGTTCTGCTATCCGCGCGTCGAGGTGGGCCTGCCGACGGTGTGCGCGGAGACCTGCGTCGGGCGGCTGCGCTACATCGGGCTGATCCTCTACGACGTCGACCGGGTGCTCGAGGCGGCATCGGTGACGGACGACAAGGATCTGTACGAGGCGCAGCTGGACACCCTGCTCGATCCGAACGATCCGCACGTGGTCGCCGCCGCGCACGCCGCAGGCATCCCGGACACCTGGATCGAGGCGGCACAGCGGTCGCCGATCCACGCGCTGATCAAGGAGTTCCGGGTCGCGCTGCCGCTGCATCCGGAGTTCCGGACCATGCCGATGGTCTGGTACGTGCCCCCGCTGTCACCGGTCGTCGACGCCGTCAGCCGCGACGGTCACGACGGCGAGGACGTGGGCAACCTCTTCGGCGCATTGGAATCGCTGCGGATTCCGATCGAGTACCTGGCCGAACTGCTCGCTGCCGGGGACACCGAGGTGGTCGCCGGGGTGCTGCGCAGGCTCGCGGCGATGCGCTCGTACATGCGTGACATCAACCTCGGTCGGCTCCCGCAGGAACACATCCCGGCAGCGGTCGGAATGACCGAGGAACAGATGTACGCGATGTACCGGCTGCTCGCACTCGCGAAATACGAAGAGCGGTATGTGATTCCGTCCGCCTATGCCGAGGAGGCGCATGGGCTGGAAGAGACCGTCACGGAATGCGCGCTCGACTTCGAGGGCGGTCCCGGCCTGTACGACCAGGGATCGGGGCCGTTCGGGGAGGCGAGTGGCGGTCCGGTCCCGGTGGCGGTGGAGACGTTCCACGCGCTGCGGCAACGGCAGACCAGCGAGGCGATGGGCGCGAACGCGAGCAACCCGTCGCGGGTGAACCTGCTGAACTGGGACGGCAAGGGTGTGCCGGACGGCATGTTCCCGGGCGAGGGGACCCGGCGGTGAAGGGAACCGTGCGATGAAACTGCTACGCCGCCCGACCTCCTCGGGGAACGCTCGGCTGGTGCAGCGGCACCGGTTGGTGTGGCAGGCGTCGTCGTTGCTGCTGGCCTACCCGGACGACGGCCAGGACGACCGGCTCGCCGCCGTCGACGCGCTGCTCGCCCACCTGCCCGGTGAGCTCGCGGACCCGCTCGCCGCGCTCGCCCGGCACCTGCGGGAGCGGCCCCCGCTCGAGGCGGCCACCGCGTACGTCGACACCTTCGACTTGCGCCGCAGGACCACGTTGTTGCTGACCTACTGGACCGACGGGGACACCCGAAACCGCGGGTCGGCGATCCTGAACTTCGCCCGCGCCTACCGGGAGGCGGGCGCGGAGCCGCCGACCGGGGAGTCCGCCGACCACCTCGCCGTGGTGCTCGAGTTCGCCGCCACCGTCGCCCCCGACATCGGGGGCCGGTTGCTGGCGGCGAATCGGGCCGCGATCGACATGCTGCACCTCGCGCTTCGCGAGTCGGGGTCGCCGTACGCGGACGTGCTCGGCGCGGTCGCCGCGACGCTGCCCCCGGCGACCGAACCGGACCGGAAACGGGCCCGGGACCTGGCGCTGACCGGTCCGCCCGCCGAGGCGGTCGGCCTGCAGCCGTTCACGCTGACCGTGCCGCCGAGGCGACAACCGGGTGATTCGCCGCGATCGGAAGGAGCGCACTGACATGTCCGCCGGGGAGATCTACTGGGACGTCGTCCCGTACGTGACGCTCGCGATCCTGGTCATCGGCACCTGGTGGCGATACCGGTACGACAAGTTCGGCTGGACCACCCGCTCCTCCCAGCTCTACGAGAACCGGCTGCTGCGGATCGCGAGTCCGCTGTTCCACTTCGGCATCCTGGTGGTGATCCTCGGCCACGTCATCGGCCTCGTCATCCCCGAGTCCTGGACCGAGGCGATCGGCATCAGTGGGCACATGTACCACTGGGGTGCGGCGATACCCGGCGTCATCGCCGGCCTCGCCACCCTGGTCGGCGTGGCACTGCTGATCTACCGGCGTCGGACGACCGGCCCGGTGTTCACCGCCACCACCCTCAACGACAAGGTCATGTACGCCCTGCTCGTCGCCGCGATCGTCGCCGGGCTCGCGACCACGATGATCGGCGCCTTCGAAGGGAACGAGGCCCACAACTACCGCGAGACCGTCTCGCCGTGGTTCCGGTCGATCTGGATCCTGCAGCCGCGGGGCGACCTGATGGCGGAGGCGCCGCTGTCGTTCCACATCCACGTCACGATCGCGCTGGTCCTGTTCGCGCTGTGGCCGTTCACCCGGCTCGTGCACGCCTTCAGTGCGCCGTTCGCGTACCTGTTCCGGCCGTACATCGTGTATCGCAGCCGCGAGGGCGCACGCCCGGGGGAACTCGTCGGCTCGGAGCCGCACCGGCGCGGCTGGTGACGGCGCCGCCTTCGGACGGATGTGGACGCGGCTGTACTGTTTGGACTTCTACGTCCGGACTTTCTCCCGAGGACCGCTGAACCACTACATGGCCACCACAGCTCGCAGTCGCACCACCACGATCCCGAGGAAACGAACCCGCACGCCGCGGTCCACCGTGCGTCGCACGGTGCTGCCCGGGGGGCTGCGGGTGGTGACCGAACACATGCCCGGCGTGCGCTCGGCGTCCGTCGGCGTCTGGGTGGGGGTGGGTTCGCGCGACGAGCAGGCGTCCGTCGCCGGCGCGGCGCACTTCCTCGAGCACCTGCTGTTCAAGGCAACCCCCACCCGCAGCGCGCTCGACATCGCGCAAGTGGTCGACGGGATCGGTGGGGAGCTGAACGCGTTCACCTCCCGCGAGCACACCTGCTTCTACGCGCACGTCCTCGACGAGGATCTGCCGTTGGCGATCGACATCGTCAGCGACGTGGTGCTGCGCGGGAAGTGCCGGTCCGCGGACGTCGACATCGAGCGCCAGGTGGTGCTCGAGGAGATCGCGATGCGCGACGACGACCCCGAGGACCTGCTCGGCGACGAGTTCCTCACCGCCCTGTTCGGCGATCATCCCGTCGGCCGGCCGGTGATCGGGTCCACCGAGTCGATCGAGGCGATGACGCGCACCCAACTGCACTCGTTCCATGTCCGCCGGTACACGCCGGAGCGGATGGTGGTGGCCGTCGCGGGCAACGTCGATCACGACGAGACCGTCGAGCTGGTGCGCCGGGCGTTCGGCGGCCACCTGACCGACGGCGCCGTTCCCGCCCCACGGCGGGAGGGCAGGCTGCGGCCGCGTTCGGCGCCTGCGCTCAGCGTGCTGCGGCGGGACAGCGAACAGGCCCACCTCTGCGTCGGCGTGCGTGGCCTGGGCCGGCACGAGGGCCACCGGTGGGCGCTGTCGGTGCTCAACACCGCGGTCGGCGGCGGGCTGTCCTCGCGGCTGTTCCAGGAGATCCGGGAGGAACGCGGCCTGGCGTACTCGGTCTACTCGAGCGTCGACACGTTCGCCGACACGGGGGCGTTCTCGGTGTACGCGGGCTGCCAGCCGGAGAACCTCGCGGATGTCACCACCCTGATCCGGGAGGTGCTCGCGCAGGTCGCCTCGAACGGCATCACCGATGCCGAGTGCGCCCGCGCGAAGGGCTCGATCCGCGGGGGAATGGTGCTCGGGCTGGAGGATTCGGGTTCGCGGATGCACCGGATCGGCCGCCAGGAACTGAACTACGGCAGCCACCGCACCATCACCGAGACGTTGCGGCGGATCGACGCCGTCACCACCGAGGAGGTGCGGGAGGTCGCGGCGATGCTGCTGACCCGGCCGTTCGCGGCGTCCGTGGTCGGACCCTACAAGCGGGCGCGGGACCTGCCCGCCGTGGTGCGCGGGATCGTCTGATGCTCGCGAAACTGGGGTCACGCCGGGCGATTCCGTTCTTCGTCGTCCTGGTGATCACCCTGGTCATGTTGTTCTCGCCGGGGTCGACGGTGCCGAGTGGGCCGCCGAACAGCGACAAGGTCACGCACCTGCTGATGTTCCTGGCCCTCGCGGTCGCCGCTCGGTACGCCGGGTTCCGGGCCGGGTGGGTGCTGCTCGGCGGCGCGCTGTACGCCGCGGTGTCGGAGGTGCTGCAGGCGCTGCTGCCGATCCATCGCAGCGGATCGATCTGGGACTGGGTCGCCGATGTCGTCGGCGTCGCGGTGGGCCTGGCACTGGTGTGGTGGGTGGCCCACCGCCGACGGTCCGGGGGTGCCCGATCAGGACGCGAAGAGTCCCAGCAGGCCACCGAGATCGAGTGACCCGAAGTCGGCCGAACCGCCACCGCCGGTGGAGGGATTGCAGCCGGTGACGGTGATCGAGTGCCACTGCCGGTCGCCGATCCACTCGGGGGTCTCGGTCGGGGTCTGCCCGTTGTTCCCGGGCGGGCCGAGCACCATCCGGTAGTCGATCTTGTGCGTGTCGGCGTCCGGGTTCGGCAGCGCCGGGTTCCAGGCGCCGTTGAGGTTCTTCAGGTCCTGGACGTAGGTGGCAAGCACCGGCGCCCGGTCGGAGACCATGGTGCGGTTCTCGACGGTGTTTTCCGGAACCTCGTCGGGCCACGTCGGCGACTCCGCCTTCGAGGCCATGTTCGGCGTGCCGGTCCGCCAGACCGGGAATCCGAGGCCGATGTCGCGTCCCTCGGGAACCTCGTCGTCGATGCGCCAGTCGATCGTGTAGGTGGTCACGTTCGTCTGGTTCTCGATGTTGAACTCGGCCTGGCAGTTGCCCAGGTCCTTCGCCCAGAACTGCACCGGGCCGGTGCGCTGCCCCTCGTCGGCGGTTTCGGCGACGGCGGGTGCGCCGGACAACGCGAAGATCGATCCCGCTGCCACGGCCAGGGCCGCGGTCACTCTCACGGATGCATTCATGTGGCGGTTCCTTTCGTCTCGTGGCCGGGCAGCCTAACCACGGGTGGTCGTCGGGAACGCCGGAATGACCGAAGTCGAGTAGCCAGCGAGTAGCGTGCCTCCTCTCGCCCGGGAACGGCGGAGTCAGCAGGCCGCCGGGCGCCCGGGCCGCGGGATCTCCCTGACCTGCGGCGGCAGTCCCCACTGGATCCGGCCGAGACGGCTGACCGGCGCGATCGCTGCGAAGTCGGGCAAGCCGTCCCCGGCGAGCGTCTCGGTGCGCACGGAGATTGCGCGCACCGATCCCATCACCACGAAACTGTCGCCGACCTCGATCACCCGGAAGAGTTCGCATTCGATCGCGATGGGGGACTCCGCCACCCGTGGCGCCGCCATCCGCTCGCTCGGTTCGGCGGTGACCCCGACCGTGTCGAATTCGTCGACCGCGGCGTCGAACATCGCCGAGCTCGCGTTGACCTGCTCGATCAGGTGCGCCGGCGCCAGGTTCACCACGAACTCGCCCGTCGCCTCGATGTTGCGGAGGCTGTCCTTGCGGGTCACCGAGGTGAACTGCACGACAGGCGGATTCGCGCTGGCGACGGTGAAGAAGCTGTAGGGCGCCAGGTTCGGGGTGCCGTCGGCCGCGCGTGTGGAGACCCACGCGACGGGCCGCGGCACCACCGACGCGGTGAGGAGTTGGTACATCCGGTGCGGGGCTGTGGCGGCGGGGTCGAAGAGCGTTCGCACTCCGACATCGTGCCACCGTGCGCGGCCCGTGGGCGGGTCGACGATTCAGCCCCCGCCCGACGTCACATCCCGGGCATCATCGGCATCCCGGGCATCATCGGCATGCCGGGCATCATGGGCATGCCCATGTGATGCATCCACATCATGAACTGATGCCACCAGGACATCATGTCGGAAGGCATTGCGATCACTTCCTCACCTAGGTTCCGCCCGTCCATTGTCCGCCCGACGGGGGCCGGAGTCGATTGCGTAGGCTTGCCTGGACGTGCAAGACGATCGGATGGAGTGAGGGTCAAGTGACGGTGATTCGGGTCGGTGTCCTGGGTGCCAGGGGCAAGGTCGGCCGTACCATCTGCGAGGCCGTCGAGGCGGCTCCCGACCTGGAACTGGTGGCGCAGGTCGACGCGGGCGATCCGATCGAGATGTTCGTCGACACCCGCACCCAGGTGGTCGTCGACTTCACCAACCCTGACGTTGTGATGGGCAACCTGGAGTTCCTCGTCGCGAACCGGATCCACGCCGTCGTCGGCACCACCGGCTTCGACGAGGACCGTCTCGCGCAGGTGCAGCGCTGGCTCACCGAGCAGCCCGAGGTCGGCGTGCTGATCGCTCCGAACTTCGCGATCGGCGCGGTGCTGTCGATGCGGTTCGCGCAGCAGGCCGCGCGGTTCTTCGACTCCGTCGAGGTCATCGAACTGCACCATCCGAACAAGCTGGACGCGCCGTCCGGCACCGCCTACCGCACCGCGGCGCTGATCGCGGCAGCCCGCGCCGAGGCCGGGCGGGGACCGAGCCCCGACGCGACCACCACCGAACTCGACGGCGCACGAGGCGCGGATGTCGACGGGGTCCGGGTGCACTCGGTGCGCCTGGCCGGACTGGTCGCGCACCAGGAGGTGCTGCTCGGCACCCAGGGCGAGACCCTGACCATCCGGCACGACTCCATCGACCGGAACTCGTTCGTGCCGGGCGTGCTGCTCGGTGTCCGCGAGATCGCGGGCCGTCCCGGCCTCACCGTCGGCATCGACCCCCTGCTGGACCTGTGAAGGGCACCTCGACCAAGGTCCTCGTGGCGATCGCGGCGATCGTCGTCGCGCTGGCCTTCTACTTCGTGCTGCTCGGTCAGCGTGGCATCGCCCTGATCCAGGACGGTGGCGCCGTCCCCGTCGTACTCGGCATTGCGGTACTGGTCCTCCCGTTCATCGGCGTCTGGATGGTCTACTCGACGGTGCGTTCCGGCTTCCAGCACCAGCATCTGGTGGCCCGGGCCCGCGACGAGGGCCGCGACCTCGACGTCTCCGATCTGCCGAGGATGCCCTCCGGGCGGATCCAGCGGGACGCCGCGGACGCGCTGTTCGCGCAGGTGCAGACGGAGTGGGAGGCCGACCCCGACAGCTGGCTCACCACCTACCGGCTGGCCCGCGCCTACGACTACGCCGGCGACCGCTCGCGGGCGCGCGAGACGATGCGTCGCGCGGTGGCGCTCGAAGCGGCCGAGCGTGGAGCGAACTAGCGGCGCACCGGGATCGTCCGGGCGGTTGTCCGGGAGTTCGAGCACCAATTCAAGAGATTACGGGGTACCGGAGAAATGCCGCGTCTGCTGATCGTCCACCACACGCCGTCGCCGTTCATGCAGGCGATGTTCGAGGCGGTCGTCTCCGGCGCGACCGCGCCGGAGATCGAGGGCGTGGAGGTCGTCCGGCGGGCAGCGCTCGCGGTGACACCGTCGGACATGCTGGAAGCGGACGGCTACCTCCTCGGATCACCAGCCAACCTCGGCTACATCAGCGGTGCCCTCAAGCACGCGTTCGACATGTGTTACTACCCGATCCTCGACTCCACGCGCGGACGGCCCTTCGGGCTGTACCTCCACGGGAACGAGGGAACGGAGGGCGCCGAACGCGCGGTGGACTCGATCACCACCGGCCTCGGATGGGTGAGGGCGGCTGCGGACGTCGTGGTGTCCGGGAAGCCGAGCAAGGCCGACATCGAGGCGTGCTGGGAGCTGGGGGCGACCGTGGCTGCGGGTCTGATGGGGGAATGAGCGGCGCTACGAGCTCGGTGTCGCCGTCGCGGTCACGCTCGCGGGCTGAATCGGGGGCCTGGCGCGGGCGCTGACCGCCGGACCGGTCCGGGCCCGAGGGCGCCCTTTCGGGGCGGCCGGAGGTCGGGTCGGAGTCCGCGAATCCGGCCATACAGGGCGTGCATGGATGTATGGTCGTGCCCTGGATGTGCCGAGTTCTGGTCTGTACCGCGCGGCGGATGGAGGGGCCCGATGGGCGGAGGCTTCGGTGCGGCCGCACTGCCCGGATCGCCTGCGGACGTGACCACGGACTGGCTTCAGCGCGTACTTTCCGACACCGACGCGCGGGTGGCGGTCGAGGGATTCGACCTCGAACCGGTCGGAACCGGACAGACGGCGGCCACGTACCGACTGACCGTGCGGTACCGACGCGCGTCGGACCTCCCGGACACGTTCGTTCTGAAGCTTCCGTCCCAGGACGACTCGGTGCGTGACCGAGTGGCACTCGGCTACCGGTCGGAGCACGCCTTCTACACCCAGGTCGCGGCGTCGGTCCGGATGCCGGTCCCGCGGTGCTTCTACTGCGAAACAGACGACGGTGGAAGAGATTTCGTACTCCTTCTGGAGGATCTCTCGCCTGCCGTCCAGGGGGACCAACTACGCGGCTGCGGCATGACCGAGGCCCGGCTGGCGGTGACGGCGCTGGCCGGCCTGCACGGCCCGGGGTGGTGCGACCCGCGCTGGACGGACTTCACCGGCACCGTGATGCCGAGGCCGGGTGAGGACACCGCCGCCGGCCTCGGCGAGGTCTGCCGGGTGGCGGCCGACACCACGATCGAGCGCCTCGGTGGACGCCTCGGTGAGGCGGACGTTCGCACCTTGCGTGAATCGGCGGACCTGATCGGCGCCTGGCTGCTGCGCGACGTGGAGCGGTTCGCGATCCTCCACGGCGACTTCAGGCTCGACAACCTGCTCTTCCATCCGGACGGCGAACGGATCGGCGTCGTGGACTGGCAGACCCTCGCCGTCGGCCTGCCTGCCCGCGACCTCGCATACTTCGTGGGGACCAGCTTCGCGCCCAGCACGCGAGCCGACTGCGAGCGCGCGCTCGTGGAGGTGTACCACCGCGCACTCCTCGAACACGGTGTCGAGGGATACGGCCTCGACGAGTGTTGGCGCGATTACCGCGTCGCCGTGCTGCAGATACCGATGATCACCACGCTCGGCTTCGCGTTCTCCGCGGCCACCGACCGTGGTGACGACATGATCGTGACGATGCTGGAGCGGGGCTGCGCGGCGATCCGCGACCTCGGCTCCCTCGACCTGATCCGGGAGCAGGCGTGACGCGGACACTGGACGAACTCGGCTGTTACCTGCTCGGCGGCCAGCCCCGTTCGGCGCGAGACGTTCTCGACGAGGTGGCGGACGCCGAACGTCTCGGGCTCGGCACGGCCTTCCTTTCCGAGAGGTACAACAAGAAGGAGATCGGTGCCTTCGCCGGGGCCGCGGCCGCGGCCAGCACCAGCGTCCGCCTGTGCACCGCCGCCACCAACCACAACACCCGGCACCCGATGGTGACCGCGGGCATGACGCGGACACTGCGTGACCTCACCGACGGACGTTTCACCCTCGGCATCGGTCGCGGTGTCGCGGTGCTGCAGGGCGCGTACGGAATCCCGCCGATCACCACCGCCCAGATGGCCGACTTCGCGCTCCTGATGCGGAGGCTGTTCCGCGGCGAGACGATCGTCGGTCACGACGGACCGTCCGGCCGCTACCCGGTGCTGTACCTCGACTCCGAACTCGACGAGTACCTCCCACTGGGGATCGTGGCCTTCGGACCCGAGACCCTCAAGCTCGGCGGCAGGCTCTTCGACGACGTGGTCCTGCACACCTACTTCACCGACGAGACCACCAGCCGCTGCGTCGACCTGGTCAAGTCCGCTGCCGAGGAGGCGGGGCGGGACCCCGACAGTGTGAAGGTCTGGGCCTGCCTCGCCACCGTCGGTGATCACATCGCTCCCGTGGACGTACTGCGCAAGACCGTCGGACGGCTGGGCACCTACCTGCAGGGATACGGCCAATTGCTCGTCGACACCAACGGCTGGGATCCGGTCGTGCTGCAAAGGTTCCTGTCCGACCCGGTGATCAGCAGCGTCGGGGGCCTCGACATCGTCGGGACCACCGACCAGCTGGAGCACGCGGCCGGCCTGCTGCCCGACGAGTGGCTGGCCCCCGCGGCCACCGGCACACCCGCGCAGTGTGTCGACGCGATCCGCCATCAGTTCGACCTCGGCTGCGACGGCGTCATCCTGCACGGCTCGACCCCGGCCGAACTGGCCCCGATCGTCGCCGCCTACCGCGGCGCGTGCTGACCCGCGCGGGCCGAGGTGCCCCTGCCCCGGGTGCGGGTCACCGCACCGGGACGGTGTTCGGGTCCGCGGGATCGACGGGGGACGGATCGAACGGCGGCGGGTTGTCGGGGTCGAATCGTCCCGGCAGCGTGGAGCAGGTCGCCCCGGGTTCGGGAAAGGTGTTCGGGTTCAGCCGGAGGGCCGAGACGAACAGGTCGATGCGGCGGTCGTCGGCGTCGCCCAACGCGAGCTGGTGGCCCCACGACTGCAACGAAATCGGTTCCGGCAGTTCGGGATACGGGGACATCAGCAGGTAGCTGTTCCCGTCCACCCGCGCCGCGAGGCGGCTGCGGTCGTCGCCGCGGATCCGGTCCGGGTCGTACGCGATCCACACGGCGCCGTGCTCGAGCGAGTGCACGATGTTCTCGGTCCGCACCGGGGTGTCGTACACGACGCCGTTGCAGGCCGCCCACGTCGCGTCGTGCGGTCCGCCGACCGGCGGCACCATGTCGTAGGCCACGCGCTGTGTCGGGAGCACGTGCAGCCCGACCGGCGGCTCCACGACGACGATCCCGTCGATGCCGGTCGACGGATCCGGGTTGCGGAGGGTCGGGACGAACGGGTCCGCGGTGGCGGTGCCCTCCACCGACGCCGAGCACCCCAGGGCGGTCAGGGCCAGGACGGCGACGGTGATCGAAATCGCGATGCGCACCCGCGGGATGGTAGCGGCAGGGCGGTGTCGGTGGTCCGTGGCAGGGTGGACGGCATGCTGACGATGACTGCGGCCGCGGCGCGCCGGACCGCGCTGGCCGCGCAGGGCTTCGCCGACCGCAGGCCGGCGGGGACGGCGACGCGTCGGCAGGTGCTGAAGGTCGTCGGGCGGACCGGGCTGTTGCAGCTGGATTCCGTCTCGGTCGCGGTCCGCGCGCACTACATGCCGGTGTTCAGTCGCGTCGGCAGGTACGACCGCGACCTGCTCGACTCGGCGGCCTGGCGGCACACCGTCGCCAAACCCCGTGCGCTCGTGGAGTACTGGGCGCACGAGGCGGCGCTGATCCCGATCGAGGACTGGCCGCTGCTGCGCTGGCGCATGCGGGACTACGCCGCCGGGCGGTGGGCGGGGGAGCGCCGCGTCCTCGAGCGCAACCCCACGCTCGCCAGGGACGTGCTCGACGCGATCGCCGAGGTCGGTGCGGCGACGGCCGGGGACGTCGAAGGGCACCTGCGGATCACGCCGCCCGCGGGCGGCCGGACGTGGTGGGGTCGCAGCGACACCAAGGTCGTCTGCGAACAGCTCTTCGCCGCCGGCGCCCTGTCGGTCGATCGCCGGGTCGCGTTCGCCCGGCACTACGACCTCGCCGATCGGGTGCTGCCCGCCGAGGTCCTCGCCGTCCGCGTCGAGGAATCCGACGCCGTCCGCGAGCTGGTCCGACGCTCGGCGGCGGCGCTCGGGGTCGGCACCGAGGCCGATCTGCGGGACTACTACCGGCTTTCGGCGGCACAGTGCCGCACTGCGGTCGCCGACCTGGTCGACGAGGGCACGCTGATCCCGGTCTCCGTGCGCGGCTGGGACGCGCCCGGCTACCGGCACGCCGACGCCCGCACGCCGCGACGCGCGACCGGCACCGCGCTGCTGAGCCCGTTCGATCCGCTGGTGTTCTGCCGCCCACGCACCGAACGGATCTTCGGGTTCCGGTACCGGATCGAGATCTACACGCCCGCCCACAAACGGGTCCACGGGTACTACGTGTTCCCGTTCCTGTACGGCGGCGAGCTGGTCGCGCGCGTGGACCTCAAGGCCGACCGGGCCGCCGACGCGCTGCGGGTGCCCGGCGCGTTCGTCGAGCCCGGAAACCACCCGGGCGAGGTCGCGGACGCGCTCGCGGCCGAACTGCGCGCGATGGCGGACTGGCTCGGCCTGTCCGACGTCGTCGTGGGGGAGCGGGGCGACCTCGCCGCCGCGCTCGCGGCCCGGGTGTGAGCGCGGCCCGGCGTCAGCCCTGGTCGGAGAGCGGTCCGAGCTCGGCGTCGAGCACCCGCTGCACCACCTTCATTGCCGACAGTGCCGCCGGGGCGCCGCAGTAGCCGGACGAATGGATCACGGCCTCGGTGATCTCAGTGCGGGTCAGGCCGTTCGCCAGCGCGCCGCGCACGTGACCCTCGAGTTCCTCGTGCGCCCGCAGCGCGATCAGCATCCCGATGTTCAGCAGGCTGCGATCCCGCCGCTCCAGACCGGGGCGGGTCCACACCCCGCCCCACACCGTGGCGGTGACGTGATGCTGGAGGGCCTCCGAGTCGGTGCCCCGGCTGCGGTCGAGGGCGCGGTCGACGAACTCGTCGCTCATCACCGCACGCCGCACTTCCAGTCCCGCGTCGTAGCCGGTGTCGTGCTCGCTCATTTCGGATACCTCCGGGGGTCGATCGGATCGTGAGTGCCCCGAGGGGCACATCCGATTCTGCCCGGCGGCTAGAGGTCCAGGCCCGGCGCGGTCGCCAGGGCGATCAGCTGGTCGACCGTCGCGGTGGCGCCGAGGAGTTCGACGCTGAAGGTGACCGTGGTGCCCGACGGGCGGGCCACGGTCACGTAGGTCGTGCCGTACTCGTCGGTGACGTGCACCCGGGTGCCGTCCGGGCGGAGGTCGCCCGCCGGGGGTGTGTCGGGTGACAGTGCCGGTGCGATGGTGACCCGGAGACGCGTGTCGCCGGTGGTGCCAGGCAGCGTCACCTCCGTGCACACCGACGTGCGGGTGGAGTCGGTGAGCTCGAGCGATCTGAGGGGACGGTCCGGGGGCGAGGGCATCGGGCCGAGGGCGGCCCAGGCGGTGTCGAGCGCGACGCCGAGCCGGTCCACGTCGGCGCGGGTCAGCGGACGGCCCTGCCGATTCTGTCCCGCGCCGCAGCCCATCCGCGCCGCGGCGGTGCCGGCGGGAACCGGTGTGGTGGTGCGCAATCCGGGGTCGGCGGCGATCGAGGCCAGCTCGTCGACGGTCAGGGGCAGGGCGCCGCTGTGCGCGTCGCCGTCCTCGTCGTCGACCGTGACGATGACGCGTGAGCCGTCCGGCGGGTAGGCCGTCGCGACGGCGGCCAGGGTGCGCACACCGCGGAGCTCGGACCAGGTGTCCCGGACATCGACGACGGTGCCGTCGGGGAGGAGACGCCGCTCGTCCAGCTCACCCGCCACGCACGGCGGTGGCGGACGGTCCCAGGTCCGGACCGTGGCGTACAGGGTCCCGGTGTGGCCGCCCCGGACCACGATTCCCCTGGCGTCGCTCTTGCCGGTCACGTCGTCGGGGTCGACGTGGTCGGGGAGGGTGTCGGTGTTGATCCGAAAGATCGGCTGGAACAGCAACATTCGAGATGGTGCGTCGAACCGGACCTCGACGTCCGTCGGGAGGGTGCCGAGGAGTGCCTCGGTCATCGCCGTCGCCTTGGCCGCGGTGAGCCAGGTGAAGTCCGGGTCGTCGTAGCCGTACGACGCGCCGTACATGCGCCAGCTCGCCGCGGTCACGGGTGGCGGCGGGGGCAGCACCTTGTCGCAGCCCGGGATGTCGACCGGATACGCGACGGGTTCGGTGACGTACTCCGGTGTCGTCGAGTCGGTGCTGTCGTGGGGCAGTGCCCATGCGGCGCCGATCCCCAGCGCGACGATCGCACCGACGACGGCGGTGTCGCGCCACGACCACCGGGCCCGACGTGTGTCAGGCCCGGTGGTCTGCTTCGGTGCGCTCACCGCCGCGGCGTCGGTCCCCGGCCCGGGTCAGCCCTCGAGGAACTTGGTCAGGCCCTTGGAGGCGGTGTCCAGCGCCATCTTCTGGGCCTTCTTCACCAGGAAGCCGGGCACCGGAATCCTCGGATCGACGGTCAGAGAGAACTGAACGTGGGTGCCGCCGTTGCCGTTCGAGGTCAGGACGTAGCTGCCGTCCTGCTGCTTCTGCTGGGTGCCCGACACCAGTGTCCACGCCAACTTCTCGTCGCCCTCGAAGGTGTAGTCGACGACCTGCTCGTCGGTGATGCCGACCACCGAAACGGTCATCCGCACCCGGTTCGGCCGACCGTCGGGGTGGGTGCTCTCGACGGTCACCGACTTGTGCGCCGACGACCACTCGGGCAGCCGCTCGACTGCGACGAGCGCCGCCATCACCGTCGACGGATCGGCATCGACTTCGAACTCCTTGGACCCGGACACTGCCATGACCCACCCCTTCGCGCTTGCTGTGACAACCTGAGTCGTCAGTAGATCACTACCGGAGAAGATCACCACCGGGCGACACGACCTTACCGGTGGGTCAGTTACAGGCCGAACCTCGTGTTCTCCCGGCTGCGGCGCATCTGATCGCTCAGTGCCCCCTGTACGGCCTGCGCCACCCACGAGTTCAGTGACACCCCGTTCTGTGCGGCGGCCTCCTCGGCGCGCGCCTTCACCTGCTCGACCAGTCGCAGTGTCACCCGGGAGATGTCGCCGCCGAGGTCGTCGAAGTCCGACGACCGCGGCGGCGTCCCGGTCTCCGTCCGGGGCGCCTGCCCCGACTCCGTGGCCCGGTCGGTCTCGGCGGCCCGGTCGGTCTCCGTGGCCCGCTCGGCGCCGGTGACCTCGACGCTCGCCTCGGTGCCGGTCAGGCGCACGTGCACGGCACGGTCGCCGAGCGCGGTCGAGACCTCGGTGGCGAGGTCGGACAGCGCGCTGATCAGCATGAGGCGGGCCGAGTTCTCCGCGGCGTCGGCGAGGGCCTCCGCGATGCGTCGGGTGTTCTCGTCGCCGAGGGCCGCGGCTGCGGTCAGATCGCGACGCAGGGTCTGGGTGTAGTTCGACAGCTCCATGACATCATCCTGACGTCATGACTGACGTCAGTCAAGGAAATTCGGCGGCAAATGTGGCGCCATGGTGACGTCAAGAGAGGAGTTTCGCCTTCAGCGCGGCGATATCGGCATCCGTCAGACCGAGTCCCTGGCGCACATAGGCGTCGAAGCTGCCGTAGCGCTCCTCCGCGGTCGCGAACGAGGTGTCCAGCCAGCTCTGCTGCACGCCGTCGATCGACCCCGTGCTGCCGGTGCCGTCCGTGCCGCGGTAGACGTTCGACAGCATGAAGTCCTCGTTCACGGTCGCCCGGTCGACGCCGAGGATGGTCAGCAGCACCGCCGTGGTCCATCCGGTCCGGTCCTTGCCCGCACTGCAGTGGTAGAGCACCGCGCCGTCGGTGTCGCGAATGTCGCGCAGCACCGCACCGAACGCCTCGTTCGCGACGGGTCCGTCGATGAACGCGACATACGCCGACTTCAGGTCCACCAGTGTGGTGATCGGCGAACCGCCGAGCACGTCGTACCAGTTCGCGGTCGCGCCGGCCGGTACCTTGTCCGGCTGGATGGTCCGCTCGTAGACCGTGCGCAGGTCGTCGACCACCTTCACGTTCAGGGACTGCAGCTTCATCAGGTCCGCCGCGCTCAGGCTGCTCAGGGCGTCGGTGCGGTAGACGAGGCCGGTCTTGACGGTCTTGCCGTCCGTCGTCGTGTAGCCGCCGACGTCGCGGGCGTTCTTCGCGCCGTCGAGGTGCAGCGAGCGGTCGAAGTCGACATGGTCGGCGATGGAAACCGGTGCGGCGATCGCCGCCGACGAGCCGCCGCCGACGAACAGGGCGGTGGCTGCGGCGAAGGTGGCGGTGACGCGAAGCAGACGACTGGTGGTCACGCGGGCTCCTCTGTGGCGAGATCGGTTGGACGCTCGTTCCGATGTCTACACCCGCTGAGCCACCGGAACGTGGGATTTGGGCATTCATCGGGTGAACGACTCGCCGGTCGCGCGCAGTTCCGCTCGGGCTTGCGTGCCGCCCGCGTTCCGGAAATTGTCATCGGAAGCCCGGTCGAGGCCCGGAGTGCATGTGCATACTTCGTCCGCCGCTCGATCAGGGCGGGACACAACAGGCGAGGAGACTGCACATGCAGAACGGTGACATCACAACCGCGCTCGACGGAACCCTCCTGGTTCGGATTCTCGAACCCCTCCGCCAGCTCGGGTTGTACCTCGGGTCGTAGGCACGCCGGGCCTCCGCACTGTCGGATCGCCGGGCCGGCCCCGGCGTCCGTCATGGCGGGTGCCGTCCGCGAGCCGGGTGCGGGACAAGGGAGTGGCCCGGGACCGCCTATCGTGCAGGTGGCAGACGGGTCTGCGGAAGGTGGGAGTGCAGTGCGGCAAGCGGTGTCCCTGAAGGTGCAGCTCATCGCGAAGACGGAGTTCTTCGCGCCCGACGACGTGCCGTGGGAGACGGACGCGGACGGCGGCGAGGCCCTCGTCGAGTTCGCCGGGCGCGCCTGTTACCAGAGCTGGAACAAGCCCAACCCGCGGACCGCCACCAACGCCGGCTACCTGCGGCACCTGCTCGAGGTCGGGCACGAGTCGGTCCTCGAACACGGCAGCGTCAGCTTCTACATCACCGGCATCTCGCGGTCCTGCACCCACGAACTGATCCGGCACCGGCACCTGTCCTACTCCCAGCTGTCGCAGCGGTCGGTGTCCGAGCGGGACGCCAAGGTCGTCGTGCCGCCCGCCATCGCAGGCGATCCCGAACTCGAGGCCCTGTTCGAGGCCGCGACAGAGGCCAGTCGCGCCGCCTACGGTGAACTCCTCGAGGCGCTCGACGGCAAACTCGCGCACGTGCCCAACGGCTCACTGCGCGGACGGCAGGCCCGGCAGGCGGCCCGCTCGGTGCTGCCCAATGCCACCGAGACCCGGCTGGTGGTGACCGGCAACTACCGGGCGTGGCGGCACTTCATCGCGATGCGTGCCACCGAGCACGCGGACGTCGAGATCCGGAAGGTCGCGGTCGAGTGCCTGCGTCAGCTGTCTGCGGTGGCACCAAACGTGTTCGGCGACTTCGGTATTGCGGAACTTTCCGACGGCACCGAGGTGGCGGTCGGCGAGTTCGGCACCGGCGCCTGACGGGGTGCCGCGGGTCGGGTCCGCACGGTGTGCGGAGTGGGCGGCGTCACCGGGTAACCTTGACAACCATGACCCATGCTGAATCCGCACCAGTCGAGCGCCCGTTCGGCACCGTCCTGACCGCGATGGTGACCCCGTTCACAGCCGACGGGAAGCTGGACGTGGATGCGGGTGTGCGGCTGGCCACCCATCTCGTCGACGGCGGATGCGACGGCCTGGTTCTCGCGGGCACCACCGGCGAATCGCCGACCACCACCGAGTCCGAGAAGCTCGAACTGATGCGCGCGGTGATCGACGCCGTGGGCCACCGCGCGAAGATCGTCGCCGGCGCGGGCAGCAACGACACCGCGCACAGTGTCGAACTCGCCCGCGACGCCGCGAAGGCCGGCGCGCACGGCCTGCTCGTCGTCACCCCCTACTACTCGAAGCCGCCGCAGTCCGGGTTGCTCGCCCACTTCACCGCCGTCGCCGACGCCACCGATCTGCCGGTGATGCTCTACGACATTCCGCCGCGCTCGGTGGTGCCGATCGCCACCGAGACGATCTACCGGCTCGCCGAGCATCCCCGGATCAAGGCGGTCAAGGACGCCAAGGGTGATCTCGCCGCCGGGGCCGAACTGATCGCCAACACCGACCTCGAGTTCTACTCGGGCGACGACCCGCTCAACCTGCCGTGGTTGTCGGTCGGTGCCGTCGGATTCGTCAGCGTCATCGGGCATCTCGTGCCCGGACGGCTGCGCGAGCTGCTCGCCGCGTACCAGGCGGGTGACATCGTGCGAGCCCGCGAGATCAACGCCGGCCTGCTCCCCGTTATCCGGTCGGTCGGCCGACTCGGTGGCGTCAGCGCCTCGAAGGCGGGCCTGCGCCTGCAGGGCATCGAGGTCGGTGATCCGCGCCTGCCGCAGGTGCCGCCGACACCCGATCAGGTCGAGGTGCTGGCCGCCGACCTCCGTGCCGCTGGGGCGCTGTCGTGACCCGCCCGGTGCGCCGTCGCAGCGCACGTCGTCAGGCCGGTCCGCCGAGCACTCCGCCCGTCGCGCCCGAAACACAGCCCGTGAGCGCCGCTCCGGAGACGGAAGCCCCCGCGGCGGCCGAGAAGGCCGCGCCCGCGAAGGCGAAGAAGGCCGCGGCGAAGAAGACCGCGCCGGCCAAGGCCGAGGCCGCGCCCCGGGAGAAGGCGGGCCAGGAGAAGGCGGGCCAGGAGAAGGCGGCCCAGGAAAAGGCCCCGCGCCGGCGCCGGTCGCAGGGTGGTGGCAAGGCGCCGCGGCAGCCGAAGGGCCGCCCCGACGGCATCGTCGGTGTCGACCCGACCGAACGGCTCGGCCTGCCCCCCAAGGCGCCCCACAACGGGCTCCGGGTCGTCGCGCTCGGCGGTATCGGCGAGATCGGTCGCAACATGACCGTCTTCGAGCACCAGGGCAAGCTGCTCATCGTGGACTGCGGTGTGCTGTTCCCGGAGGACCAGCAGCCGGGCGTCGACCTGATCCTGCCGGACTTCGCGCACATCGAGGACCGGATGGACGACGTCGAGGCCGTCGTCCTCACCCACGGTCACGAGGACCACATCGGTGCGGTGCCGTTCCTGCTCCGCCTGCGGCCGGACGTGCCGGTGATCGGCTCCAAGTTCACCCTCGCCTTGGTCGCGGCGAAGTGCCGCGAACACCGCCAGCGGCCGAACCTCGTCGAGGTCGTCGAGGGTCAGATGACCACGCACGGGCCGTTCGAGTGCGAGTACTTCGCCGTCAACCACTCGATCCCCGACGCGATCGCGGTCGCGATCAAGACCTCCGCCGGCGTCGCGCTGCACACCGGTGACATCAAGCTCGACCAGCTGCCGCTCGACGGCAGGCTCACCGACCTCGCCGGGTTCTCCCGGCTCGGGGACGAGGGCGTCGACCTGTTCCTGGTGGACTCGACCAACGCCGAGGTGCCCGGATTCGTCACCCCCGAACGTGAGATCGGTGGGGTCCTCGACGGAGTCATCGGCAAGGCCAAGCAGCGGGTCATCGTCGCCTCGTTCGCGAGCCACGTGCACCGGATCCAGCAGGTCGTCGACGTTGCGGTCCGCTACAACCGCCGGATCGCGTTCGTCGGACGCTCGATGGTCCGCAACATGCAGATCGCGCAGGATCTCGGCTACCTGTCGGTGCCGGACGGCGTGGTCGTCGACATCGACACCGCCGCCAACCTGCCCGACGACCGGCTCGTCCTGATCTCCACCGGCTCGCAGGGCGAACCGCTGTCCGCGCTGTCGCGGATGGCGCGCGGCGAGCACCGGCAGATCAACATCCGCGCCAACGACCTCGTGGTGCTGGCGTCGTCGCTCATTCCGGGCAACGAGAACTCGGTGTTCGCGGTCGTCAACGGGCTCGCCAAGCGCGGCGCGACCGTCGTCACCCAGCAGAACGCCAAGGTCCACGTCTCCGGGCACGCGTCCGCAGGCGAGCTGCTGTACCTGTACAACGCGGTCCGGCCGACCAACGCCATGCCGGTGCACGGCGAGTGGCGGCACCTGCGCGCCAACGCCGCCCTGGCCGCTGCGACCGGCGTGCCGGAGGACCGGATCGTGCTCGCCGAGGACGGCGTCGTCGTCGACATGGTCGACGGGCTCGCCGAGATCGTCGGTCGCGTCCCGGTCGGGCACGTGTACGTCGACGGCAACTCGGTCGGCGATGTCGGCGACTCCACGCTGTCGGACCGGCTGATCCTCGGCGAGGGCGGCTTCATCTCGATCTCCCTCGCCGTCGACGAGCACACCGGCAAGGCCGTGAGCACCCCGCAGGTGTCCGGTCGCGGATTCTCCGACGACCCGGCCGCACTCAAGGAGGCGGCGGTACTCGTCGAATCCGAACTGGCCCGCCTCGCGGGGGAGGGCATCACCGACACCCACCGGATCGCGCAGGCCGTGCGCCGGGTCGTCGGCCGCTGGGTCGCAGACAAGTACCGGCGTCGTCCGATGATCGTTCCGACCGTCATCGGCGTGTAGGAGCCTTCACCGCGTTCGGCCCCCGGTTTCGCCGGGGGCCGAACGTGTTTCGCGTGACCGGCGCCGTCAGGCGAGCAGCCGCCACAGTCCGATCAGGCCGAGCGTCACGATCGCGGCACGCAGTGCGTTGGGGGACAGCCGTCGGCCGTAGCGGGCGCCGACGGACCCGCCGACCAGCGATCCCGCCGCGATGAGGCCGGCCGCGGCCCAGTCGATCCGGTCGAACGCGACCAGCGTGTACGTGGTCGCCGCGACGACATTCACCAGCAGCGCCAGCAGGTTCTTCGCCGCGTTCATCCGCTGCATCGACTCGGGCAGCAGCGCACCCATCACCCCGATCAGCAGGATGCCCTGCGCCGCGGTGAAGTAGCCGCCGTACACGCCGACCGCGAACGTGCCCGCGGTGAGCGCGATCATTCGGCCGGTGCCCACGTGGTCGGCGGTGCGGCCCGCCGCCTCCGCCCGGGAACGCGCCCACGCCTGGATCCGCGGCCCCGTCACCACCAGGATCAGCGCCCCGATCAGCAGGATCGGCACGATCGTCACGAACGCCTCGTCCGGCAGTCGCAGCAGCAACCACGAACCGAGCAGTGCACCGAGCAGCGAGGCCGGGATCTGCCAGCGCAGCCGATCCCACTGGCCGCCCAGTTCCCGCCGGTAGCCCCAGGTTCCGGAGACACCGCCCGCCACGAGTCCGACCGCGTTCGACATCGTTGCGACCACCGGGGGATAGCCGAACGCCACGAGCGTCGGGAAGGTGACCAGCGTCCCGGATCCGACGATCGCATTGATGCCGCCGGCACAGAACCCGGCCAGCGCGATGACGATCATTTCGGCGGCGGACATTCTCGGCACGCTATCGGCGCCGACTTCCTCGCCGACGCGCGGGGAGCGGTAGCGTGCGCGGCATGAGCCTCGCCCGTGACGAACGCCACGCCCTGGTGGAGACGATGACCGCGGTCGGACCCGACGCCCCGACCCTGTGCGGGGACTGGACCACCCGCGACCTCGCCGCGCATCTGGTGCTCCGGGAACGGCGCCTCGACGCGTCCCCCGGGATCATGATCGCGCCCCTGGCCGGATACACCGCGAAGGTGCAGGCCGAACTCGCGCGGCGCCCGTACCCCGAGCTGCTCGAGCTGGTGCGCACGGGTCCACCGGTCTGGTCGCCGTTGTGGCTCGTCGACGCCCAGGCGAACCTGGGGGAGATGTTCGTGCACCACGAGGACGTCCGGCGGGCCGGCGGCAACTGGGAGCCTCGTGACCTGGGGGCGGACTGGGACGCCGCACTGTGGGCGCTCGCGAGGCGGATGGGCAGGATGGCGTTCCGAAAGGCGCCCTGCACCGTCGTCATCGACGCCGGGCAGGGGCGCCGCGTGGTCCCGCGGAAGGCCGCCGGCGCGGACGAGGTGACCCTGACCGGCACTCCCGCCGAGCTGGCGCTGTACGCGTTCGGGCGGGACGCGGTCCGAGTCGCGTTCGACGGCCCGGACCAGGCGGTCGCTGCGGTCCGGGCGATGCCGCGGGGCGTCTGACACCCCTGTTGCGGGTGTTGCGGATGGTCCCGATGGGGCCGAAGCGACTAGCCTGACCATCATGGCTGGTAAGTCCGGAACCCGATCCACCACGAGCACCCCGCGGTCGACCGCGCGCGGTGGGTCGTCCGGTGGCTCGTCCTCCCCGGGCTCGAAGGGCGGGGCCGCGAAGGGTGGGGCGTCGAAGAGCGGGGGCGCCAAGCCGCGCAGTCGAACCACCAAGACAGTCAGCACCCCGCGCAAGGCCACCGCACCCCGGCCCGCGAACCGTCGTCCCGCCGCCCGCAAGTCCGGCGGCGCGTTGCAGACCGTCGGCGCCGGTCTCGGTCGCGGCTGGACGCTGATGGCCCGCGGAGTCGGGGCCACCACCCGAACCGTGGGCCGTGCCGCGGACATCGAGCACGGGCACCGCCGCGACGGGATCGCGCTCGGCCTGATCGCGGTCAGTGCCGTGATCGCCGCCGCGATGTGGTTCTCGGCCGGCGGACCCGTCGGGGGCTGGATCGAGACCGGGATCCGCGCGCTGTTCGGCGGCGGCGCCGCGATGCTGCCGGTGATCGGTGTCGTGGTCGCGGTGATCCTGATGCGGACCGAGCCGAATCCGGAAATCCGCCCACGCCTGGTGCTCGGCTCCCTGCTCATCGCGGTACCCGCGCTCGGCGTGTACCACGTGATCAGCGGCGAACCCCGCGACGCAGACGGTCGGGCAAACGGCGCCGGCATGATCGGTTACATCGCGGGCGGGCCGCTCACCGACGGAGTGACTTTCTGGCTGTCGGTGCCGTTGCTGCTGCTCGCGATGGGTTTCGGTGTGCTGCTGCTGACCGGGACCACCGTCCGCGAGGTGCCCGGTCGGCTGCGCTCACTGGTCGGCGCGTCACGGCACGACGACGATTACGAACCGTACGACGGCGAAGGGGACGCCTACGACGACGAGGCCGTGTCGGAGTACGGCGACCACGAACCCGACTACCTCAAGGGGCTGCGCAACCTGCGCCCCACGCGCCGCCGCAACGAGGCCGACTACGACCCGTCCCTGTTCGACGCGGACGGCTACCCGGTCGACGACGGCCGGCCCGCCGGTGGGGACAGCGGCCGGCCCGCCGGGGTCAGCGCGTCCGGGTACGCCCGCTTCGACGACCATCCGGTCGCCACCGATCCGGCCACGAACTACCCGCTCGACGAGGGATACGCGCCGACGGAAGTGCTCGTCCGCGATCCGGACCTCGAGGCCGCCGCGACGGCGGCCCCGGCCCCGCCCAAACCCAAACCCAAGCCGAAGGCGAAGCCGCAGGTCAAGCCCGCACCGCCGGCGCCGAAGCCCGACGACGAACCGGAGATGCTGATCCCGGAACGGGTGATCGAGGGCGACTACACCCTGCCTCCGGCGAACCTGCTGATCGAGGGCGATCCGCCGAAGACCGGCAGTTCCGCGAACCAGGCGATGATCGACGCCATCACCGAGGTGCTCGAGCAGTTCAAGATCGACGCCGCGGTCACCGGCTACACCAGAGGCCCGACCGTCACCCGCTACGAGGTCGAACTCGGCCCCGGCGTGAAGGTCGAGAAGATCACCGCGCTCGCCCGGAACATCGCGTACGCCGTCGCCACCGACAATGTGCGGCTGCTGGCACCGATCCCCGGCAAGTCCGCGGTCGGTATCGAGGTGCCCAACACCGATCGGGAGATGGTCCGACTCGCCGACGTGCTCGCCGCGCCGAGCACCCGCAAGGATCATCACCCGCTGGTCATCGGCCTCGGCAAGGACATCGAGGGCGACTTCGTCAGCGCAAACCTCGCGAAGATGCCGCACCTGCTGGTCGCCGGCTCCACCGGCTCCGGTAAGTCCAGCTTCGTCAACTCGATGCTGGTGTCGCTGTTGCAGCGGGCGACGCCGGACGAGGTCCGGATGATCCTAATCGACCCGAAGATGGTCGAGTTGACGCCCTACGAGGGCATCCCGCACCTGATCACTCCCATCATCACCCAGCCGAAGAAGGCGGCCGCCGCGCTTGCCTGGCTCGTCGAGGAGATGGAACAGCGGTACCAGGACATGCAGGCCAACAAGGTCCGGCACATCGACGACTTCAACAAGAAGGTCAGGTCCGGGGAGATCACCGCGCCGCTGGGCAGTGAGCGGGTGTACCGGCCGTACCCGTACATCCTCGCGATCGTCGACGAGCTCGCCGACCTGATGATGACCGCGCCGCGCGACGTCGAGGAGGCGATCGTCCGGATCACCCAGAAGGCCCGCGCCGCCGGCATCCACCTGGTGCTGGCCACCCAGCGCCCGTCGGTCGACGTCGTCACCGGTCTGATCAAGACGAACGTGCCGTCCCGGCTCGCGTTCGCGACCTCCTCGCTGACCGACTCTCGGGTCATCCTCGATCAGCCGGGCGCCGAGAAGCTGATCGGCATGGGTGACGGGCTGTTCCTGCCGATGGGTGCGGGCAAGCCGACCCGTATGCAGGGCGCGTTCATCACCGACGAGGAGATCGCGGCCGTCGTCGACTTCACCAAGAACCAGGCCGAACCCGAGTACACCGAGGGCGTCACCACGGCCAAGGCCGCGGAGAAGAAGGACGTCGACCCCGACATCGGCGACGACATGGACGTCCTGCTCCAGGCCGTCGAACTGGTGGTCACCAGTCAGTTCGGGTCCACCTCGATGCTGCAGCGAAAGCTGCGCGTCGGGTTCGCGAAGGCCGGACGACTGATGGACCTGATGGAGACCCGCGGCGTCGTCGGCCCCAGCGAGGGATCGAAGGCGCGCGAGGTGCTGATCAAGCCGGACGAGCTGGACGGGCTGCTGTGGTCGATCCGGGGTGGGGACCCGGACGAATCCCCATCCGACGACTGACCTGGTCGTTGGTGGTGAGGCATGGTCGTTGTGATTGAATGGGGAGGCTTTGGAGGGGAGTATCCCCGTGATCCGTGGCAACCTCGTCAACACGAACGGCGCCGTCGCCGCTCCGGGGTTGTCGGTCGGACGTTCCGGCGGCGCGCGGCGCGTGTCCACCGGGTAACGGACGGCGGGAGAGACCTCCGGTGTCTTCACCGACCCCGGAGGTTTGCGCGTGCACATCACACCACTGGTCTGGATCATCACCTGCTTGGTGATTCTGGGCCTGTTCGTCTTCGACTTCTTCGCCCATGTGCGGACACCGCACGCACCCACCCTGCGTGAATCCGGCTTCTGGTCGGCCATCTACATCGGCATCGCGATCCTGTTCGGGCTGTTCGTCATGTGGCAGTGGGGAACCGGCGCAGGCGGCGAGTACTTCGCCGGGTACATCACCGAGAAGGCGCTCTCGGTGGACAACCTGTTCGTCTTCGTGATCATCATGTCGAGCTTCGCGGTGCCCCGTGAGTACCAGCAGAAGGTGCTGTTGTGGGGCATCGTGATGGCCCTGGTCCTGCGCGGCGCCTTCATCGCGGTCGGCGCCGCGGCGATCAACGCCTACAGCTGGGTCTTCTACCTGTTCGGCTTCTTCCTCGTGTACACCGCGATCAAGCTGGTCAAGGACCACGGGAACGAGGCCGAGGCCGAGGAGGAGCGGGAGAATCGGATCGTCGGGCTGGTGCGGAAGGTCGTGCCGACCACCGAGGAGTACGACGGCGACAAGCTGGTCACCAAGATCGACGGCAAGCGATTCGTCACTCCGCTCCTGCTCGCCCTGGTCGCCATCGGCTTCACGGACATCCTGTTCGCGCTCGACTCGATCCCGGCCATCTACGGACTCACCAAGGAGCCGTACATCGTCTTCACCGCCAACGCATTCGCGCTGATGGGCCTGCGGCAGCTGTTCTTCCTCATCGGCGGCCTGCTCGAACGGCTGGTGTACCTGTCCTACGGCCTGTCGATCATTCTCGCGTTCATCGGTGTGAAGCTGGTGCTGCACGCGCTGCACGAGAACACCTTGCCGTTCATCAACGGTGGCGAGCACGTCAGCGTGCCCGAGGTCAGCATCGCGTTCTCACTGATCTTCATCGTCGGTGTTCTGATCGTCACCACCGTGGCCAGCCTGCTCAAGACCCGTGGCGACCAGGCCGAGAAGGCCTCCGCCTGATCGCTCGACGCCCTTCGGCGGCGCGCTACACCGGTGGGGTGAAGGTCCCCATGACGGGCTTCCACTCGGTGTAGCGCGCGTCGATGACGATGCCGGCGTGGGTGAACGGGTCGTCGGAGAGCAGTTTCTCGGCCGCCTTCACATCCGGGACCTCCAGCAGCAGCAGAGCGCCGCTGTCGTCCAGGTAGGGCCCGGCCGTGAGGACGTGACCCTGTTTGACCAGCTCGGCCAGCCATACGAGGTGGGCGGGGCGGTGTTTGTCACGGTCGGGTACCGAGCCGTCGCGGTAGACGTACTCGACGGCGATGTATGGCATCGGGACTCGCTTCCTACTACGACCGACACGAGAACGCCCGGGACATCTCCACCCCGCCCGGCTCCGTCGGATACCGCGGTCTGCAAACACAGAACGATCGGTACGGAATTTCCGGCCGAACGCGGGTGTGCTGAGAGTATTCCGTCAGACGCTTCGGCGTCGAGAAATACGCGGACCGTTCCAACTTTGCTACCGAAGAGTCACCTGGCGGTGAATGCGCCCATCACGGGGGTCCACTCGGTGAACCGGGCGGCCTCGACGAGACCGGCCCGGCCGAACGGGTCGTTCTCGAACAGGGTGCGGGCGGCTTCCACGTCGGCGGCGGACACGAGGATCAACGCGCCGCTACCGTCGGCGTAGGGCCCGGTGCTCAGGACCGTGCCCGACTCCACCAGACCGGCCAGCCAGCCCCGATGATCGGGACGGAGTGCGTCCCGCGCTGCGGCAGTGGAAGCACTGTAGGTGTATTCGACGGCGATGACGGGCACGAAGGGCTCGCTTTCTCTCCGGGGGGTGAACGGCGCGGTGGGACGGAAATCAGAGGGTCAGCAACATGCGGGTGTTGCCGAGTGTGTTCGGTTTGACATAGCTCAGGTCGAGGAACTCGGCGACACCGGTGTCGTAGGACCGGCACATCTCGGCGTACACCTCGGCTGTGACGGGCGTGCCCTCGATCTCGACGAACCCGTGCCGGCCGAAGAAGGAGACCTCGAACGTGAGGACGAAGACCCGCTCGAGTTCCAGTTCGCGCGCCATCTCGACCAGACGGGCGACGACCAGGTGGCCGACACCGCGGCCCTTGACCTTCGGATCCACTGCCACCGTGCGGATCTCGCCCAGGTCGGCCCACAGCACGTGCAGCGCGCCGCAACCCACGATCTCACCGTCGAGCTCGGCGACCCAGAACTCCTGGACCGCCTCGTACAGCGTCACGAGGTTCTTCTCCAGCAGGATGCGGCCGGCGTAGACGTCGATCAGGCGCTTGATGTCCGGGATGTCGGAAGTGCGCGCGCGACGTACCGCCGGCGTGCCCGGTACGAATTTGCTGGGGCCTGAAGTCATGGGGTGCACAGTAGTCGGGGCATGAAACGATATTCTGAGCCATGTGCCGTCCCGCCTTGCCTCCGCCCGCCTCGATGACGCCTCGGGCATGCGCCTTCGACGCGACCCTCGGGGGGTGGGGAGATGACCGCGCAGCAATGGGAGTCGAACGGCGCTTCGATGCCGTCGACTGACCTCCCCGAGACCGTCGCCGGTCGCCCGGTGCCGCTGCTGAACATCGCGAATGTGCTGACGGTGCTGCGTATCGTGCTCGTTCCGGTGTTTCTGGTGGTGTTGTTCGTCGGCGACGGGCACGAGACCGCGTGGCGGATCGCGGCGACGGTCGTGTTCGCGGTCGCGGCGATCACCGACCGGATCGACGGTCAGCTGGCCCGCAAGTACGGCCTGGTGACCGATTTCGGCAAGCTCGCCGACCCGATCGCGGACAAGGCGCTGATCGGTGCGGCCCTCGTCGGCCTTTCGATACTCGGCGATCTGAGCTGGTGGGTAACTGGGATCATCGCCGCGAGAGAGATCGGCATCACCGTTCTCCGATTCGCGGTGCTGCGGCACGGTGTGATCCCCGCCAGCCGAGGCGGCAAGCTCAAGACTCTGGTACAGGCCCTGGCGATCGGGATGTACCTGCTCCCGCTGTCCGGTGCCTGGGCGAGCGCCGCGGCCGTCGTGATGGGATTGGCGGTGGCCCTGACCGTCGTCACCGGACTCGACTACGTCGTGCAGTCGATTCGGTTGCGCGCAGGGGTGCACTCGCACCATCCCGCGCAGTGACCGATCCGCTGACCACGGGCACCGACGCCCCGGCACTGGTGGCGGAGCTGACCGGTCGACGGCAGACGGTCGCCACCGCCGAATCGCTCACCGCCGGACTGCTCGCCGCGACCATCGCCGGGGTACCCGGTGCCAGCGTCGTGCTGCGTGGGGGCTTGATCGTGTATGCCACCGAACTCAAGGCGGACCTGGCCGGCGTGTCCCCGGCGACGCTCGCGTCGGACGGCCCCGTCGCCGCGAGCACGGCCGCCGAACTGGCCACGGGTGCCGCGGCCCGGTGCGGCGCCGACTGGGGTGTGGGGCTGACCGGGGTGGCGGGACCGGATCCGCAGGACGGCAAGCCGGTCGGGACGGTGTTCGTCGGCGTCGCGGGCCCGGACGGGGTCCGGGTTCGGCAACTGACGTTGCCGGGAAATCGCTGGGATATCCGGCGCGGGGCGGTGATCGAGGCCCTGTCCGACGTCCTCGGTCGCGTGCGCTCGGGGTCGGCGGGATAGGGTCGGGAACCAACTCGACACGACGACACGTTGAATCAACAGGACTCGTCGTATCAACCGTCGGGTGCAGACGAAGGAGGTGCCAGATGACCGTGTTGTTGCGAGAAGCGCTCGGGGACAGTCTTCGGCGCACGAGGGTGGCCCAGAGCCGCACCCTGCGCGAGGTGTCAAGCTCGGCGCGGGTCAGCCTGGGTTACCTCTCCGAGGTGGAACGGGGCCGCAAGGAGGCGTCGAGCGAGCTGCTCGCGGCCATCTGTGACGCGCTCGACGTTCCGCTGGCAGAGGTGCTCCACGAAGTGAGCGAGACACTGTCGGACGCCGTGATGGATCGCACACGGACCGCCTCGCCCGAGGTGGAACAGTCCCCGGCGGTTCGAGAGGCGGTGCCGTCTGCAGCCCCGCGCATCGACGAGGACACCCGAATGGTGATTCCGGCGCCGTCGGCCACGGCCTTGGCCGCGGCCTGAGCGAGGAAACGGCGTCGGCCGTGGGCTGACCGCGGAGGGCGTGCACGTCGTCCGATCCGTCCGGTTTCGGTCTGTCGGTTCCGGTACGGCGCGGATGGCGTGCGATGGCCGCGGATCGCTGTAGATTCGACATCGAGCCACCGGATTCACGCGCGTGGTGGCTCGCTCGAGCACCAGGTGAGGGCAGTGGCGCTAGTCCGGTGGGCGACGGTCGCGCACCGGGTCGCGGATGACGCGGCATCAGATGGAGGCAGGATCAAACCAATGGCAAACCCGTTCGTCAAGGCCTGGAAGTACCTGATGGCGCTCTTCAACTCGAAGATCGACGAGAAGGCGGACCCGAAGGTTCAGATTCAGCAGGCAATCGAGGACGCGCAGCGTCAGCACCAGGCGCTCTCGCAGCAGGCCGCGTCCGTCATCGGCAACCAGCGTCAGCTGGAGATGAAGCTCAGCCGCCAGCTCGACGAGGTCGAGAAGCTCAACGCCAACGCTCGCCAGGCCGTGACCCTCGCCGACCAGGCTCAGACCGCGGGCGACACGGAGAAGGCCATCCAGTACACCAACGCGGCCGAAGCGTTCGCCGCGCAGCTGGTCACCGCCGAGCAGTCCGTCGAGGACCTCAAGGCGCTGCACGACCAGTCGCTGCAGGCGGCTGCGCAGGCCAAGAAGGCCGTCGAGCAGAACGCGATGGCGCTGCAGGCCAAGGTCGCCGAGCGCACCAAGCTGCTCAGCCAGCTCGAGCAGGCGAAGATGCAGGAGAAGGTCAGCGATTCGCTGCGGTCCATGGACGCCACGCTGTCCGCGCCCGGCAACACGCCGAGCCTGGACGCCGTGCGCGACAAGATCGAACGTCGCTACGCGGATGCCCTCGGCTCGGCCGAGCTGGCCCAGAACTCCGTTCAGGGCCGGATGATGGAGGTTCAGCAGGCCAGCGTCCAGATGGCCGGCCACAGCCGCCTCGAGCAGATCCGTGCCTCGATGAAGGGCGACGCGCTGCCCGCCGGCGGTGCCGCCACCCCCGCTGCAGGCACCGCGACCCCTGCCGTCGCGCCGAAGACGCCTGCCGCCAAGCCGGATGCCGCAGGCCCGGCCGCGCAGTAGCCACTCACCGTCGCCGCGAGAGCCCGCCCCGGAACCTTCCGGGGCGGGCTCTCGCGTGTCGTGGACCTGGTGACGGCACGGGACGCTCTCCGGCTCCGTCCCTGCCCGCGCCGCCGGTACTCGCGGGGTCGGGGTCAGGGTCGGGTCGCGTCAGTCGTCGACGCCGCGGGCGGCGAGGGCTTCGCCCATCGCGTCCGCGGTCCGCAACGCACCGATCACGACGGGCACCGCGAGCGCGCGCAGCGAGAAGCCGAGCCCTCGGGCCCGGCGTGCCTCGGTCACCTCGGCCACCAGGCCGGCGAGCAGGGGGATGCAGCGGATCGTCATTGCCAGCACGAGACCGACCCGGTCGGGATTGACGCCGAATCGGCGCAGCGGGCCCAGGACCCGGTGCAGGGCGTCGAGCATGTCCAGGACTCGCGTGGTCAGCGACACGAGCGCCGCGACCGCGACCGACAGCAGCAGTACCCCGCACACCACGAGCGCCCGGCGCCACCCGGTGAACACCACCTGGAATGCCGCGATGAACGCGAGCATCCAGAGCACCGGACGCAGCTGGGCGAGCGCGACGCGCGGCGGGATCCGGGCGATGGCGTACCCCGAGACGACGACGGCCGCGGCCGGGACGAGATGCCACGGCGCCCGGACCGTCACCGCGAGCGCGATGAGGACCAGCATCAGCCCGGCCAGTTTCGCCCCGGCCGGCAGCCGGTGCAGAACCGAGTGGCCGGGCCGGTACAGGCCGAGCGTCGTCATCCGACGAGCCGCCGGTAGAAGCCGATCGCCTCGGCGGGGGAGCCGTCGGCGGCGACACCACCCGAGTCGACGACGATCACCCGGTCGAAGTCGTGGAGCAGGTCGAGGTGATGGGTCACCGCGATCAGCTGCTGCGGCAGTGCCGCGAACGTCTCGGCGACCAGCCGGGTGTTGCGCAGGTCCAGCAGGGTCGTCGGTTCGTCCGCGACGATCACCTCGGGGTCGGTGACCATGATCGCCGCGAGCGCAAGGAGCTGCTTCTGACCGCCGGACAGCAGGTGGGTGGGGTGGTCGGCGTGACCGGCCAGGCCGAACCGGTCCAGCACCTCGGTGACACGGGACTCGCGTTCGGCGGCCGACAGTCCCGACTTCTTGAGGGAGAACGCGATGTCCTCGGCCACGGTCGGCATGATGATCTGGTGGTCCGGGTCGGTGAACACGAACCCGACCTTGCGGCGCACCGTGCGCCCGTCCCTGGCGGTGTCCAGGCCGTCGACGGTGACCTTCCCGGCGCTGGGCACGACCAGCCCGTTGACCATCCGTGCGAGCGTCGACTTGCCGCTGCCGTTGGCGCCGACGACCCCGATCCGGGATTCCGTCAGGGTCAGGTCGACGCCCGCGAGCACCGCGCGCTCCCCGTAGTGGTGCGCGACTGACTGGAAAAGGATCTCGCTCATCGGGTGCGTGGGTGCGAGGTCAGGCCGGGTCGACCGCGGGTGCCGTGGACACTCGCCGATCGGTGAGCAGCGCGGGATACGCGCGGTGCACCTGGGCCGCGACCACAGCCGCAACAACGGCCTTGACCGCGTCGCCCGGAAGGAAGGTGGCGTTCGCGGACAGTGCCGCCCAGAAGGTGAGATCGGTGCGTAGCAGCATTCCGGCGATGCCGAACGCGTACAGCACAACGATGCCACCGAGCAGGTTGATCAGCGTCCCGAGAATCACGTTGTAGCGCGGCAGCGCCTTGACCGTCAGCCAGCCGATGACCGCCGCGGTCGGGATCCAGCCGATCAGGAAGCCCGCGGTCGGGCTGGCCAGCGCGGTCAGTGAGGTCCGGCCGCCGGCGAGGACCGGCAGGGCCAGGCCGACCGCGATGACCGTGAGCACGGCGAGCGTGCCCTTGCGCGCCCCGAGCAGTGCGCCGGCGGCCATCACGCCGAGGCTCTGCAGAGTGATCGGAACCCCCGAGGTGCCGATGGTGATGGTGCCGGGCAGGCCGAGCGCGATGATCAGCGCCGCGAAGACGGCGACCTGGGCGAGGTCGCGCGCGGTCAGCGGGGAGGCGCCGGAGATTCGGGAGGACACGACGGTGCAGAGCTCCTTGCAGGACGGGGACCGGTCGAGCTTATGTCAGGCCGCTCACACGGTGGTCGCCCTCCACCCCGCCGGGAGGTGGGCAGGGCATGGGGGATCACCCTGATCTTTCCCTGATCTTGCCGTTGAGCTGGTGATATGTAGCTCGCGACGTGTCAGGCTGGATGGCAACGGACCACCAAGTCGTGGTGTTCCGCCGGATGGAACGGAGGACCGACGTGTTCTGGAAGATTGTCGGCGTGGTGGCGCTGGTGTGGGTTGCCCTGGCGCTGGTCGGGGTGCTCGTGAAGGGACTGTTCTGGATCCTCGCGGTCAGCGCGGTCGTGTTCGGTGTCTACCTGTTGGTCAAGGCGTTCTCGGACAAGGACTCGAGCGACGTCACGAGGATCTGACGTCGCGAGGACCGGGCCGTCACGAGGATTCGGGGTCGGTCAGATGCAGGCAGGCGAGATCGACGAACGCTCGTGCGATCGGTGTCAGCAGGCGCGGGTTGGTGACCAGGTGGACCGTGCGGATCGGGGCATCGGCGATGGGGAGCAGTCGCAGCCCGGAACCGCGGGCATAGGACTCGGGCAGTATCCCGATCCCGACGCCGGCGCGGGTCAGCTCTGCGACGAGGTCCGCAGAGCCGGCCTCGGCGACCACTCGGCGTGGCAGTCCCGCTGCGGTGAACGCGTCGTCGCTCTGCCTGCGGGCTCCGGTCCCGGCGGGGAAGTCGATGCTCGGTTCGGTGGCGAGGTCGAGCAGGGTGATCCGGGCTCGTCCGGACCACGGGTGCTCGTCCGGGACGACGGCGGTCAGTCGCTCGGTGCCGAGTGCGACCGCGTCGAGGCCCGCCTGCGGGCGGGTGTGCCAGAGGCCGATGAAGCCGAGGTCGAGGTCGCCCGAATCGACCTGGGCGGCGATTGCTTCGCTCATCGCGGGGACGAGTTGGACGGACACGCCCGGATGGCGGTCGCGGTACTCGCGGACCAGCGCGGGCAGGTCCAGTTGGGTCAGTGTGGAGATCGTGCCGATCCGAAGTACGCCCGCGACGGTGTCGGTGGTGCTCGCCACTCCGGCCCGCAACCGTTCGGTCGCGGCGAGAACCTCGCGGGCGTGCAGCACGAAGTCCTCGCCGGCGGGCGTGAGCGTCACCCGGCGGCTGGTGCGGTCGAACAGGCGGGCGCCGAGTTCGGATTCGAGGGCAGCGACCTGGTGGCTGAGTGCGGACTGGGCCACGTGAAGGCGTTGCGCGGCGCGGGTGAAGTGTCGTTCCTCGGCCACGGCGAGCGCGTATCTGAGCTGGCGGAACTCCACCGAATCACTCTCTCATCACATTTCACGATCAACAGCATCTGATTCAGATGTTAGACAGATGCTTCGTGCGGGCCAAGAATCGAGCGAGTGACCACGACCTCCACCTCTGTCTCGACCGGACTGTCCCGGCCGCTGTTGCTCCTCATGGCGGTCGCGACCGGCCTGTGTGCGGGCGGCAACTACTTCAACCAGCCACTGCTGGACTCGATCGCGGATGCGCTGGGCGTCAGTCAGTCGACGGCGGCGGTCACCGTCACGGTCGCGCAGGTGTCCTACGGAATCGGCCTGCTGTTCCTGGTCCCGCTCGGCGACCTGCTGGACCGGCGCGCACTCAGCGTCGGCCTGATGCTGCTCGCGGCCGCCGGGCAGGCGGTCAGCGGGTTCGCGCCGTCGATCGGCTGGCTGATGGTCGGGACCGCGGCCGCCGGGCTCTTCTCGGTGGCCGCGCAGGTGCTGGTGCCGTTCGCCGCCACCCTCGCCGCGCCGGAGCGCCGCGCCACCGCGGTCGGCACGGTGATGAGCGGTCTGCTCGTCGGCATCCTCCTCGCTCGCAGCGTCGCGGGGCTGCTGTCCGGGCTCGGCGGCTGGCAGACGGTGTACCGGGTGTCGGCGGTGCTGATGGTGGTGATCGCGCTCGCGTTGTGGCGTGCGCTGCCTCCCTCCAGGGAGGATCTCGGCCTCGGTTACCGCGGGATTCTGGTCTCGATGGGGCGACTGATCCGGGACGAGCCGCGCCTGCGGATCCGCAGCGTGCTCGGCGGGGTCGCGTTCGCGTCCGTCGGTGTCGTGTTCGCGACGATGGCGTTCCTGCTCTCGGGGGACAGCTTCGGTTTCGACGATGCCGCGATCGGACTGGTCGGCCTGGCCGGCGTCGCCGGGGCTCTGATGGCGAATGCGGCCGGACGCCTCGCCGACCGCGGATTCGTGCAGGCCACCACGGGGACCGGGGCGGTGCTGCTGTGTGCGTCGTGGGGGCTGTTCGCGCTCGGCGGCCACAGCCTGCCTGCATTTCTGGCCGCCATGCTCGTCGCGGACATGGCGTTGCAGAGCGTGCACGTGAGCAATCAGAGCGTGATCTACACCCTCGCGCCGCACGCCCGCGCCCGCGTGACCTCCGTCTACATGACGACGTACTTCATCGGCGCGGCCACCGGCTCCGCGCTCGGATCGCTCGCGTGGGCGTCGGCTGGCTGGCCCGGGGTGTGCCTGCTCGGCCTGGTCCTCGCGATCGTCGGCCTGCTGGTGTGGGTGGCGGACCTGCGCGCCGTGGCACGCGAGTCGGCGGCGGAACAGGCATCCTGAAGGACATGGAACCGGCCGGCACAGAAGCGATCCCCGAGGACTGGCAGCGCGGTGTGGTCATCGTCGCGCACCCCGACGACATCGAGTACGGCTGCGCGGCCGCCGTCGCGCGGTGGACGAAGCAGGGCAAGGACATTCGCTATGTTCTCGCCACCAGCGGCGAGGCGGGAATCGAGGGACTCGCGCCGGCCGAGTGCGCACCGCTGCGCGAGGCGGAGGAACGCCGATCGGCCGCCGTGGTCGGCGTGAGCGAGGTCGAGTTCCTCGGGCATCCGGACGGCCGCCTCGAGTACGGTCTCGCGCTGCGCAGGTCGCTGGCCGCGGCGATCCGGCGCCACCGCCCCGAGTTCGTGGTGACGCTGAACCACCACGAGACGTGGGCGCCGGGGATGCGAAACAGCGCCGACCACCGGGCGGTCGGGCAGGCCGCCCTCGACGCGGTGTCCGATGCCGCCAACGAGTGGATCTTCCCCGACCTGACCGAGCCCCGCTGGACAGGCGTGCGCTGGGTCGCGGTCAACGTGATGGTCGGCGTCACCCATGCCGTCGACGTGACGGACACGGTCGACCGGGCCGTGGCCTCGCTGTCCGAGCACGCCCGCTACCTCGCTGCACTGAGCGACACCCCGGTCGCCGAGCAGGCCGCGGCGCAGATCGAGATGGCGACCGGCCCGAAGGTCGGGTTCCCCGCGGAGCGGGCGGTCGGGTTCGAGCTGTACTCGTTCTGACCGCCGGCCCCGCAGGATGTCAGCCGATCGGCGCGCCCACGATGGCTCGACCGGCCCGCGGCACCGTCTCGATGTCGAGGGGCAGTGGCGCGATCCGTTCCCCGTCGGCGTACGCGACGATCCCGGTGGGAGCGGAGCCCGCGGAGCGACCCGGGATGTGAGCCTCCAGCCGGACGCGCCGGGAGCGGTACACCTGCACCTCGTCGAGGTTCACGTGGGTGCCCTTGTAGACGGTGGGGAACAGGCGCACCAGCTTGAGCCGGCTGCCCGGTGACACCACGACCACGTCGAACAGACCGTCGGTGACGCTGGCGCCGGGCGCGATCAGCATTCCGCCGCCGTACGAGGTGCCGTTGCCGACCGACACCATCGCCGCGTCCACCTCGAGGGTGCGGTCGTCGAGGACGATTCGGTACCCGATCGCCCGCAGGCTCGCCAGCTCGGCGAGCATCGCCAGGTTGTAGCGCATCGGGCCGCGGGGCCACGTCATCCGGTTCGCCCGCTCGGTCACCAGCGAGTCGAACCCGCTGCACAGTACCGTGCCGAACCAGTGCACGCCGGAGTCACCGAGGAGGGCCCGACCCAGGTCGACCTCGGCGACCTCGCCGTCCACCACGACGTCCGCCGCCGCAGCCGGGTCGTCCATCGGCACGCGGAACAGCCGGGCGTGGTCGTTGCCGGTGCCGCCCGGCACGATGCCCAGCGGGACCTCGGTGCCTGCCAGCGCCTGCCAGGCGATGTTCACCAGCCCGTCCCCACCCACCGCGACGAGGGCGTCGGTGCCGGAGGCGACGGCGGCGCGCGTCAACGCGAGCGCCTCCTCGGGCGTGCGACCCTCGATCGTGGTGACGTCGAGTCCGCGCTCGCGCAGGCGCGCCGTCGCGGCAGCGGTCACCTCGTGCGGGTGCCCGCCGCCGGCGTGCGGATTGGTGAGCACCGTCACCGATTTCATGGGATCAGCTTTCCAGGGTTGAGGATCCCGGCGGGGTCGATTGCGTCCTTGACCGCTCGCAGCACGCTCGCGCCGAGTTCGCCGATCTCGTCGGTCATCCACGGCCGGTGGTCGCGCCCGACGGCGTGGTGGTGGGTGATGGTGCCGCCCGCGGACACGATCGCATCCCCGGCCGCCCGTTTCGCCGCCTCCCACTGGGGCAGCGGATCGCTCGTCTGCGCGCACACGATCGTGAAGTACAGCGAGGCGCCGGTGGCGTAGGTGTGCGAGATGTGGCACATCACCAGCGGTGGGGTGCCCTGCGCGGCAAGGGATTCGGTGAGCGCGGCGGTGACCGCCGTCCGCAGGTTCGTCAGGTTGGACCAGTGGGTCGCGGTCTCGAGGGTCTCGACGATCGCGCCGGCGTTCAGCAGGGCGTCGCGCTGGTACGGCGCGTCGAAGCGGCCGTGCTCCCACGCGCGGGCCGGGCCGTCGCCGAGGTCGGTGCCGCCGGCCGCGGCCAGCAGCGCGCCCGCCTCCTCGGAGCGTGCCCGCACGTGCGCCTCGGTGCCCTCGAACGTGGTGATCGCCAGGCATCCCGCGGTCGGGCTCTCGCCGCCGATGTCCCCGGCCAGGGCCAGGTTGATGCCGGTCTCGGCCTCGTCGGACAGGCGCATCACGGTGGGGGCGGCGCCGGTCTGGATGACGGCGCGCAGCGCGTTCGCCCCGGTCTCGAAATCGGGGAACGACCAGGCCCGGTACGAGGTGGTCGCGGGCGTGGGATGAACCCGGACCGTGACGTCGGTGATGACGCCGAAGGTGCCCTCGGAGCCGACGAACAGTTCGCGCAGGTCGGGTCCGGCGGCGGAGGCGGGACCGCGGCCGAGGTCGAGTGTGCCGGTCGGGGTGGCGACGCGCATGCGCTGGACCATGTCGTCGAAGCGGCCGTATCCGGCGGACGCCTGCCCCGAGGATCGGGTGGCCGCGAAGCCGCCGATGGTGGCGAACTGGTAGCTCTGCGGGAAGTGGCCGAGTGAGAATCCGTGCGCGCCGAGCAGTTCCTCCGCCTGCGGTCCGGTCAGTCCGGCCTGCAGAACCGCGATCCCGGACACCGGATCGAGGTCGACGAGGGCGTTCAGACGGCGTAGGTCGAGGGCGAGGACCGTGCCGAATCGTCCTCGTACCGGATCGACGCCGCCGACGACGCTCGTGCCACCGCCGAACGGGACCACCGCGACCGCGTTTTCCGTGCACCACTGCAGCAGGTCGACCACCTGCTCGTGGGACCCGGGGAGCACCACCGCGTCGGGGGCATCCTGTGCGTGGGTGTCCTTGCGGCGCAGCAGGTCCGGGGTGGACTTGCCGCCGGCGTGCCGGAGGCGGGCGCCCTCGTCGGTGCGGACGTGATCCGCGCCCACGAGTTCGTCGAGCGCGGCCCGGTGCGCGTCGGTCAGCGTGCTCGGTCGCAGGGTGACCTCGGATTCGGTGGGGGGAGCGGACTGCTGCGCACCGACCCCAAGTGCGGTGCCGAGCAGGGACAGGATCTGTGGGGAGAGTTGCTTGCGGAATGCGTCGAGTCCCCAGGCGTCCCACTCCATCGTCGGTGCCTCGGTCGCCGGACGCTCGAGAGATTCGGGCGCTGTGAAGTCGGTCATGCGTTACAGTGTTACACACGATGTCTATCCGTAACGAAGAAATCGAGACAGTGGAGCTCGAACAGCCACGCAGCGTCGACGACCAGATCCTCGACGCGGCACGGACCTGCGTGCTCGAGTTCGGCCTGCGTCGCACGACACTCGCGGAGATCGCCCGGCGCGCCGGCGTCAGCCGCCCGACCGTCTACCGGCGATGGCCGGACACCCGCGCGGTGGTCGGGGACCTGCTGACGCGCGAGATCGGGTCGGCGATCCCGCTGATCCCGCAGGACGGACCGGTACGCGAGCAGTTGGTGCGCGCAGTGGCGGTGGCGGCCGAGACCGTGCGCACCCACCCGCTGTTCGTGAAGATCCTGCGGTCCGACCCCGAACTGCTGATTCCCTACATCGTCGACCGGCTCGGCGCCAGCCAGCGCGCCATCATCGACCACCTCGTCCCGGTCGTCGCGGCCGGTCAGGTGGACGGTTCGATCCGCGCGGGCGATCCGTCCGTCATCGCCACCATGGTGCTGCTGATGACGCAGTCCGCCGTTCAGTCCGCAGGCATGGTCGCCGAACTGCTGGCGCCCGAGATGCTGATCGCGGAGCTTTCCACCGCCGTCGATTCCTATCTGACCCCACCGCCCGTCTGAGACCCGGAACTCCGGGACCCGGAACAAGGAGCCCAACTTGCACGCTCATGCGCCGACCGCACTCAATGCCACCCGCCGCACCCGGGAGCTCGCCGGACTCGGGGACGGCGACCCGATCGACGTCCTGGTGATCGGTGGCGGCGTCACCGGGGTCGGGGTCGCGCTCGACGCCGCGTCCCGAGGGTTGCGGACCGTCCTCGTCGAACGCCGCGACCTCGCCTTCGGCACCAGCCGGTGGAGTTCGAAACTCGCGCACGGCGGGCTGCGCTACCTGGCGACCGGCAATGTCGGTATCGCGCGGGAGAGTGCCGTCGAACGCGGCATCCTGATGACCCGCACGGCGCCACACCTGATCCGGGCGTTGCCGCAGCTGGTGCCGCTGCTGCCGTCCGTCGGCCGGTTCGAGAAGGCGTTGGTGCGTACCGGTTTCCTCGCCGGTGACGCATTGCGCGCGACGGCGCGCACCCCGGCCTCGGTGCTGCCGCGGTCGCGTCGCATCGGCGCCGCCGCCGCGATCGCGCTGGCGCCTGCGGTTCGCCGCGAGGGGTTGCGCGGGGGACTGCTCGCCTACGACGGCCAGTTGGTCGACGATGCCCGTCTGGTTGTCGCGATCGCCCGTACCGCCGCCGGTCACGGCGCGAAGATCCTGACCCGGGTCGCCGCGCATGACGTCACCGGCGATTCCGCGCGCCTGCGCGACGAACTGACCGGGGAGGAACTCACCGTCCGGGCACGGGCCGTGGTCAACGCCGCCGGGGTGTGGGCCGGGCAGGTCGACCCCGACATCACGCTCAAGCCCAGCCGCGGCACCCACCTGGTGCTGTCGGCCGAGCGGCTCGGCAACCCGACGGCGGCGCTGACCGTGCCGATCCCGGGCGAGACCAACCGCTTCGTGTTCGCCCTGCCCGCGCAGCTCGGGCGGGTGTACCTCGGGTTGACCGACGAGGCGGCGCCGGGGGAGATTCCCGACGTGCCGGTCGCCACCGACGTCGAGATCGACTTCCTGTTGACAACCGTCAACACCGCGCTCGGTGGCGAGCTGACCCGCGCCGACGTGCTCGCGAGCTACGCGGGCCTGCGTCCGCTGCTCGACACCGGCGACGGCGCCACCGCCGACCTGTCCCGCAATCACGCAGTCCTGACGTCGGGCAACGGCGTCGTGAGCGTCGTGGGCGGCAAGCTGACCACCTACCGGAAGATGGCGCAGGATGCCGTCGACGCCGCGATCCGGGCGGGTGGCCTCGCGGCCGGGTCCTGTGTGACGACGAACCTTCCGGTCGTCGGGGCCGGACCTGCCCCGACGGGACTGCCGGCCTCGCTGGTCACCCGGTACGGCGCCGAGTCGGCGGCCGTCGCAGAGGCCGGTGACCTCACACCGGTCGCGGACGGCCTCGACGTCACCCGCGCGGAACTCGCCTTCGCCGTCGGGCACGAGGGCGCCCTCGACGTCGGCGATCTGCTAGACCGCCGTACCCGCATCGGTCTCGTTCCGGCCGACCGGGCACGCGCCCTCGACGCGGCGAGCGAAGCGCTCGGCTGAGCCGATGTCAGGCAGGCTCGGAGTCCTGCGAACTCGGAGTCCTGCCGACCCGGTATCTGTCGGAGGCCCGACGTAGCGTGGGGCGGGTCCGGTTCGACAAGGCTGCACCGACCTCCCGGGAGAGCGACCGCCATGACCACCGATTCCCAGAACGCCGCGAAGTCCGACATCCTCGACCTGCTCACCGAGCAGCGCCGCACGTTCCTGATCACCTTTCGTGGCCTCGACGACGCCGGTGCGCGTACCCGGTCGACGGCAAGTGAACTGACGCTCATTGCGCTTCTCAAGCACGTCACCGGAACCGAGCGGGGCTGGGTCCACACGATGACCTCGCGGGACGAGACCGCCGAGTTCGACATGGCGGCCGGGATGCAGTCGTGGACCGTCGGCCGCGACGAGACGCTCGAAACCCTGCTCGCCGACTACGCGGTCGCCGCCCGGGAGACCGAGGCCGCCATCCGGGACGTCGACCTGGACCTGCCGGTGCCCCTGCCGACCGCGCCGTGGTCACCCGAACGGGAGTGGTGGAGCGGGCGGAAGATCCTGATGCACATCCTGCGGGAGACCGCGCAGCACGCCGGGCATGCCGACATCATCCGCGAGAGCCTCGACGGCGCGAACACCACGATGCAGATGGGGGCCGACGCCGGGATGGAGTTCTAGCGGGTCATCGAGGCCGCCCGCGCTCGGCGGCGACACCGAAGTAGTCGCCGCCGCTGCGCTCGGGGTTGTGGGTGCTGTGTTCCGGGGTGTGGGTGCCCCACTCGCGGGCGCGGTCGGCCGGGATCATCTTTCGGTATGTGCTTGCGGCAGTGGATGTACGCCTCCTCGACGTGAACGAGGACCCAGCGCTCGGCGCGACGCCCGCGCACCTGTTCCGGCGGGAGGTCCGGGTGCGCGAGGCGCACCTGGTCGTCGGGGACGACGAGTGCGGCGCCGTTGACGTGCAGGCCGATCAGGTCGGTGACGAAGTCCGCCATGAACAGGCCGATGTGCGGGTTCTCGACGATGTTGCCCAGGCTCGCCATCACCCCGTTGCCCTGATACTCGGGATAGCCGATCAGGTCGGGGGAGAAGACCCGGACGAATCCCGGCGGTCCGGCCCGCATCGACACGTCACACGACCCGTCGGCCGACGCGGTCCCGATGAACAGCAGATCCATCCGCCGGACGAACTCGATCATCGCGGGTTCAGGCGGCTGCACATCTGGCGCGAATAGAAGCGTTCGGCGCGGAAGGAGGTCCCCAGCTCGTCCTGCATTGCCGTCTCGCCGCGGGTGCCACACGCGGCGTCGAGGCCGACCTCTCCGTTCGAGCCTCGATCGGTACCGGTCATCGTTGTCCACCTCGGATCCCCGAGAAATTCGTGCTGCAAAATTCGTGCTGCAAATTCGTGCTGCGACATTCGTGCCGGGAAGTCGTCGACCCCAGGATCGGTCCCGCCCGGGTCCGCCGCCAGTGACCCTGGGGTGAAGGTTGTTGCCACCTTCGGCCGCTCGCCCGATCGGTGCCCGCGAGGCGGCTGCGCGGCGTAGCGTTGGGCGCCATGAGCATTCGGCTCGGATACCAGATGCCCAACTTCAGCTACGGAACCCCGGTCCGGGAACTGTTCCCGACCGTCGTCGCACAGGCCCGCGAGGCCGAGGCGGCGGGCTTCGACACCGCGTTCGTGATGGACCACTTCTACCAACTGCCCGGGATCGGCGAGCCCGACGAGCCGATGCTCGAGGCGTACACGGCGCTGTCGGGGCTGGCGATGGCCACCACCGACATCAAGCTGTCGGCGCTGGTCACCGGCAACACCTACCGGAACCCGCCGATGCTCGCCAAGACCGTCACCACCCTGGACGTGGTGAGCGGGGGTCGCGCGGTGCTCGGGATCGGTGCCGGGTGGTTCGAGCTGGAGCACCGCCAGTTCGGCTACGAGTTCGGCACCGTCGCCGAGCGCATGGACCGGCTCGGTGAAGCGCTCGAGATCATCGTGCCGATGCTGCGCGGGCAGCGTCCCACCGTCGAGGGCGCCTGGTACCGCACCGAGAGCGCGATCAACGAGCCCCGGATCCGCAACGACCTGCCGGTACTCCTCGGTGGTGGCGGCGAACGCAGGACGTTCGGATACGCGGCCCGGTACGCCGATCACCTGAACATCATCTGCAACACCACGGAACTGCCACGCAAGCTCGACGCCCTCGAGCAGCGGTGCGAGGAGGCCGGCCGGGACCGCTCCACCCTCGAGACCAGCTACCTCGCGTCCGTCATCGTCGACGAGAGCGGCGACCGCGCCCGGCAGCTGCAGCGCGAGTTCCTGCTCTCCCGCGGAGTCGACCTCGACACCCTGGACGACGCGGCGCGCGCCGCCGCCACCGACCGGCAGTTCGTCGGCGACCCGGACGAGGTGGCCGAGCAGATCCAGACCCGGGTCCTGGACCGTGGGGTCGACGGGGTCGTGATCAATCTCGTTCTCAACGGGGCCGAACCGGGGATCGTGGAGTTGGCCGGCCGTACCCTCGGACCGCTGGTGGCCGGCTGAGTGATCTCCCGACCACACGGTGGGCGGAAGGTGGCCACACACACTGCGTTTCAATCACGCAATTGAGCAAATTACCTGCTTAGTCTTGCGCAATGACTACATCGAAGCACGAGGCCGCGCCGCCAGGGATCGCGGGCCGCCACCTCTCGTACCTGGCCTTCGCTGTGATCGTCATCGCCTACCTCGTAATCATCAAGATCAGCGGGACGCTGATCGGCAACTGGGCCGACGAGGACGACATCCTGACCACCCGAGGGGTGGCCTTCACCATGCTGATCCCACTGGGACTCTCCGTGATCTTCACCTACGGAGTCATTGCCGCGCTCGGGTGGTGGCGGCCCGTGATGAAGGACGACCGCCCGGTCAACCGATGGGTTTGGGTCGTGCCGGCCATCCTTCTCGGCGCGATCCTGCTGGGTGTCAACTACAGCGCACTCTCGGAAAAGGGCTGGCTGTTCATCGTCTGCCTGCTCATCGCCACGCAGTTCGTCGGCTGGGGCGAAGAGGGCATGTTCCGCGGCATCGGTGTGACGGTGCTGCGCCAACACGGCCTTCGCGAAGGGCAGGTCGCCCTGTGGTCCAGCCTCATCTTCGGCGTGGTGCACCTGTCGAACGCCTTCACCGGCGGCGGCGCAGGCGCGATCGCCCAGGCGGTCATCGTCAGCCTCGCGGGATACTTCTTCTACCTCACGCGCCGTGTCTCGGGCAGCAACGCACTCAACTCCGTCATGCACGGACTCTTCGACTTCTCGCTGCTCACCGGGGCGGCCATCCTGCTGGACCAGCAGGCGTACCTCGGAACATTCGCGCCTCTGCTGGCCTACCCGATCCTCGCGATCATTCTCCTCGTCAAGAGGCGGAGCATCGAGCCGGCCGACCGCGCCGGCGACAACGCGGTCGCGTCCCTCACCTAGTGACGCCCGGCCCGGCGCGGAGTGCGTCCACAGTCGCGCCGGGTAGGCACGTCGCCGAATCAGCCACCGCGGTAGGTCTGCGGCACCGGGCGAGGAAGAGTTCACACCGCTGGGGCGGTGTGGAATTCGCGTTCCATCCCGCCGGGGAACAGCTCCCGCAGTAGGTCGTGGAGCTGGTTGACGAGTCGGCGGTTCTGTTTGGCCAGGCCGACCCGGCGTTCGTCGAGAATCCGCAGGACGTCGGTGTGGCCTTCGGGGGCGACCGGCCGCGCGCCACCGAGCGACAGGTCACGCCGGATCGGCTCCGCCGGACCGGCACTGTGGCACCCTGGTCGGATGCGCGTCGCAGTCGTCGCCGGACCTGATCCCGGTCATGCCATTCCCGCCATCGCTCTGTGTCTGAAACTGATTGCCGCGGGGGATGATCCGGTGCTGTTCACCGGAGATCGATGGCTCGATGCGGCGCGGGGGGCCGGGATCTCGGTGCGCAAGCTCAAGGGGCTGGCGCCGCGGCCCGAGGACGACGACCTCGACGCAGGCGCGCGGATCCATTCCCGGGCGGCATACATCTCCACCGAGATCCTGCCGGACCTGAGCGCGATGCTGCCGGAACTGGTGGTCTCGGACATCCTCACCGCCGGTGGCGGCATGGCCGCCGAGCGACTCGACGTGCCCTGGGTGGAGTTGTCCCCGCATCCGCTGTACCTCCCGTCGAAGGGACTGCCGCCGATCGGCAGCGGCCTCGCGCCGGGGGAGGGCCTGCGCGGACGCGCACGCGATGCCCTGATGCGGGCGGCCACCGCCCGGTCCATCAAACAGGGTCTGCGCCAGCGGTCCGAGGCGCGCGTCGGGGTCGGGTTGCCCGCGCAGGATCCGGGCCCGGTGGCCCGGCTGATCGCGACCGTGCCCGCGCTGGAGGTGCCGCGGCCGGACTGGCCCGAACACGCGCACGTCGTCGGCCCCCTGTTGTGGGAGCCGACGACCGATCTCCTCGGGCTGCCGCCCGGGGACGGCCCGCTGGTGACGATCGCGCCGTCGACCGCGCACACGGGTGCCGAGGGCATGCTCGAAACCGCGCTGACCGCGCTCGACGGGACCGGGGTGCGGGTGGTGGCGTCGATGCTCGACGCCCCACCTGCCGACCTGCCGTCCTGGGCGCGGGCGGGCCTCGGAAGGCAGGACGCGCTGCTCGCCGATTCGTCGGTGGTGGTGTGCGGCGGCGGCCACGGCATGCTGGCGAAGACGCTCCTGGCCGGGGTTCCCGCGGTGACCGTGCCGGGCGGCGGTGACCAGTGGGAGCTGGCGAACCGGGCGGCCCGGCAGGGCAGTGCCCTGGTGGTGCGCCCGCTGACCGTCGACGCGCTTCGGGAGGCGGTGCTGCGGATGCTCGACGAGCCGTCGTTCGGGGAGGCGGCGCGGGAGGCCGCGCGGACCGCCGGCGACGTCGAGGATCCGGTGGCGGTGTGCCGGGCGGCGGCCGAGGCGGGGCTGTCGCTGCCCTGACGGTCTCGGCCCCGAGGGTTCGCGGCCGTCGGCTACCGTGAAGTCGTGCGACTGACCGAGTTCAACGAACTGGTGCACGGCGAGTTCGGCCGTCTCTACGGCGAATCCCTGCTGGTGGACCACGTGCTGCTCAGCCTGGGCGGAAAGACCGCGGCCCAGGCGATCGAGGACGGTCGCGAGCCGCGGGAGGTGTGGCGCGCGCTGTGCGCCGAGTTCGACGTGCCCCGCAATCGCTGGTAGGAGCCCGGACGCGGCCGACACGCCGCCCGGCCCGTTGACTCGAACAGGTGTTCGCCTATGCTTGGGGGGTGCTCGTCAGGTCGCGTCGGCAAAGTTTGTCGGTGCCCCCGTCTACGGTGACGGCATCAAGAAGAACCGCTCGGATCACGAGTGCTGACCGAACACCAGTCGTTGACTAAGGAGAACCGATGGCACCGCAGGCACACGATCGCGACAAGGCGCTCGAGCTCGCACTGGCGCAGATCGACAAGAACTTCGGCAAGGGTTCGGTGATGCGTCTCGGCGAGGAGGCTCGCCAGCCCATCTCGGTGATCCCCACCGGTTCCATCGCCCTCGACGTCGCACTCGGCATCGGTGGTCTGCCCCGCGGTCGCGTCGTCGAGATCTACGGCCCGGAGTCCTCGGGTAAGACGACCGTCGCACTGCACGCGGTCGCCAACGCGCAGGCCGCCGGCGGCATCGCCGCGTTCATCGACGCCGAGCACGCACTCGATCCGGAGTACGCCCGCAAGCTCGGTGTCGACACCGACGCGCTGCTGGTCTCGCAGCCGGACACCGGTGAGCAGGCCCTCGAGATCGCGGACATGCTGATCCGCTCCGGCGCACTCGACATCATCGTCGTCGACTCGGTGGCCGCGCTGGTGCCGCGCGCCGAGATCGAGGGCGAGATGGGTGACAGCCACGTCGGTCTGCAGGCCCGCCTGATGAGCCAGGCGCTGCGCAAGATGACCGGTGCGCTGAACAACTCGGGCACCACCGCGATCTTCATCAACCAGCTGCGCGAGAAGATCGGCGTGATGTTCGGCTCCCCGGAGACCACCACCGGTGGTAAGGCGCTCAAGTTCTACTCCTCGGTGCGCCTGGACGTGCGCCGCATCGAAACCCTCAAGGACGGCGGCGACGCGGTCGGTAACCGCACCCGCGTCAAGGTCGTCAAGAACAAGGTGTCGCCGCCGTTCAAGCAGGCCGAGTTCGACATCCTCTACGGTCAGGGCATCTCCAAGGAGGGGTCGCTGATCGACATGGGCGTCGAGCACGGCTTCATTCGCAAGTCGGGCTCCTGGTTCACCTACGAGGGCGACCAGCTCGGGCAGGGCAAGGAGAATGCCCGGAAGTTCCTGCTGGAGAACACCGACATCCGTGACGAGATCGAGAAGAAGATCAAGGAGAAGCTGGGCATCGGTGCCGACGTGACCGCGGAGGGCGGCGACGACGCGCCCGTCGACTTCTAGGAGATCCACCGTGGAACCGGACGACCGCCCGCGGAGGTCCCGCAGGCGGACCGGTGACGGCGACTCACGGCGGGCCGGCGACGTCGCCTCCCGCTCACCGGCCGAGCAGGAGGCGCAGGCCAAGGATCTGTGCCTGCGCCTCCTGACGGACCGCGCGCGCAGTCGTGCGGAACTGTCGAAGAAGTTGACGGACAAGGGTTTCGACGTCGAGGTGATCGTGCGGGTCCTGGACCGGCTCACCGAGGTCGGGTTGGTCGACGACGCCGCGTTCGCCTCCCAGTGGGTGCACTCACGGCACACGTACTCCGGCAAGGGCAGGCGTGCGCTGGCGATGGAACTGCGCACCAAGGGCGTTGCCCCCGATGTCGCGGCGGTCGCTCTCGATCAGATCGACGGCGACGACGAACGCGAACGCGCCGCCGAACTGGTGCGCCGGAAGCTGCGGACCGCCTCCCTGGACTTCGAGGTGGACGGTCCGGGCGGACGCAGCAGCGAACGCGACCGTCTGGTGCGCCGGCTGGTGTCGATGCTGGCGCGTCGCGGCTACCCGCAAGGCATGTGCTTCGACGTGGTGAAGACCGAGCTCGCGCAGGCCGGCTCGGACACCGAGGGTTTGGACGACCGCTGAGGCCGGAGCGTCGCCCGGGTCGACGCGGCCGTCACACCATGTCCATGCCCGGTGCGGCGGGCGGTACCGGTGGCGCGACCGCCGGGCGGCCCTTCTTGCCGCTGCGCAGACGCTTCTCGACGTACGTCGCGAGCGCGGACAGGGCCGAGTTGAGCACGATCATGATCGCCGCGACCACCAGGAGCGACGGCAGGTAGTTGCCGTAGAACGCGCCCAGTTGCTGGCCGGATCGCACGACCTCGACGTAGCCGATCAGGTAGCCGAGCGCGGAGTCCTTCAGCGCCACCACCATCTGGGAGATGATCGCCGGCAGCATCGTCGTGATCGCCTGCGGCAGCAGAATCGTGCGTGTGATCAGGCCCTTGCGCATCCCGAGAGCCTTCGCGGCCTCGGTCTGCCCCCGCGGGAGGGAGGTGATCCCGGCGCGCACGATCTCGGCGATCACCGAGCCGTTGTAGAGCGTCAGACCCGTCACCACCGCGGCGAGCGCCAGGTACTTCGCCTTGAACACCTGGTAGTCGGCGAACACCTGGTAGGCGAAGATCATCAGGATCAGCACCGGGATGGCGCGGAACAGTTCGACGACGAAACCGCACGCCGTCCGGACGATCCGGTGGTCCGACAGTCGGCCGACGCCGAGGAGCACACCGAGGATCAATGCGAGCACGATCGAGATGGCGGCGGCGGTGAGCGTGCCGCGGATGCCCGGGAGGAGGTACGTCGTCCAGGACGTCGTCTCGGTGAACGGACTCCATTTCTCCGCCGTCAACTGGCCCTTGGCGTCGAGCGCCCGGTACACCAGATAGCCGACGGCAACGAGGAGCGCCGCCACGGCCACCGAGGCGAGCCGGTGGAGCGTGCGGGCGCGGGGTCCTGGGGCGTCGTAGAGGACGGTCGCCTGAGGGGTTGCTGTCGCCCGGGTCACCGTGCCACCTCCATCCGCTTGCCGAGATAGCCGAACAGCAGACCCATGGGCAGGGTCAGGATCACGAAGCCAAGCGCGAAGATCCCGCCGACCACGAAGATCGCCGCCTCGTTCTCGATCATGGTCTTCATCAGCAGCGACGCCTCCGCCACTCCGATCACCGACGCGATCGTGGTGTTCTTGGTCAGCGCGATCAGGACACTGCCGAGCGGGGCGATCACCGTCCGGAAGGCCTGCGGCAGCACGATCAACCGCAGGTTCTGCCCGAACGTCAGGCCCAGCGACCGGCCCGCCTCGGCCTGGCCGACGTGCACCGTGTTGATGCCTGCGCGGAGCGACTCGCACACGAAGGCCGCCGTGTACACGGCCAGTCCGAGGACGGCGAGTCGGAAGTTGTTGTCCACCAGCGAGGTCGGGGAGTTCTCCGGGGCCAGCCGCACACCCATCGTCTGGTACAGGCCGAACGAGCAGAAGAGGATGATCAGCGTCAGCGGGGTGTTGCGGAAGACGGTCACGTAGGCCGTGCCGAGCCAGCGGGCCACCGGGACGGGGGAGACCCGCATCGCGGCGAGCACCGTGCCGATGACGAGTGCGCCGACCGCGGACAGCGCGGTCAGTTCGATCGTCGTCCAGAACGCGGAGATCAGCTGATCCCCGTACTTGCTGAGCAGGTCCACGTCACTCCCGGGTGCGGCGGCGACGGCCGCGGCCCGGGCATCTCGCCCGGGTCCGCGGCCGTCGGGTGGTCAGTAGCGGTTGACGGTGGGGGGCGCGGGGATCGGGTAGCCGGACGGTCCGACGTTCTTCTCCAGCGCCGCCTGCCAGGAGCCGTCGGCGATCATCGCCTCGATGGCGTCGTTGATCTTGGCGCGGGTCTCGTCGTCACCCTTGGCCAGTCCGACGCCGTAGTTCTCGGTGGTGAACTGGTCGCCGACGACCTTGAGCTGGCCGGGATACTGGGCGGCGTAGCCGGCCAGGATGATCGCGTCGGTGGTCACCGCGTCCACGGCACCGTTGCGCAGCGCCTCGACGCACGCGGAGTAGGTGTCGAACTCCTGCAGCTGCACCTCGTTGGCGTAGGTGTCCTTGACCTTCTGCGCCGGGGTGGAGCCGGTCACCGAGCACAGCTTCTTGCCGCCGTTCAGCGACTCGGGGCCGGTGATGTCGGTGTTGTCGGAGCGCACCAGCAGCGACTGTCCGGTGGTCAGGTACGGGCCGGCGAAGTCGACCTTCTCCTTGCGGGCGTCGGTGATCGAGTAGGTCGCCACCACGTAGTCGACCTCGCCGTTCTGGATCAGCGTCTCGCGCTGGGCGGACGGGGACTCCTTGAAGGTGATCCCGGACGGCTCGACGCCGAGCTTGCCCGCGACGTAGGTGGCGACGTCGACGTCGAAGCCGCTGAACGTGCCGTCGGGGTTGCGCAGCCCGAGACCGGGCTGGTCGAACTTGATGCCGACCGTGAGCGTTCCGGACTCGGCGCTCTGGCTGGCGCTCTTCTCCTCGTCGCCGCCACAGGCGGTGGCGACGACGGCGACGGCGAGCACTCCGACCCCGACTCGTAGCGCGCGGGTGATCCTCATGTGTTCCTCTCCTTCGGGTCGAGCAGCGGAACTTCGGCGGTGGTCAGTGTGGTCAGTGGCCGAGGATCTTCCCGAGGAAGTCCTTGGCGCGTGGCGATTTCGGTGCGGTGAAGAAGGTGTCCGGGTCGGTGTCCTCGACGATCTGGCCGTCGGCCATGAACAGCACCCGGTCGCCGGCCTTGCGTGCGAACCCCATCTCGTGGGTGACCACGAGCATCGTCATGCCCTCCTTCGCGAGGTTGGTCATCACGTCGAGGACCTCGCTGACCATCTCGGGATCGAGCGCGGAGGTCGGCTCGTCGAACAGCATCACCTTGGGGTTCATCGCCAGCGCGCGGGCGATCGCCACCCGCTGCTGCTGACCGCCCGACAGCTGTGCGGGGTACTTGTCGGCCTGGTTGCCGATCCCGACCCGGTCGAGCAGCTCCACAGCCCGGGCCCTGGCGTCGGGCTTGCTCATCCTCCGCACCTTCACCGGGGCGAGCATGACGTTCTCCAGGATCGTCTTGTGCGCGAACAGGTTGAACGACTGGAACACCATCCCGACGTCGGCGCGCAACGCGGCCAGCGCCCTGCCCTCCGCGGGCAGTTCCCTGCCGTCCACGGCGATGGTGCCCTCGTCGACGGGTTCGAGCCGGTTGATCGTGCGGCACAGCGTCGACTTCCCGGACCCGGACGGACCGACCACGATCACCACCTGACCGGTGGGGACGTCGAGGTTGATGTCGCGGAGAACGTGCAGGTCGCCGAAGTGCTTCTGCACCCCGGTCATCGAGATCATCGTCGGGGAGATGGCGGTCGGCGCGCCCGCGCCCGATACGCCCGCGTTCGTCATAGTGATGGACCCTAGGTGCTGGGCAGGACGAACCCCAGTCTTTGTGTCGACTCGGCCGGTCGGCGTAATGGAACTTTTACCAAGGCAACGAATCGACGCACGATCCCGCGATCCCTCACGGAACCCGTCGCGAGTCGTTGCGACGGGTGTTTACTGGTTCGAGTACGAACAAAGCCTGCCGAGGGGGCTCCATGACGTACGCGAACGCCGAGATCGACCAGATCCACCAGGGCCGCGTTCACCGATCGGGGTGGCCGACATGACCGCGGTGTCCCCGAAGCCGAATCTCGAGGCTTCTCGGCCGTTCCCGGCGCGGCTCGGGCCCAAGGGCTCGTACGTCTACCGGATGGTCACCACGACCGACCCGAAGATGCTCGGGGTGCTGTACCTGGTCACGTCGTTCGCGTTCTTCCTCGCCGGCGGTCTGATGGCCCTGCTGATGCGCGCGGAGCTCGCGGTGCCGGGGATGCAGTTCCTGTCGAACGAGCAGTTCAACCAGCTGTTCACGATGCACGGAACGGTGATGCTGCTGCTGTACGCGACGCCGATCGTGTTCGGCTTCGCCAACTACATCCTGCCGCTGCAGATCGGCGCGCCGGACGTCGCGTTCCCGCGGCTGAACGCGCTGAGCTACTGGCTGTACCTGTTCGGGGCCCTCATCGCGATGGCCGGTTTCGTCACCCCCGGCGGCGCCGCCGACTTCGGCTGGACCGCCTACAGTCCGCTCACCGACGCCGTGCACGCGCCCGGTGTCGGCGCCGACATGTGGATCATGGGACTGGCGGTCGCCGGTGTCGGCACGATCCTCGGTGGCGTGAACATGATCACCACGGTGGTGTGCCTGCGGGCCCCCGGGATGACGATGTTCCGGTTGCCGATCTTCACCTGGAACATCCTCATCACGATGATCCTGGTGCTGCTCGCGTTCCCGATCCTCACGGCCGCACTGATGGGAGTGTTCGCCGACCGACACCTCGGTGCGCACGTGTTCGATCCCGCCAACGGCGGAAACATGTTGTGGCAGCACCTGTTCTGGTTCTTCGGTCATCCCGAGGTGTACATCGTCGCGCTGCCCTTCTTCGGCATCATCACCGAGGTGATCCCGGTGTTCAGCCGCAAGCCCCTCTTCGGATACAGCGGGATGGTGTTCGCGACGATGTCGATCGCCGCCCTGTCGATGGCGGTGTGGGCGCATCACATGTACGCCACCGGCGCGGTGCTGCTGCCGTTCTTCTCGTTCATGACCTTCCTGATCGCCATCCCGACCGGCGTGAAGTTCTTCAACTGGATCGGCACCATGTGGCGCGGCCAGCTGACATTCGAGACGCCGATGCTGTTCTCGGTCGGCTTCATCGTGACCTTCCTCTTCGGCGGTCTGTCGGGCGTCGTGCTCGCCAGCCCGCCGCTCGACTTCCACGTGACCGACTCGTACTTCGTGGTCGCGCACTTCCACTACGTGCTCTTCGGCACCATCGTGTTCGCCACCTACGCCGGCATCTACTTCTGGTTCCCGAAGATCACCGGGCGGATGCTGGACGAGCGGCTCGGCCGGTGGCACTTCTGGCTCACGTTCATCGGCTTCCACACCACCTTCCTGGTGCAGCACTGGCTCGGCGCCGAGGGCATGCCGCGTCGCTACGCGGACTACCTGCCCTCCGACGGGTTCACCACACTCAACGAAGTCTCCACGATCGGCGCGTTCATCCTCGGGGCCTCGACGCTGCCGTTCCTGTGGAACGTCTTCAAGAGCTACCGCTACGGCGAGGTCGTCACGGTCGACGACCCGTGGGGCTTCGGCAACTCGCTCGAATGGGCCACGTCCTGCCCGCCGCCGCGGCACAACTTCACCGAACTGCCCCGGATCCGCTCCGAGCGACCGGCGTTCGAGCTGCACTACCCGCACATGGTCGACCGGATGCGCGCCGAGGCCCACGCCGGGCGCGCCCACGGGTCGACCGCGGTCGCCGAGGTCGCCGCCGGCTCCGCCGACTGAGACAGGAGACCCGCCATGCAAGGCAATCTGCCCGACCTGCCGTACTACGGACTGGACTGGGAGATGTTCTTCCCGACCAACCTGTACGTTGCATTCGTCAAATGGTGGAATCCGCTCTGAGCGTCCGGTGGCGGCGGTCGAGCGGTGGTGTCCGGTGCCGGTGCACGCCGCGTTCCGGGGAAGGGCGACGCCCGTGGCCGGTGACCTCACGACCCGCGCCGAGATCGACGTGCTGCTCCGCTGCTTCTACGGCCGCGCCCTGGTCGACGAGTTGCTGGCGGAACCGTTCACGGAGGTGCGCGAACAGGGACTCGAGTCGCACCTGCCCGTGATGTGCGACTTCTGGGAGACGATCCTGTTCTCCGCAGGCACGTACCGGGGCAGTCTGTTCCGGATCCACCGGCAGGCGTACGAACGGCACCCGTTCGACGGCGAGCATTTCGACCGCTGGCTGCTGCTCTGGCGCGAGGCGGTCGACGAGCTGTACACCGGGCCGGTCGCGGACCGGGCAAAGCTGCAGGGGCAACGGATCGCCACCGCGATGCACCGCCGGCTGGCGGGTCTGCCCAGCCTCGCGGCCGAGGCGGTCCGGACCGGGGCGGCAGCGATGCCGACCGGGGTGGTCGAGGCGGTTCCGGACGCGGTGAGGGGTGCTCCCGGTCAGGCCGTACCCTGGTGGGGTGGACACGATCGACCCCGAGACCTCGACAGCACCCCGTAGCTACGAGGTCCGCACCTTCGGCTGCCAGATGAACGTGCACGACTCGGAGAGGCTGTCCGGTCTGCTCGAGGACGCCGGCTACACCAAGGCCGTGCCCGGCACCGACCCCGACCTGCTGGTGTTCAACACCTGCGCCGTCCGGGAGAACGCCGACAACAAGCTGTACGGCACCCTCGGCCACCTGCGCCCGACGAAGGACGCACACCCGGGCATGCAGATCGCCGTCGGTGGCTGCCTCGCCCAGAAGGACCGCGACACCGTGGTCAAGAAGGCGCCGTGGGTGGACGTGGTGTTCGGCACCCACAACATCGGATCTCTGCCCGCCCTGCTCGACCGGGCGCGGCACAACCAGCAGGCCGAGGTCGAGATCCTGGACTCGCTCGAGGCGTTCCCGTCGACCCTTCCCGCCAAGCGGGAGTCCGCCTACGCCGGCTGGGTGTCGATCTCCGTCGGCTGCAACAACACCTGCACGTTCTGCATCGTGCCTGCGCTGCGCGGCAAGGAGGTGGATCGCCGGCCCGGCGACATCCTCGCCGAGGTACAGGCCCTGGTGGACGAGGGCGTGCTGGAGGTGACCCTGCTCGGTCAGAACGTCAACGCCTACGGCGTCTCGTTCGCCGACCCGGAAGCGCCGCGGGACCGAGGCGCGTTCGCGAAGCTGCTGCGCGCCTGCGGCGACATCGAGGGCCTCGAGCGGGTCCGGTTCACGTCCCCTCATCCCGCCGAGTTCACCGACGACGTCATCGAGGCGATGGCCGCCACCCCGAACGTGTGCCCGCAGCTGCACATGCCGCTGCAGTCCGGCTCGGACCGTGTCCTGAAGGCGATGCGGCGGTCGTACCGCAGCACCAAGTTCCTCGGCATCATCGAGAAGGTCCGTGCGGCCATGCCGCACGCCGCGATCACCACCGACATCATCGTCGGCTTCCCCGGCGAAACCGAGGAGGATTTCCAGGCCACCCTCGACGTCGTCAGGCAGGCGCGGTTCACCAGCGCCTTCACCTTCCAGTACTCCAAGCGTCCCGGGACCCCGGCCGCGGAGATGGACGAGCAGCTCCCGAAGGAGGTCGTGCAGGAACGCTACGACCGGCTGATCGAGTTGCAGGAGCAGATCACCCTCGAGGAGAACCAGAAGCTGGTCGGTGTCGAGGTCGAGTTGCTGGTCGCCGCCGGTGAGGGCCGCAAGAACGCGGAGACGCTGCGGATGAGCGGTCGCGCCCGCGACGGCCGCCTGGTGCACTTCCGTCCCGAGGGCCGGCTGGACGGGCAGGTCCGTCCCGGCGACGTGATCACCACTGTCGTCACCGGCGCCGCGCCGCACCACCTGATCGCCGACGGTCCGGTGCTCGGCCACCGTCGGACCCGGGCCGGCGACTCGCACGAACGCGGCATCACCCCGAAGACCCCGCCGATCGGGGTCGGCCTGGGACTCCCGCAGATCGGCGCGCCCGCGCCGCTGCCGACCGTGACCGGATGTGGAGCATGAGCAACAACGAGCCCGACCCCATCGAGCAATACCGCAAGGACATCGACGCCGCCGAGAAGAAGGTGGCGCGCGAGATCGACCCCGGCATGCGGGCACTCGTCGTCGCGGTCGGCATCCTCGCGTTGATGGCGACGTTCGCGTTGCCGCACACCGGGGGCGCGAAGGGCTGGGACGTCCTGGTCGGTAACGACGCCGCCCTGGCCGAGGACATCGCCCTCCCGTCGCGGGTGTTCGTCTGGCTGACGCTGGTGTTCGGGATCGTCTTCGGCATGCTCGCGCTGGTGACCCGGCGCTGGGTCCTGGCGTGGATCTCGGTCGCCGGATCGGCGGTGGCCAGCGTGTTCGGCATGCTGGCGATCTGGTCCCGGCAGACCCTCGACGCCTCTTCACCCGGTGGTGGGCCCGGGATCGGCCTGATTCTCGGGTGGGTCCTGATCATGGTGCTGACCTTCCACTGGGTGCACGTGGTGTGGCAGCGCACCGCGCTCCAGCTGGCGGCGGAGGAGGAACGGCGTCGCAAGACCGCGGAGGGTGACCAGAACAACCTCATCTGGGGGGATCGCTGACGGTCCCCGGGCGGGAGTGACGTCGGGCTCGAAGGAGTCGAATCGTGCCTTTCACCCTGCCCGCGGGAGCCGACGTGGTCGTGGAGACCGAGGTCAGGCATTCCCGCTTCATCGCGGCGCTGCGGCGTGTCGACAGCCCGGCCGAGGCGCAGGACTTCCTGGAGGATCAGCGGCGCCTGTATCCCGACGCGCGACATCACTGCTGGGCCTACGTCACGGGTAACGAGCAGTCGGACCGGGCCGAGCGGTCGGGTGACGACGGCGAACCCGGTGGCACGGCCGGGGTGCCGATGCTCCAGGTGCTCCGGGCTCGGGAGCTGGTGGACGTCGGGGGGGTCGTGACGCGGTACTTCGGCGGGATCAAGCTCGGCGCGGGCGGGCTCGTGCGTGCCTACTCGGGTGCGGTGGCCGCCGCGGTCGACGCCGCCGCCGGGTCGTCACGGTGGCTGAGCCGGGAACGCCTCGAATTGCTGTCCCTCGAGGTCGGCCACGACACCGCGGGCCGGGTCGAGGCGGACCTGCGAGGGCGCGGGGTTGCGGTTGTCGACACCGCGTACGGCGCCAGGGTCACCTTCACTCTCGCGACCCGGGATCCAGAGCACCTGGCGGCCGCAGTCGCGGAACTCACCGCCGGCGCGTCGGAACTCGTCCCGGCGGGCGTCCGCTGGGTGGATTCCGAGTTGCCGCGCCTGTGAGTGAATCTCTCCCCAGAGGGGCCCACCCGACCGGGGCGAGATTCACTCACGGACGGCGGTTCCGTCTATCGGTCGCTGACGGCGGTGCCGTCTATCGGTCGCTGACTGCGGTGCCGTCTAGCGGTCGCTGACGGCGGTGCCGTCTAGCGGTCGCTGACGGCGCCCTCGGCGGCGTCGGCCCATTCCCGCCACTGCTGCGCCTGGGCGAGAGCCTTCTCGGCATCCTTCGTCTTGCCTGCCGCGGTGGCCTTCGCGGCCTGCTCCTCGAACTGCGCGACCCGCTCCCGGAACTGGGCGGCACGCGCCATCGCCTCCGGGTCGGTGCGCCGCCACTGCGAGTCGGCGGCGTCGCGGACCTTCTTCTCGATGGCGTGCAGCCGGCCTTCGAGGTCGTGCATCTTCTCGCGGGGGACCTTGCCGATCTCGTCCCACTTCTCCTGCAGGTCCCGCAGGGCGGCGCGGGCGCCGTCGAGGTCCTTGGCCGGGTCGATGTGGACGCTGCCGAGCAGTGCCTCCTTGGCGGTGGCGTTCTCCTCGAACTCGGCGTCCCGCTCGGACGCGGCGGCGTTGCGGTTGCCGAAGAACACGTCCTGTGCCGCCTTGAACCGCTTCCACAGCGCGTCGTCCGCCTCGCGCGGTGCGCGTCCGGCGGCCTTCCACTCGGTGAGCAGATCGCGGAACGCGGATGCGGTCGGACCCCAGTCGGTCGAGTCCTTCAGCTCCTCGGCGCGTTCGCAGAGTTCTTCCTTACGGGTCTTCGCCGCGGCGCGCTCGCGGTCGAGTTCGGCGAAGTGGGCGCCGCGCCGGCGGTTGAACGCCTCACGGGCCTTCGAGTACCGCTTCCACAGCGCGTCGTCGAGCTTGCGGTCGACACCCCGGATGGACTTCCACTCCTCGAGGATCTCGCGGAGCCGGTCGCCTGCGGCCTTCCACTGGGTGGATTCGGCGCCGATCCGCTCGGCCTCGGCGGCCAGTTCCTCCTTGCGGTGGGTGTGCTCCTCGCGTTCGTGTTCGCGTTCGGCCTTCTCCGCCTCGGCGGCCTCCTGAGAGCCGGCGATGACGGCGTCCAGGCGCTTGGCCAGGGCGTCGATGTCGCCGATGACGGCCGCGGTCGGCAGCGACTCGGCCAGCGCGGCCGCCGCGGTGCGGGTCCGGCGCGCGTCGCCGGACCCGGAGGTCAGGCGGGCTTCGAGCAGGCTCACCTCGGTGGCCAGGTCGTCGTAGCGGCGGCCGAAGTGGGCCAGCCCCTCGGCGGCGTCGCCGGCCTGCCACGACCCGATCTGACGCTCGCCGTCCGCGGTCGTGACCCAGGCGGTGCCGTCCTCGTCGACGCGTCCGAATCGGCTCGGATCGCTCGGCGGCGTCACCGCCGGTGCGTGCACGGCGGCGGGGGCAGCGGGTTTCGCGGGACCGGGTTTCGCGGCGCCCGGCTTGGGGGCGCCCGGCTTGGGAGCGCCCGGCTTCGGGGCGCCGGGCTTGGGTGCGCTGCTGTCGGTCATGACTCCTCATCTCTGCCGCGCGTCACGGCTGCCGCTGCCTCGTTCGTCGCACGCCGATCCTCACGTCTGCGCGCGCTGGTCCCATTCAACCCGGAACAAGGTGTCAGGACCATTGAAACAGCTTGGACCGCGAGAGTAGGGATTGCGCGGGATGCGGCGTGCGCGCAAAGGACGGATCTGGTGGTGGAACCGTGACGGGTGGCGACTACCGTTGGCCGGTGTGTTCACCGCCGCAGCCCTGGTCTCCTCCCCGCCCCTGCTGATTCCCGAACTCGCGGGCGCGGCGGCGACGGAGACCGCCGACCTGCGTGCCGCCACCCTCGATGTCGCCGGTGAGCTGGCCGGACTCGCTCCGACGTGGACCGCGATCGGGGTCGGAGCCACGGAGGCCGAGGTTCCCGCCGCGGCACGCGGCACCTTCCGCGGGTACGGCGCCGACGTGCGGGTGGCCCTGGGGGCGGCCGGCGAGCAGGGCGTCGCCGATCCGAATCTGCCGCTCGCCGCGCTGATCGCAGGCTGGCTGCGCGGGGCCGTCCGCTCGGCAAATCCAGGGGCGCCGGGCACCGAGATCGAGACGATCCTGGTCGCCCCCGACACGTCTCCGGTGTATTGCGCCCAGCTCGGTGCCCGGTTGCGGAAGCAGCTGGACGCCGACCCGCGCCCGCGCGCTGTCCTGGTCGTCGCCGACGGTGCGAACACGCTGACCCCGAAGGCGCCCGGCGCCTACGACGACCGCGCGCCCGTCGCGCAGGCCGAGCTCGATCACGCGCTCGCGGAGGGCGACGTCGAGTACCTCGCCCAGCTGGACCCCGTCGCCTGTGCCGATCTCGGCATCGCCGGCCGCCCCGCCTGGCAGGTCCTGGCCGCGCTGTTCGGCCGCACGCCGAGGAAGTGCCGCACCGACTACCAGGGCGCCCCGTACGGCGTCGGCTACCACGTGGGGCTGTGGCTGCCGTGACCGACACCTCGAGGCCGGTCGCGGTCGTCGGTCCGACCGCGACCGGAAAGTCCGATCTCGGGCTCGCCCTCGCACAGCGGCTCGGTGGCGAGATCGTCAACATCGATGCGATGCAGCAGTACCGGGGCATGGACATCGGCACGGCCAAGCTGCCGGTCGCCGAGCGGCTGGGCATCCCACACCACCAGCTCGACGTCCTCGACGTCACCGAGACCGCCACGGTCGCGCGGTACCAGCAGTCCGCCCGCGCCGACGTCGAGGCGATCCTGGCCCGCGGCGCGGTGCCGGTGATCGTGGGCGGGTCGATGATGTACGTGCAGTCGCTGCTCGACGACTGGGCGTTCCCGGCGACCGACCCGCAGGTCCGCGCGAAGTGGGAGGCGGTGCTCGCCGAGCGGGGGGTGGCGGGCGTGCACGCGGAACTGACGCGGGTCGACCCACAGGCCGCCGCGACGATCCTGCCCACCGACGGCCGCCGGATGGTGCGCGCCCTCGAGGTGGTCGAGCTGACCGGGCGCCCGTTCGCCGCGTCGGCCCCCACGATCGGGGAGCCGCGGTGGGGGACGCGCGTGATCGGAGTCGACCGGGACACCGCCGAGCTCGACGAGCGGATCGAGCTGCGGACCCGGCTGATGTTCGAGTCGGGACTCGTCGAGGAGGTCGAGACGCTTGTCGCGGCCGGGCTGCGGGAGGGGGTCACCGCGCCGCGGGCGATCGGCTACGCGCAGGTACTCGCGGCGTTCGACGGCGAGTACGACCTCGACGAGGCCCGGATGCGCACCCTGATCGGTACCCGCCGGTACGTGCGCAGGCAGCGGTCGTGGTTCCGGCGGGACCAGCGCGTGCGGTGGCTGGACGCGGCGAGGCCGGACCTGGTCGACGCGGCCCTGACCGTCGTGGAGGCACCGCCCGTCGTGCAGGCACCGCCCGCCGTGGAGGAGTTGTCGAGCGTGGATGAACAATCGGTCGTGGAGGATCAGTGACGAAGAAGACGGCGCGCCGGACGCCGGGTGGGCAGCCCCGGGTGACGGTGCGCAATGCCCGGTTCCAGCAGTGGCAGTCGTACCTGACCACCCGGGCGAAGCGGACCAAGGCAGGCCGGTTCCTGATCCAGGGCGTCCGGCCGCTGACCCTGGCACTCGACCACGAGTGGCCCGTCGAGACGCTGCTGTTCCGCGTCGACGGCCCGCCGCTGTCCGAATGGGCCCGTGGCGCCCTCGAGCGGTGGTCGGGTGAGACGGTCGGCGTCGCGGGCGAACTGCTTGCCGAACTGGGTGAGAGGTCGGAGTCGGCGCCGGAGCTGATCGCGGTCGCGAAAACCCGGACTCGACCGCTGTCGGCGCTGACATTGCGCCGCGGTGAGCGGGCGCCGCTACTGGTGGTGTTCGACCGGCCGTCGTCGCCCGGCAACCTGGGTACTCTGATCCGCAGCGCCGACGCGTTCGGGGCGGACGCGGTGGTGGTCACCGGGCACGCCACGGACCCGTTCGACCCGCAGTGCGTGCGCGCGTCCACCGGTTCGTTGTTCGCAATGCCGGTGTTCACCGCCGCCGACCCCGACGAAGTGGTCGCCTTCCGCGGCCGCCAGAAGATGGAGATGCAGATCGTGGGCACCGACGAGCACGGCGCTGTCACGATCGCCGACCACGACCTGAGAGGTGGAACGATCCTGGTGATCGGTAACGAGACCCGTGGCATGAGCGCCGCCTGGCGCGGCGCCTGCGACGTCACCGTCAGCATTCCGATCGGTGGTGCCGCGAGTTCCCTCGGCGCGCCGTCGGCCGGTGCGGTGTGCCTGTACGAGGTCACGCGACAGCGGATGACCGCGGTGGGGGGCACCCGATGAACATCGCCGATCACCTGGCTGCGCGGATGAGCCTGTTCGGGGCGGCGGCGACGATGCCCGGCGTGGGTCGCACGGCCGCCATGCAGTTCAGCAAGGGCCACGGGACGGAGAACGACTTCGTCCTGCTGCCCGACCTGGAGGCGACGATCGACCTGACCGAGGCGCGGGTGTCGACCCTCTGCGACCGACGCAGCGGGCTCGGCGCCGACGGGTTGCTGCGGGTCGCGCGGGCGGGCGTGCTGAAGGAGGCCGGGGTGCTGGACGTCCTGCCGAAGGGTGTCGGCGTGGACGACTGGTTCATGGACTACCGCAATGCCGACGGGTCGATCGCCGAGATGTGCGGCAACGGGGTCCGGGTGTTCGCGCACTTCCTGCGGGCGTCCGGGCTCGAACTCGCCGACGAGTTCGTCGTCGGATCCCGGGCAGGCGCGCGCCCGGTCGTGGTGCACGGCCTCGACGGCGCGACCGCCGACGTGACCGTCGACATGGGTGTGGTCAAGGAACTCGGGACCTCCACCGCCACGGTCGCGGGCACCGAGTTCAGCGGTCTCGGCATCGACGTCGGGAACCCGCACCTGGCGTGCGTGGTCGAGGACCTGACCGCCGAGTCTCTGGCGGCACTCGACCTGACGGTCGCCCCCGACTTCGACGCCGACTTCTTCGAGCACGGCGTGAACATCGAGATCCTCACCGCGCTCGCCGACGGCGCCGTGGACATGCGCGTGTACGAGCGCGGGGTGGGGGAGACCCGTTCCTGTGGCACCGGAACCGTCGCCGCGGCGGCCGCGGCGTTGCGCGCCGCGGGCAGGTCCGAGGGCGAGGTCGAGGTCCGGGTGCCCGGCGGTGAGGTGCGTGTCGCCGTCAAGTCCGGCAAGGCGACCCTGCGGGGGCCGTCGGTCCTGGTCGCTTCCGGCAGCCTGGACGAGACCTGGTGGTCGTCTCTCGGCGGGTAATGCGGATGCACCGCGGGGGCCGTCCGTGGGACGATGGCGGGGTATGACGAATTCAGACGAAATGACTCACGACACCGACCACCACGATGATCGGCCCGCCGGTGTTTCCGGCCACGATCCGTCGGTGGGTGAGATGCAGCTCGACGAGCGCAGCGCGCTTCGCCGAGTGTCGGGCCTGTCCACCGAGCTCACCGATGTCACCGAGGTCGAGTACCGGCAGCTGCGCCTCGAACGGGTGGTGCTGGTGGGGGTCTGGACCTCCGGCACCGCCACCCAGGCCGAGGCCAGCATGGCCGAACTCGCCGCTCTTGCGGAGACCGCCGGATCGGAGGTCCTCGAGGGCCTCGTCCAGCGCCGCGACAAGCCGGATGCGGCCACGTACATCGGGTCTGGCAAGGCCGGTGAACTGCGTGAGGTGGTTCTCGCGACCGGCGCCGACACCGTCATCGCCGACGGCGAGCTCACTCCCGCTCAGCTCAATGCGCTGGAGAAGGTCGTCAAGGTCAAGGTGATCGACCGCACCGCCCTGATTCTCGACATCTTCGCCCAGCACGCCACGTCCAGCGAGGGCAAGGCGCAGGTCGCGCTCGCGCAGATGCAGTACATGCTGCCGCGGCTGCGCGGCTGGGGCGAGTCGATGTCGCGACAGGCGGGCGGCCGCGCCGGCAAGGACGGCGGCGTGGGAACGCGCGGACCGGGCGAGACGAAGATCGAGACCGATCGGCGGCGGATCCGGGAGCGGATGGCGAAGCTGCGCCGCGAGATCAAGGAGATGAAGGGTGCCCGCGACACGAAGCGCACCCGGCGGCTGCGCAGCGACATCCCGTCGGTCGCGATCGTCGGATACACCAACGCAGGCAAGTCGAGTCTGCTCAACGCCCTGACCGGCGCCGGCGTCCTGGTACAGGACGCGCTGTTCGCGACCCTGGACCCGACCACCCGCAAGGCAGAGTTTCCGGACGGCCGCGAGTACGTGCTGACCGACACCGTCGGATTCGTCCGGCACCTGCCCACGCAGCTCGTGGAGGCGTTCCGGTCGACGCTCGAGGAGGTCGCGGACGCCGACCTGCTGCTGCACGTCGTCGACGGTTCCGATCCGCTGCCGACCGATCAGATCAAGGCGGTCCGGGAGGTCATCACCGAGGTCCTGCGGGAATCGGACGCCCCGGCACCGCCGGAACTGCTGGTGGTCAACAAGATCGACGCCGCCGACCCGATCACCCTCACCCAGCTGCGCGGCCTGCTGCCGGGCGCGAGGTTCGTCTCCGCCCGGACGGGGGAGGGCATCGAGGATCTGCGGGCCACCCTCGCGAACCTGGTGAGTCCGCCGGAGGTCGAGGTCGAGGTCCTCGTGCCGTACACGCGCGGCGATCTGGTGGCCCGAATTCACTCGGATGGGCGAATTCTCGGCTCAACACACGAGGTGGAGGGCACACTGATCCAGGCGAAGGTGCCGCCGGCGCTGGCCTCCGCCCTGGAACAGTTCCGTCACAGCGCCGCGTGAGTACCGCGACGGCACCGCCGTCGGAACCCCGCGACGCTGAGGAGAACTCGAGGATGACCGGATCGAACGCCGCGGTGCGGAGACGGATGGCGGCGCTCGCGCTGACGGTGGTCGGGTCGGCGATCCTGACGGCGGCCCCGGCCACCGCCCAGGGTTCGGGCGGCTCGACCGGATCGTCGACGGGGTCCGACGCCGTCGACGCGACGTTCGAGACGTTGTGTACGCCAACCGAGTCCGGCCTCTCCGAGATCTCCGGTCTGGCTGCCACCGGCGACAAAATCCATGCGATCGGTGACAGTGGCACCGACGACAGGGTGTGGGTGCTCGACAACCAGTGCCAGGTCATCGACACGGTGCCGGTGCCACCCACCCCGGTCGACGTCGAGGACATGGCCCTGTCCGACGGTCGGCTGTGGCTCTCGGACACCGGCGACAACAACAAGGTGCGCCAGCAGGTGTCGCTGACCGACGTGGACCCTGCAACCGGCGCCGGTGCCATGCACCTGCTCACGTACCCCGACGGCCCGCACGACGCGGAGACGCTGCTCGTCGGCAGGGACGGCCGGCCGGTGATCGTCACCAAGGAGGTGCTCGCGGCCAGCGGGATCTATCGCCCGGCCGGCGGCGCCACCCTCGACGAGCTCGGTCCGGGACCGGCGCCGCTGGAGCGCGTCGGACAGCTCGCCTACGCGCCCACCGACACGCCCGGCAGCCCGATGCCGGTCGCGGGGTCGATCCTGATCACCGGCGGCGCGGTCAGCGCCGACGGTCGGGTCGTCGCGGTCCGCACCTACACCGACATCTACCTCTACCCGGCGCCCGACGGCGACATCGTGGCCGCGCTGACAACCGCGACGCCGGTGCGCGTCCCGATGCCGAACCAGCCGCAGGGCGAGGCGATCGCGTTCACTCCGGACGGCGACCTGCTCAGCGCGTCCGAGTCGAACGGCGGTGCGCTGCCACCGATCCAGATCCTGCGCGGGGCGACCGCGCTGGTGCCGCTGCCCGCAGTGCAGCCCGTCGCGCAGCCGGTCGCGGCGAGCGCGGGCGGCACGAACACCAGCGCGGTGGTCGCTGCGGGCGTCGGGGTCGGCGCCGCCACGCTCGGAGCCGCCGTGTTGTATCGGGCCCGCCGGGGAGCCTGAACCCGCAACCGGGTCCGCTGCGGTTCGTCCCACCTGCCCGAATCGTCCGCTGTCCGATTCGGTTCGGGGCACCGACCGGCGGATACTGGCGCGGTGCCCGACATTCACGTCCTGCTGCGGTCGCTGTCGCGACTGTCGCTGATCGGCCCGACGGCCACGGTTGCCGTCACGGTCGCCGCTACGTTTGCGGTCCTTGCGCTCCTCGGGCTCGCGCGCCGGTTGCCGTGGCGGGAACTGCGCCGCGTCGCCGTCGCGGCCCCTCTGGGCGTGGTGATGGTGCTGTCCGCGGTGTGGGCGGCCGGCCGTCCACTTCCGTTGCAGCTCAGCGGTGCCGGGGTCACAGCGGTCGTGCTGGGTGTCACCGGGGTGTGCGTGGCGGTCGCGACGGCGGTGTCCGCCGGCTCACGTCGAGTCCTGGTGCCCGCGGTGGCGGCGTTCGCGGCCGTGACACTGGCGGGGTCCGCGGTCGCGGTGGTGAACCGGGACAGCGGGCGTTACCCGACCGCGGGTTCACTGCTTGGCCACCGCGCGCCGGCGGCGGTGCGCTACGTCGATTTCGATGAGGTGCCCGGACCGCAGCAGCGGGTGCAGGCAGGTACCCCGGTGTCGCGGGTCTGGAAGCCGCCGCTGCGCGCCGCCCGGGACGGACTGCTCACGCACGCCCAGATCCCCGGCGCGCGTTCCGGTTTCGCGGCCCGGCCCGCGCTCGTCTACCTACCGCCGGCATATCTGGACTCGCCGCGGCCGCTGCTGCCGGTGCTGGTGCTCGTCGCCGGTAACCCCGGCCGACCCGAGGACTGGCTCGACATGGCGTTGGCCGAGACGGTGTCCGCATTCGCGGCGGCGCACGACGGGCTGGCGCCGGTGGTGATCGTGCCGGACGCGCTCGGCGGCGACGACGCGCTACCCCTGTGCCTGGACTCACGGCTCGGCAACGTCGAGACCTACCTCGCGGTCGACGTTCCGGAATGGGCGCACACGCAGCTGCAGGTCAGTGCCGACCCCCGGTCGTGGGCGATCGGCGGCTACTCCTACGGCGGCACCTGCTCGGTGCAGCTGGCCGTCAACCGGCCCGACGTCTACCCGACCTTCCTCGACATCTCCGGGCAGGACGAACCGTCCCTCGGCGACCACGCGGAGACGGTTGCCGCGACCTTCGGCGGCGACGAGTCCGCGTTCGCGGCGGTCAGCGCCCGGGACGAGCTGGGACGAGGCGCGGCTCCGGACATCGCGGGGGTGTTCGTGGCGGGTGCGGACGACGACGAGTACGGACCGCAGCAGCGCCGCATGTACGCCGCGGCCCGGGCTGCGGGCCTGGACGTGCGCTACTACGAACTGCCGGGTCCGCACAGCGGTGACGTGTGGGCGCCGGCCTTCGCGGGCGAACTGGGCTGGATCGCGGCTCGTACCCACCTGGTCGCCGACTCCTGACCCACCGCGCGGCAGGGTTCTGCCGGACCGGCTCGGCGCGGTGGCAGTCGGGCCGGCGATGCCACAGGATGGACGGCATGGACCCCGTCGAGGCGTTGCGGGAGATCGCGTACTGGCTCGAACGCGGGCGGGCGGAGACCCACCGGGTGCGGGCCTACCGCCGCGCGGCGGACATCGTCGAGGAGCTGTCGCCGCAGCAGCGGGACCGGCTCGGCCGCACGGACACCTGGACTGCCCTCTCCGGCATCGGGCCGAAGACGGCGGCGGTGATCGCGCAGGCGTGGTCCGGGCAGGTGCCTGCGTACCTCACCGAGGTCGAGAACGCCGCCAAGCAGATCGGGGAGGGCGGCCGCGAGCTGCTCGCCGCGCTTCGCGGCGACCTGCACACCCACTCCGACTGGTCGGACGGAGGCAGCCCGATCGCCGAGATGATGCATCGTGCCGCCCTGATCGGGCACGACTACTGCGCACTGACCGACCACTCGCCGCGGTTGACCGTCGCCAACGGGCTGACCGCCGAGCGGCTGCGCCGCCAGCTCGACGTCGTCGCCGAACTCAACGCGGAGCTCGCCCCGTTCCGGATCCTGACCGGGATCGAGGTCGACATCCTCGACGACGGCAGCCTCGACCAGGATCCGGACCTGCTCGCCGAGCTGGACGTCGTGGTCGCGAGCGTGCACTCGAAGCTGGCGATGGAGTCCGACGCGATGACCCGGCGGATGGTGCGGGCGGTCGCGAATCCGCTCGTCGACGTGCTCGGGCACTGCACCGGCCGGCTCGTCGAGGGCGGGCGGGGTACCCGCCGCGAGTCCGCGTTCAACGCGGAGGTGGTGTTCGAGGCGTGCAGTCGGTTCGACACCGCCGTCGAGATCAACAGCCGTCCCGAACGCCGCGACCCGCCGTCGCGGCTGATCCGGCTCGCCCTCGAACGCGGCTGCCTGTTCGCGATCGACACCGACGCGCACGCGCCCGGCCAACTCGACTTCCAGGGTTACGGCTGCGAGCGCGCGCAGGCGTGCGGAGTGCCGGAGGACCGGATCGTGAACACCTGGCCTGCGGACGAGCTACTGTCCTGGACAGTCGCCTGACCGAGACCCGGGTGACCCCTGGTGCCGGTCGCGTCCGGTGACGGCCCCGCCGCGAGAAGGAGCAATCGTGACCGGATCCACCCGCGCTCGTGCACTCGGCCTCACGCTCGCGGTCGCCGCCGCGCTGTTCGGCGCCGCGCCCGCCCACGCCGTGCCGGAGGCCGCCGCGCCCGGCACCGTCACCTCGACGGCCGCGCTGCCGCAGGATCTCTGGTACCCCGGAACCGCCCACGCGGAGAAGCTCACCTACTGGACCACCGGGGCGAACGGCGAGCCCGCGCTCAGCACCGGCACCGTCTTCCTGCCCGCCGGGCCGGCGCCCGAGGGTGGCTGGCCGGTGATCTCGTGGGCGCACGGCACCGTCGGACTCGGTGACGACTGCGCACCGTCGGTGGCGGGACCGGCCGCCCGCGACCGCGACTTCGCCTACCTGGGAACCTGGCTGTCCCAGGGCTACGCGATCGTCGCCAGCGACTACGCCGGCCTCGGCACACCCGGCACGATGCCCTACCTGGACGGCAAGGCCGAGGCCCACAGCGTCGTGGACATGGTCAAGGCCGGCCGCAACGCACAGCCCGGCCTGTCGAACAGGTGGGTGACCATCGGCCAGTCGCAGGGTGGCGGCGCCGCCATCACGACCGCGCGCCACGCCACCGAATTCGGCGGGCCCACGCTGGACTACCGCGGCGCGGTCGGGACCGGCGTGCCCGCCTACATCGAGAACATCGTCGCGCTCGCCGGGCCGGGGGTGCCGCCGGTCGCGCTGCCCGCAGGCCTCACCGCGTACGCGCTCTACATCCTCGCGGGCCTGAACGCCGCGCACCCCGAGGCGAGCATCCCGTCGCTGCTCAGCGACGAGGGCAGGTCATGGATGGCGAGGGCCGAGACCGAGTGCATCGGGCCGTTCGAGGAGTCGGTGCGCGGCCTGGTGCTCGGGTCGTTGTTCGTGAAGCCGCTCTCGTCGATCCCGAACGTGCACGGACTGCTCACCGACTACATGGGCATTCCCGAAACGGGCTACGACAAGCCGTTCTTCATCGGTCAGGGCCTGCGGGACACCGACATCATCATGCCCTCGACGCTGCAGCTCGGCGCCACGCTCGCCCGCAACGGGGAGCCGGTGACGTTCAAGACCTACCCGACCGACCACAGCGGCACCATGGCCGCGTCCCTGGCCGACACCGTGCCGTTCGTGCGGGACCTCTTCGACGGCACGCCGCCCGCACCGTCGTTCGGCAGCTGACCCTCCGGTCGGCGACCGCGGCGCACGGCCGGCGTCGCGGACGTCAGGCGGACGCCGCCGGTGTGACCCGAGGGACCTCGGCGCTGGTGGCCTTCGCGTCGAAGTAGTCGCCGCCCTTGCGGCGGCTGTCGTCGGTGCCCCAGTCCCGTGTCCGTGCCACCGGTGCCATCTGCGGTATGTGCTTGCGGCAGTGGATGTACGCCTCCTCCACGTCGACGACCACCCAGAGTTCGGGGGCGCGTCCGCCGGTGTGGTCTTCGGGAAGGTCGGGTACCTGTGCACGCAACGCCGGATCGTCGACGATGCGGGCCCGGCCGTTGACGTGCAGGCCGATGAGGTCGCGCACGAAGTCGATCATCAGGATGCCGACGTGGGGATTCTCCCGAATGTTGCCGAGGCTGGCCATCACCCCGTTGCCGCGGTACTCGGGATAGGCCAGGGTGTGCGCGTCGATGACATGGATGAATCCCGGTGCTCCAGCGCGAAACGACGAATCGCATTCCCCCCGCGCATCCGAGGTCGCGACGAACATCATCTCCTGGCGGCACGTGAACTCGATCATCTCCGGGTTCAGGTGTGCGAGGACCTGATCGGAATAGAACCGTGCCGCGCGTTCGACGGTGCCGTACTCGCGCTGCAGTTCATGTTCGCCGACACTCCCCACCGTGTCACGAATGGTCATGCAACTCCTCGGAACGCTCGGACCCCGCAGGCGCCGGGTGTGGACGCGACAACGCTAGCCGGGCCGTGGACCTGCCGCAGCGGTTCGTCCTTTGCCCACGACGCACGGCGTGTCCGCCGTCGACCTGGCCGTTTCTCGGCTATCGCGCCGTGACAGAATTTGCGTCGTGACCAAGCGAGAAACGGCCCCCGCACGCACCGCCGGACTGGGGTGGAGCCTGCACGGAGATGGCAAGACGATCACCGACGGAGCCGTTGTCGCGCCCGACGAACGACTCAGTTGGCCCCGAACGGTGGGCATCGGAATGCAGCACGTGATCGCCATGTTCGGGGCGACGCTGCTGGTGCCGACGATCACCGGGTTCCCGGTCACCACGACGCTTCTGTTCTCGGGCATCGGCACCGCGCTGTTCCTGCTGATCACCCGCGGACGGGTGCCCAGCTACCTGGGGTCGTCGTTCGCGTTCATCGCCCCGCTCACCGCCGCCGCCGCGGACGGGCCCGCCGCCCAGCTCGGAGCGGTCATGTCCGTCGGCGTGGTGCTGATGCTCGTCGGGCTGGCGGTGAAGCTCGCAGGAGCACGCGTGCTCGACGCGGTGATGCCGCCGATCGTGACCGGTGCCGTGGTCATGCTGATCGGCCTGAACCTGGCCCCGGCGGCGGTCGGGTCCTTCGAGGCCCAGCCGCTGATCGCCGCGGTCACGCTGGTCGCGGTCCTCGTCGTCACCGCGATCGGTCCCGGACTGCTCGGCAGGCTCGGCATTCTCGCGGGCGTGGTGATCGGCTGGGTGTTCGCCGCGGTCACCGGGGGCCTCGCGGAGGACAGGGTGGACGCGTTGCGGGAGGCGGCGTGGATCGGCGTTCCGCACCTGCACGGACCGGAATTCCGCTGGTCGGTGATCGCGCTCGCGTTGCCGGTCGTGATCGTCCTGATCGCCGAGAACGTCGGTCACGTCAAGGCGGTCTCCGCGATGACCGGACGCAACCTCGACTCGATCGCCGGTGACGCGTTGTTCGCGGACGGCCTCGCGACCACCCTCGCCGGGGCAGGCGGCGGATCGGGCACGACGACCTACGCCGAGAACATCGGCGTGATGGCCGCGACGCGCGTCTACTCGACCGCCGCGTACTGGGTCGCCGCGGCGACCGCGGTGGTCCTCGCGTTCTCGCCGAAGTTCGGTGCCCTGGTGTTCACCGTGCCCGACGGCGTGATCGGCGGCGCGACGCTGGTGCTGTACGGCCTGATCGGCATCCTCGGTGTGCGGATCTGGTCCGACGCGAAGGTCGACTTCACCGATCCGGTGAATCTGACGGTGGTGGCGGCCGCGCTGGTGGCCGGGATCGGCGACCTGACCCTGTCGATCGGGTCCGTCGAACTCGGTGGCATCGCCTGGGGTTCGGTGGGCATCCTCGTCGGCTACCCGCTGATGCGGGCGCTGGCCAGGTGGCGCCGCTGACGGCACCTCATCCGCGCACTCGGTCACCGGCGCGCCAGCGGCGCTGCGCCCGGAGCACACTGGACCAGTCGCGGTATCCGAGACGTTGGGCGATCTCGTGCCGCGGCACGGTGTGTTCGCGCAACAGGCTCTCGGCGACGTTGCGGCGGACCCCGTCGAGCAGTTCGCGGAACGACGTCCCTTCGTGCTCGAGGTACCTGCGCAGTGTCCGCGGTGCACAGTGCAACCGGAACGCCACGTCCTCGAGCGTCAGGTCCAGTGACGACCGGTCGAGCAGGTGTGCGCGCACCCGCGCGGCCACGCCTGTGTGGTGCAGTCGTTCGGCGCGGATCCGCTCGCACTGCGCGACCAGCAGTTGTGTGGTGTGGGTGTTCGCCATCGGTGGGACCTGGTCGAGATACGCCGCGTCCAGGACCACCTCGCTGCGTGGGTGCCCGAAGGTGACCGGCACGCGGAAGTAGTCGTCGTACACCGCGGTGGAGCCGGGTTCGTCTGTGGCGAGCCGGATCTCGCGCAGCGGCACCTGGTCGCGGCCGGGGAAGATGTCCCGGTGGATCTGCAGGACGGCGGCCATGTCGCGTTCGACGAGGAACCGCCGGATGTCCTCGGGCACGTCGTCCGCCTCGAGGGTCAGCACGTAGCGGTCGTCAGCGTCGATCCGGGCCGTCATCGTGGTGAAAGCGAACGTGAGCAGCGCGAAGTGGAGGCCGCGTTCGACGGTCTCGCGGGCGGACGCGGATGCGGTGAAGAGGAATCCGAGGTAGCCGTACGCGGTCAGGCGGTAGAGCCGGCCCAGTTCGACGCCGACGCCGGGCCGGTTGCCCATCGCGGCCACGAGGTTCCGGATCACCGCCACCTCCTGGCACGCCTCGACGAGGATTTCGGGGTCGGTGAGCGCCGCCGCATCGATTCGCGTGCCCCGCAGCAGCGTCTCGACCGGAATGCCCTTGGCGTGGGCCCATTCGCACATGATCGCGACGGACACCACGGTGCGTGGGTGGTCCCACGGGTCGGTGATGGCCGCGATCACCCTGTTCGAGGCCTGCGCCGGTTCCGGTGAGAGTTCGCGCCGGACGGCGGCCCCGGGGATCATTCCGCCAGTTTCACCGACCGTGGTCGCTCCGTCAACGAGGCCGAATCGGGGGTTGGTGGCCGGAACGGTCGCGTTGTGGCCTCGACTGTCCTGGCCGATTCGGAGTGCGCGCTCTACGGTGTCGAACAGGTGAGCCAAGTCACAATCGAACGGAGGCGTTGCATGAAGGTCAAGGCTGCGGTCGTCGAGGAAGTCGGTGCACCCTGGAAGATCTCCGAGGTCGAGTTGGGGGATCCGGTCGCCGGTGAGGTACAGGTGAGGCTCGCCGCATCGGGGCTGTGTCACTCGGACGCGCACGTGGTGGCCGGAAGCAGTCCGGTGCCGTTCATGCCCGTCCTCGGCGGCCACGAGGGTGCCGGTGTGGTCACCAAGGTCGGGCCGGGCGTCAGCGGGATCGAGGAGGGCGACCACGTCGTGCTCGCGTTCATCCCGGCGTGTGGCACCTGCCCGTCGTGCGCGACCGGTCTGCAGAACCTGTGCGACGAAGGCGCCGGGCTGCTGACCGGACAGTCCATCGCGGACAAGACCTTCCGCGTCACCAGGGACGGCCGGCCGGTGATCCAGATGTGCCTGCTCGGCACCTTCGCGCCCTACGTGACGGTCAGCCAGGCATCGGTCGTCAAGATCGAGAAGGACATCCCGCTGGAGACCGCGGCTCTCCTCGGGTGCGGCGTGTCAACCGGCTGGGGGTCGGCGACGGAGATCGGCAACACCCGACCCGGGGACACCGTGGTCGTGATGGGCGTCGGCGGTGTCGGCATCAACGCGGTCCAGGGCGCCAGGTTCGCCGGTGCACGCTTCGTGATCGCGATCGATCCCGTGGACTTCAAGCGCAAGAAGGCACTCGAGTTCGGGGCCACCCACACCTACGCCTCCGTCGCGGAAGCGGCCGCCGAGCTGCCCGAACTCACCTGGGGGGCAATGGCGCAGGTCTCGATCATCACCGTCGGTGAGATCAAGGGCGAACACATTCAGCAGGCTCTGAGCCTGACCGGGAAGGGCGGCCAGGTGGTCGTCACCGGCATGGGTGACTTCAGTCAGTCGACGGTCGATCTCAACCTGTTCGAGCTGACTCTGCTGCAGAAGCGTGTGCAGGGCGCGATCTTCGGCGGCGTCGGACCCCGCACCCAGATACCCAAGCTGCTCGACCTCTACCGCACGGGGCAGCTCAAGCTCGACGAACTCGTCACCACCCGGTACCGCCTCGAGGACATCAATCAGGGCTACCAGGACATGTTCGACGGCAAGAACCTGCGCGGCATCGTCGTCTACTCGGACGACGACCGCTGAGTCCGACGACCGCTGAGTCCGACGACCGCTGAGCTCGGCGACCACCGAGTTCCGATGAGGGCCGAGCCCCGATCGGCCGCCACCCCCAGTACAGACGCAGAGAAGCCGGAGCACCTCCCGATGCAGATCCACGACAAGAACTACATCGACGGCAAGTGGACCGTCTCGAGCGGAACGACGCGGATCCCCGTGACGAATCCGGCCGACGACGAGGTGATCGCCGAGGTCGTCGCGGGCACCAGCGACGACGTCGACGCCGCCGTCGCGGCCGCCCGGGCCGCGTTCCCGGCCTGGGCCGCGACGCCGGTGGCGCAGCGCGCCGATCTCCTCGCCGCCGTCGCCGGCAAGCTGATCGAGCGTGCGGAGGAGATAGCCCGCACGATCTCCACCGAGATGGGATGCCCGATCGCGGTGTCACGGGCGATTCAGATTCCGCTGCCGATCAACAGCTTCGCCGAGTCCGCGAACATCGTGCGCGACTACCGGTTCGAGAGCGAGTACCGCGGATCCACGATCGCCCGCGAACCGTTCGGTGTGCTCGGAGCGATCACGCCGTGGAACTATCCGCTGCACCAGATCGCGCTGAAGGCCGCGTACGGTCTCGCCGCCGGGAACACCGTCGTCGTCAAGCCCAGCGAGGTCACCCCGCTGTGCGCGATCATCCTCACCGAGATCATCGACGAGGTCGGCTTCCCCCCGGGTGTCTTCAACATCGTGTTCGGTTCGGGTGCCGAGGTCGGCGAGGCGATCGCCGCCCACGACGATGTCGACATCGTCAGCTTCACCGGGTCGACCCGGGCGGGGCGGCGCGTGTCCGAGGTGGCCGCCGGGAACCTCAAGAAGGTCTCGCTCGAACTCGGCGGCAAGAGCCCGAACGTCATCCTCGACGACACCGACCTCGCGACGGCCGTCCCGTCGTCCGTTCGGGCGATGATGATGAACTCGGGTCAGACGTGCACCGCGCTCACCCGCATGCTGGTGCCGCGCGACCGGCTCGCCGAGGTCGAGGCACTGGCGAAGGCGAGCGCCGAGGCGCTGCCGGTCGGGGACCCCGCGGACGAGGGGATCGCGGTCGGTCCGCTGTCCTCGCGTGCCCAGCAGCAGCGGGTGCTCGGCTACATCCGAACCGCGATCGACGAGGGCGCCCGCGTCGTGACCGGCGGTGCGACCGACACCGATGCGCCCGGTGCCTTCGTGCGGCCGACGGTGTTCTCGGACGTCACCCCGGACATGACGATCCACCGCGAGGAGATCTTCGGACCGGTGCTCGCGATCGAGGCGTACGACAGCGAGGAGGACGCGATCCGACTGGCCAACGACACCGACTACGGTCTGGCCGGAGCGGTCTGGTCCGGATCCCGGGAGCGCGCGGAGAAGGTGGCCCGCCGGATCCGTGCCGGACAGGTGCAGATCAACGACGGCGCCTTCAACGTCAACGCGCCGTTCGGTGGTTACAAGCAGTCCGGAAACGGCCGCGAGGCAGGTGTGTACGGGCTCGAGGAGTTCCTGGAGGTCAAGGCAATTCAGCGGTGACATGCGGCGGCCGCCGCCGGCGTCGGCCGGCGGCGGTGCACCGACTGCGTGAGACCTGCCGTGGAGTCGCGTTCGCGAGCCACCACGAGACGAACCCGTGTGGTGGGAGGCCGGTGGCACCAGGGTGCGAGAAGTGTCGTGTCGGTCACAGTTTCTGCTCGTTCGGGTCATCGACCCGCACCGGGTCGAGCCCTAGCCTGGGCGCATGGAACGCACTCTCTTCGAGCCCGAGCACGAACTCTTCCGCGAGTCCTACCGCAAATTCCTCGACCTCGAGGTCGCACCCCACCACGATGCGTGGGAGGAACAGAACATCGTCGACCGCGAGGTCTGGAAGAAGGCCGGCGAGCAGGGTTTCCTCGGCATGGCGGTGCCGGAGGAGTTCGGCGGCGGCGGGGTTCACGATTTCCGCTACAACGCCATCATCACCGAAGAGACCACTCGCCGCGGCTTCAGCGGAATCGGCTTCATGCTGCACAACGATGTCGTCGCGCCGTACCTGATGGACCTGACCACCGAGGAGCAGAAGCGACGCTGGCTGCCCGGGTTCTGTTCGGGTGAGATCATCACCGCGATCGCGATGACCGAGCCCGGTACCGGATCGGACCTGCAGGGCATCAAGACCCGTGCGGTCAAGGACGGCGACCACTGGATCCTGAACGGCTCCAAGACGTTCATCACCAACGGCATCAACGCCGACCTGGTCGTCGTCGTTGCGCAGACCGACCCGGAAAAGGGTGCGCAGGGGTTCTCCCTGCTGGTCGTCGAACGCGGCATGGACGGCTTCGAACGGGGCCGGAACCTCGACAAGATCGGTCTCAAGGCGCAGGACACCGCCGAGCTGAGCTTCACCGATGTGCGGGTGCCCGCGGCGAACCTGCTCGGCGAGGAGGGGATGGGTTTCATCTACCTGATGAAGAACCTGCCGCAGGAACGCCTCTCGATCGCCGTGGTTGCGGCGGCCGCAATGGAGTCGGTGCTCGAGTCGACGATCCAGTACTGCCGTGACCGGAAGGCGTTCGGAAAGTCGATCGGCAGTTTCCAGAACACCCGGTTCGAGCTCGCCGACCTAGCGACGCAAACCCAGATCGCCCGGGTCTTCGTGGACAAGTCCATCGAACTGCTCAACGAGGGCAAGCTCACCGTCCAGGAGGCCGCCATGGCCAAGTGGTGGACCACCGAGAAGCAGGTCGAGCTGATCGACCGCTGCCTGCAGCTGCACGGTGGCTACGGCTACATGCGGGAGTACCCGATCGCCAAGGCGTACATGGATTCCCGGGTGCAGACCATCTACGGCGGCACCACCGAGATCATGAAGGAGATCATCGGCCGGGGGCTCAACCTGTAGACCGCGAGACCTGTGTGAGGGGCACCATCGGGGCCGTGACGGACATTCGTCACGGCCCCGATGGCTTTCGGCCCACTCAGATCTTGCGCATCACCGTGACGACCTTGCCGAGGATCTGCGCGTCGTTGCCGGGAATCGGCTCGAACAGCTCGTTGTGTGGCATCAGCCACACCTCACCCTTGGTGCGCTTGAACGTCTTCACGGTCGCCTCGCCGTCGATCATTGCGGCGACGATGTCGCCGTTCTCCGCCACCGACTGCTGCCGCACGACGACCCAGTCGCCGTCACAGATCGCGGCGTCGATCATCGATTCGCCGACCACCTTGAGCAGGAACAGTGAGCCCTGGCCGACGAGTTCCCGGGGCAGGGGGAAGACGTCTTCGACCGCCTCCTCCGCGAGGATCGGCCCGCCCGCGGCGATGCGCCCGAGGACCGGCACGAAGGCCGGCTTCGGGGCCTCGGACTCGGACTCGGCACCCGCGGTGGACTGCTCGGACCCGGCCCGCTGGCCGGCGGCAGCCACCGGTTCGTCGAGGCCGCGTACGTCCACCGCGCGAGGACGATTCGGATCGCGGCGCAGGAAGCCCTTGCGTTCGAGGGTGCGCAACTGGTGGGCCACCGAGGACGTCGACGTCAACCCGACCGCGTCGCCGATCTCTCGGATGCTGGGCGGGTAGCCGCGTTCGCTGACCGACGAACGGATCACCTCCAGCACACGGCGCTGCCGGTCCGTTAGCCCCGCCGTCGGGTCGGGTCGGCCTGCGCTGGCCGCCGAACCTTCGCGGGAGCTGTCGTCCTTCATGGAGGGCCTCCTCGATGTCGTGCGCGTCGGTGTGTCCTGGTGGGCCCATGCGGTCGGGCCCGGTGCCGGTGGGTGCTGCCTGTGGAGCTGGTGGTGCCTGTGGTGCGCGTGGTGTGGCTGAGCGGGTCGGGTGTGACGCGTGGGCGTGTTGTGGCTTCTGACACGAATCTAGACGCAAATCCCGTGCTTATCAAACATCTGTTCGACATTCCCGCGAAGAATGCGGGACTTTGCCGGAGGCGCGTGGTAGAAATTCGAACATGCGTTCTTTCGAACGGGTGATCGAACGACTTGTGGATTGTTCTGACGTATTGACCCAGAGGTACCTGGAGTACCAGACCAGAGGTACCTGAAGTTCCAGTCCAGAGGTGCCTGAAGTACCAGTTCAGGGGTACCTGGAGTACCAGGCAGACAGGCGGAGATTCTCATGAGCGTTGCGATTGACATCGACGGCGTTGCGGGCGGCGACCGGCCGGGGTCTCGCCGGTGGGAGGCGGGCACCCGCCGGGTGGCCGAGCGTTGGGAGGACGAGCGGGCACCGCGACCTCGGCACGGCACCCGGCGGTCCGTCGACACGCGTCGGCCGGGCGGTCGTCCGCTGGCGTACGGGGCGGCCAGGGTTCCGGTCTCCCGGGTCCCGCACGCCCGCACCGGGCAGGAGGTCGGGTGGGGTGCCATGGTGGTGGCCGCGCTGGCGGCGACCCTGGTGGTGTTCGGGTTCTTCGGTCTCGCGCAGTGGACGGCGGGCGACTCGGTGCCGGACCGGACCGAGGTGGTGCAGGTACGTGCCGGCGAGTCCCTCGGCGACGTGGCCGAGCGGGTGGTGCCGGGTGGAGCGGTCGAGCAGGTGGTGGCGCGAATCGCTGAACTGAACGCCTTGTCCGGGTCCGGCTTGCATCCGGGTCAGTCGCTGATCGTGCCGGTCTCGTCGGCGGGCTGAGGAGGGGAACCGCGCAGCCGAGAGCGAGGCGACGGTATTGTCGAACCTTGTTGGCCCCACCACATCCAGTGGATCGCACGGGCCCGGACTGCTGGGGACGCATGACTTCCTCGGGTTTCCCGGGTCGCGCGACCGCCGGCACGGTTCAGACGAAGGATTCGCCATGCATTGCCCGTTCTGCCGGCATCCCGATTCGCGCGTCGTCGACTCGCGGGAGGCGGACGAGGGGCAGGCGATCCGTCGTCGCCGGTCCTGCCCCGAGTGTGGGCGTCGGTTCACCACCGTCGAGACCGCGGTCATGTCCGTGGTCAAACGCAGTGGGGTGACCGAACCGTTCAGCCGTGAGAAGGTCGTTCGCGGTGTGCGGCGTGCCTGCCAGGGTCGCGACGTCGCAGACGACGCGCTCTATCAGTTGGCGCAGAAGGTCGAGGAAGCGGTGCGGGCCGGCGGGTCCGCGGAGATCCCGAGCAACGAGATCGGCCTCGCGATCCTGGGACCGCTACGCGACCTCGACGAGGTCGCGTATCTCCGGTTCGCGTCGGTGTACCGATCCTTCTCGTCCGCCGAGGATTTCGAGCGCGAGATCCAGGACCTGCGGGTGCACCGGGAGGAGTCCGCCCGGGCCGCGGCAGAGGGCCGGTCCGAGGCGGGGGCGTCGGAGAAGCAGGACGTCTCCTAGATCCGATTCCCGCGGATCGGGGTCGGGTGGAGTCGATTCGGATGCGCCCGGTGTTCGTCTCCCGGGCCGCCCTGCGTCGCCTACTTGCCGATCGCGGCCATCGCCTTGCGGATCCTCTTGTCCGACACCGGGTACGGCGTGCCCAGGGATTGCGCGAACAATCCCACCCGAAGTTCCTCGATCATCCAGCGGATCGCGTCGACGTCCGGATCGTGGTGCCGGCGCGGATCGAGGCGGGCGAGTAGCTTGCCGTACTCGTCGAACACGGCGTCCAGCACGGTGAGGTTCTGCCGGTCCCGCACTGCCGACCCGGGGAGGGCTTCGAGTCGCATGATCGCGGCGTCGAGGTAGCGGGGCAGCTCGCGTAGCCTCGTCGCCCCGGTGTCGGTGACGAATCCGGGGTACACCAGCGTGTCCAGTTGTTCTCGAACGTCGTCGGCGGCATCGCCCCGCGCGCCGTCGAGCAGGACCCGAAGCTGCTGTGCTCGTGACAGGATCGGGACGACGAGACGTACCAGGACCGCCACCTCGCGGGACAATTCGGCGCGCACTGCCCGCTGCAGGGTCTCGAAGCCCTCGGGGGTGCGGGGCGGTCCGCCGTGACGCTCGATCAGCGCGTCCACCGCACAGGTCCGACAGTCCTCGACCAGGGCGTCGACGCTGCCGTGCGGATTCTGACTCAGCGCCAGTCGATCCCGGGTGCCGAGTCCGCCGATCGCGGACTTCGTCGGGGTCGGGACCGCGGCGAGCAGCAGTGCCCGGGTGCCCTCCCGCATGGCGCGGCGCTGGGCAGCCGGGGTCGCAAGCACCCGAACGGCGACACCGCCGGCCTCGGGGACCAGTGCGGGATAGCCGACCACCTTCTGGCCACCGAGTGTGCGGGTGACGGTGTCCGGCACGGTTCCCAGGGTCTCCGATGTCCACACCGTGGCGGCGGCCCGTTCGGTGGTGGCGGCCGCCTTCGACACCGCCGCGGCGACGCGGGGTGCCTGACCGGCCCGCAGGTCGTCGAGGCTCTTGCTGCGGCCCAGGACCTTGCCGCCCGGGTCGACGGCGGCAAAGGTCATGCGCAGGTGGTCCGGAACGGCCGTGAGGTCGAAGTCCGCCGGGGTGATCGGGGCACCCGCCATCCGGGTCAGCTCCCTGGCGATCGCGACGGTCAACGGCTCGGTCCGGGGCTTGACCACGGACAGAGCCGCCCGCGCGTAGTCCGGTGCCGGGACGACGGTGCGGCGCAACGACTTCGGCAGCGTCTTGATCAACGCGGTGACCAGGTCCTCGCGCATGCCGGGCACCAGCCACTCGAACCCGACATTGCGTACCTGTGCGAGCAGCGCGACCGGAATGCGTGCCGTGACGCCGTCGTCCTCGGTTCCGGGTTCGAACTGGTAGGTCAGCGGGAACGAGATGTCACCCTGGCGCCAGGTGTTCGGGTAGTCGCCGCCCAGAACGGTGGTGGCCTCGGGGTTGACGACGTTCGCGGCGGTGAACGTCAGCAGGTCGGGGTCGTCCCGTCGCGCCTTCTTCCACCAGGTGTCGAAGTGCCGGGCGGACACCGCTTCCGAGCTGATGCGCTGGTCGTAGAACTCGAACAGCGCCTCGTCGTCGACGAGGATGTCGCGCCGGCGGGCCCTGGTCTCCATCTCCTCGACGTCGTCCAGCAGGGCGCGGTTGGCATGGAAGAACTTGTGCTGCGTCTGCCACTCGCCCTGTACCAGCGCGTGCCGGATGAACAGTTCGCGGGACGCCTCGGGGTCGATCGCCGAGTAGGTGACCGCGCGCTTGGCGACCAGCGGGATGCCGTACAGGGTGACCCGCTCGTACGCCATGGCGCAGGCCCGTTTCGTGGACCAGTGCGGCTCGGAGTACGTGCGCTTGACCAGGTGCGGGGCCATCTTCTCGGCCCATTCCGGCTCGATGCCCGCGGCCATCCGCCCCCACAGGCGTGACGTCTCGACCAGTTCGGCGGCCATCACCCAGCGCGGGGGCTTCTTGAACAGCGACGAGCCCGGGAAGATCGCGAACCGGGCGCCGCGGGCACCGAGGAAGTCCTTCTTCTCGCCCTCTCGCAACCCGATGTGCGAGAGGAGTCCCGCGAGCAGCGCCTGGTGCACGGAGTCGGGGGAGGCTTCCGTGTCGGCGACGGACCAGCCGAGGGAGCGGGTGATCTGCGACAGCTGACCGTGCAGGTCCTGCCACTCCCGAATCCGGAGCCAGTGCAGGTACTCGGCCTTGCACATCTTCCGGAACTGGTTGGAGGAGAGCTCTCTGCGTTGGGTGCGCAGGTACTCCCACAGCTTCGTGTACGCCAGGAAGTCCGAGCCGGCGACCGTGAACCGGGCGTGCTTCTCGTCCGCGGCCTGCTGGTGCTCGGCCGGGCGTTCGCGCACGTCCTGGATCGACAGCGCCGAGACGATCACCAGCATCTCGCGCAGGCAGCCGGTGTGGTTGGCCTGCGCGAGCATCCGAGCCATGCGCGGGTCGACCGGGATCTGCGCCAGCTCGCGTCCGACCGGCGTGAGTTCGGCGGGCGCGTCCTTGCGGGCCGGCACCAGGGCGCCCAGTTCCTCGAGCAGCGCGACACCGTCGCGCACGGCCCGCGGATCGGGCTTCTCGACGAACGGGAACGCCTCGATGTCGCCGAGTCCGAGTGCCGTCATCTGCAGCACGACCGACGCCAGGTTGGTGCGCAGGATCTCCGGTTCGGTGAATTCGGGGCGGGACTCGAAGTCCTCCTCCGAGTACAGCCGGATGCAGATGCCGTCCGCGACACGGCCGCAGCGTCCGGCCCGCTGCCGGGCTGACGCCTGCGAGATCTCCTCGATCGGCAGCCGCTGCACCTTGGTGCGCACCGAGTACCGGGAGATGCGGGCGGTTCCCGGATCGACGACGTAGCGGATGCCGGGCACCGTCAGCGACGTCTCGGCGACGTTGGTGGACAGGACGACTCGTCGCCCGCTGTGCTTCTCGAACACCCGGTGTTGCTCGGCGGCGGACAGTCGTGCGTACAGCGGCAGGATGTCCAGGCCGCGGATCCTCCGATCCCGCAACGCGTCCGCGGTGTCGCGGATCTCCCGCTCGCCGGACAGGAACACCAGGATGTCGCCGTCGCCCTCGGCCATCAGCTCCTCGACGGCCTCGCCGACCGCGTCCACCGGATCCCGGTCAATCGTCTGCTCGCCGACGTGCACGGTCAGCGGGCGGTACCGCATCTCGACGGGAAAGGTTCGGCCGGAGACCTCGACGATCGGCGCGGGCACCCCGTCGACCGCGAAGTGCTCCGCGAACCGCTCCGGGTCAATCGTCGCCGAGGTGATGATCACCTTGAGGTCGGGACGGCGGGGGAGCAGTTGCTTGAGGTAGCCGAGGATGAAGTCGATGTTCAGGCTGCGTTCGTGCGCCTCGTCGATGATCAGCGTGTCGTATCGGCGCAGCAGCCGGTCACGCTGGATCTCGGCGAGCAGGATGCCGTCGGTCATCAGTTTGACGAGCGTGCCGTCGGACACCTGGTCGGTGAACCGGACGGTGTAGCCGACCGCGTCCCCGAGCTCGGTGTCCAGTTCCTCCGCGATCCGCTCGGCGACCGTGCGGGCGGCGAGGCGGCGAGGTTGGGTGTGCCCGATCAGGCCGCGGATGCCGCGGCCGAGATCGAGACAGATCTTCGGAATCTGGGTGGTCTTGCCGGAGCCCGTCTCGCCGGCGACGATCACGACCTGGTGCGCCTCGATGGCGGCGGCGATGTCGTCGCGGCGGGCACTGACGGGCAGTGCCTCCGGATAGCTGGTCCGCGGGACACGGGAGCGACGGGTGGCGATCCTTGCCCGGGCGGTGGCGAGCTCGGTGGCGACCGCGTCGAGTTGCTCGGCCGAGCGGGCGCGATCGAGACGCCGCCGCAGGCGGTACTCGTCACGGAGGGTCAGGTCGCCCAGCTGTCGCTTGATGTCGCGACGGGAGGGGCCGGGCTGCGCGGCAGGAGATGTGGTGGACATGCTCAGGCCAGGGTATCGAAGCCGAGGCCGTCGATCCCGCGTGGCGTCGAGTCGATCCGGCCGCGTGTCCGCCGCGCGTGCGACTATCTGGCCATGAGTGCAGACCTTCAGGCCACCGCCGGGACGCACCCGGTCGCTCGCGTGCTGCGCCTGGCCTTCGCCGCGCTGGGGCTTCTCGCCCTGATATGGATTCCCTTGAACAGTGGCGACGACTTCAGTTGGTTCAACTACTTCAGCTACTTCACCGTGCTGAGCAACGTGCTCGCGGTGGTCGTGCTGCTGATCGGCGCGGCGGCGGATCCGCCCGGCCGCGCCTGGCAGTCGTTCCGGGGTGCGGTCACCGTCTACATGGTCATCACCGGAATCGTGTACGCGATCCTGCTCTCGAACATCGACGTCGGCATGCAGGGTCAGTGGACCAACGACATCGTGCATCGGGTGCTGCCGTTGGTACTGATCGTGGATTGGGTGGTCGACCCGCCGCGGATGCGGATCAGTGACGGCCAGGCGATGACGTGGCTGTGGTTCCCGGTCCTGTACGGCGTGTACACGCTCGTGCGCGGCCCGATCGCCGACTGGTACCCGTATCCGTTCATCGATCCCCGGACACAGGGCTATCTGCAGATGACGATCGGGTTGGTGGTCCTGATCGGAGCCTTCGTGCTGATCTGTCTGGCCGTGAATGTCGCCGGGCGCGCCGCCCGCCGGTGGCGATACGGTGAGGGCACACACGAGGCACCCGGCACCGGTGTCGAGAGGAAGGTCGAGGAATGAGCGGTTCGCTCTGGCACGGTTTCGCCGACATGGGCGCGGTTCAACGCGACGGCGCGTTCGTCGTCAGTCGTGGTGAGGGCGCGTACATCTGGGACGAGAACGGCACCCGCTACCTGGACGCGACCGCGGGACTGTGGTTCACCAACGTCGGGCACGGGCGCACGGAGATCGCGGACGCGGTCGCGAAGCAGCTGTCGACGGTGGCGCACTTCTCGAACTTCGGGGACTTCGCGCCGGAGACGACGGTCGCGCTCGCGGACAAGCTCGCCGAGATCGCCCCGGTGCCCGGCAGCAAGATCTTCTTCACCTCCGGCGGATCCGACTCGGTGGACACCGCTGCGAAGCTGGCCCGCCGCTACTGGAACGAGGTCGGCAAGCCGGGCAAGCGGATCGTCGTCGGCCGGCAGAAGGCCTACCACGGCATGCACGTCGCCGGCACCGCGCTCGCCGGGATCCCGGTGAACCGGGAAGGGTACGGCGAGCTGATGCCCGACACCCGAACGGTGGAGTGGGACAACGCCAAGAGCCTGCTGGAGCTGATCGAGCGGGAGGGCGCGGAGGCCATCGCGGCGTTCTTCTGTGAGCCGATCATCGGCGCAGGCGGGATCTACCTGCCGCCGGAGGGCTATCTCGCCGAGGTCCGCGAGATCTGCCGCGACCACGACATCCTGTTCGTGGTCGACGAGGTGGTCACCGGATTCGGCCGGATCGGCGGATCCTGGTTCGCGTCCACCCGATTCGACCTGCAGCCGGACATGATCACCACGGCGAAGGGCCTGACGTCGGGCTACGTCCCGATGGGTGCGGTGTTCATCGCTCCGCGCGTCGCCGAGCCGTTCTTCGCCGGCGGGGTGTGGTGGCGGCACGGCTACACGTACGGCGGCCACGCCGGTGCGGCCGCTGCCGCGCTGGCCAATCTCGAGATCATCGAGCGGGAGAACCTGCTCGCTGAATCGGCGCGCCTGGAACGGTCGCTGCACGAGCACCTGGCTCCGCTCGCCGACCATCCGCGCGTGCAGGAGGTGCGCAGCGGACTCGGCGCCGTAGCCGCCGTCCAGCTGGCGGACCCGGCGGAGGCGCTGCCGTTCGTGAAAACTCTTCGCGAACACGGCATCTCGGGCCGCGCGGCCGGAGTGGGGGCGATGCAGTTCTCGCCCTCGTTCGTGATGAGCGACGAGCAGGTCGCCGAGATGGCGGCCGGGGTCCGCGCCGCGCTGGGTTAGGACGCAAGTCTGACGATTCGAGTGTCCGGGTGGCAGAACCGGCATTCGAGGACATTGCGGCCGCGGTGGTCGGCGGGGTCGAATGCCGGTGGTCGGCCGCCGTGTGAGCCGCGGCGGCGACGGTGCCAGGCGTGGACCTTTCGGCGATGACCGCGTCGATCCCGCGGCGCCGCAGCAACTCCCGACTGGCGCGGGCTCGCTTCGGTGGCGTTCCCGCGCATGCAGGCTCCGGGTTGAGTTCCGTGCCGGACCCCGGCCAACCGGTTGATGGGGCGGCCCTTGACGACCGCTTAGTGCTGTAGCGGCATTACCGGCCTCCACTGTGGCGGGTCTGCTGTTCTCGGATGAGGTGTTACGGCGTGAGTCGTGCGAGGACGGTCGCCTCCAGCGGCGGGTGGAATCGGCGGCGATGCTGGTCGCGGCCGCGATTTCGGGGTGGTCGAACCCCGTTGTGCCGTAACGAGATCGGGTGGCCCGTACGGCATCGGGGTGGTCGCGGCCTGCGGGGTGTAGTCGAGGTCGCGGAGCACGATCACCGATGCCTCGGCCGACGGTGTGGCCGGTGGAGCGGTGCGGTCGCCGACGGGCAGCGTCGCGGGCTCGACGGCCAGCCGATACCACGCGTACGCCCCGACGTGTCATGTTCGTCCTCGTCCCTGAGGGTGAACAGGTTCCCGGGAAGTAGAGCAGATTCGATATCGGGTGCGGTGAGCAGATCCACGCTGCCCAGGTCGGTGTCGACGCGCACTCGCAGCGCCACGCGCCCCATCCATGTGGTCGGGCCCTCGGCGGAGTCGGAGTGACACTGTCAACTCGAGTCCATGTGGACAACCCACTAACCACATGAGGCTCTTGCTTCACACATGGCCTGTTGCATCGCGCAGGTGTACCGGCGGCGACTATCGCCCTCGGATTGCTCGAGTTGACAGTGCCCTCACAACAGGGCCACTACCGCCCCGATGGCTCCGACGGCCTTGCCCACGCCGTCGATGAGTGAACTGATGTCAAGGTTCGCCGAGGCCGCCCACCGCCATCGGTATCCCTGCGCGTTGAACGCGGGCCAGGCGTTCCTGAGTGCAGGGTTGGTGCCGCTGACGTTCCAATCGAAGTCCCGTGAGCCTGGCTCGAACGTGCCGTGCACACGGCCACTCGCCGGCATCACGAATGAGGGATGTCCGGAGCCGGTCGTCAAAACCCAAGCAACCGAAACGGTGTAACTCGTGGCTCCTGAAACATGCAGGTGACCGCTGTAGTTATAGCTGCCATCGGGATACACGACCATTTGGGTCCATCCGCCGACGGGAACGCCTCCACCGAACGCGATCCGACCAGACCCGCCGATTTGGGTGAAGCCCCGTATCTCCGCAGCTGGCATTGGAGAGCCATTGGTGGCCAACGTTTCCCAATCCACGCTGTCCAACTCGGCCCCTTCGGTTTCCACTTTGTCTTTGATCCGATCTGGGTCCGGCGTCGCCGCGGGCGCGGCCAAGTCCGCCCCGGTGATGATCGGACCGGAGCCGGGTCGGGGGGCAGTGCTCGCTTCGTGGGCAGATACCTCCCCGACATCCACATACTGATCGGTGGCACCTTCGGTGACGTGGGACACAGACATGTCTTTTCCTTCCGATAAGGATGGCAAACGATTTGCCATCTCGTTCCCCTGAACGGAATCCGGTCGGGACAGCTGGCCGGCGACGGGGAAAACCCTGGACTTGAAATTTGGCCGATTGCTGCGGGCGATAGCCGCAGTGTCGGTGAACGCCAACCTGGAGAGGAACCCGACCCGGATACCCCTGCCGTCCGGATGCTCTGATCCGCCTCCGCGGTGGCAGAACCGAACCGCCCGCTCGGCAGGTACAGGTTCTCCGGATTCCGGATCGCTGCGTAACCATCAGGGCACTGCCAGCTTGAGGTCGTATGGACATCCGTTAACCACATGAACCACATACGTCACACGCGAACTGGTGCATCACGGAGGTGAAACCGACGAAAATCGCCCTCGGATTGCTCAAGTTGACAGTGCCTCGGCGTGGGTGGGCAACCATCGCGGGGGGCATTCCGGTCGAGTTCGACTTCCCACATGAGCTGTCGCCGTTCTCGTCGGAGGGTGGTCCGCCGGGTGCGCCTCGGTTTGCGCTGCCGGTCATTCGGTCTTGATGGTGATTTTCACGTTGCGGCCTACTTCGATGGTCACCGACGACGACGGCGTCTCCGTATTTCGGTCCTCGTCCTGGTCGCCGCCGCCGATTCCTGGCACGACCGCGGTGTACGCCTCGTACGCATCGTTGGTGATGTACTGATACGGGATGGTCCCGTAACCCCGCCCGTACGGCGACTGCGAGGCCCAAGTGGTGCCCCAGCTGTTCCGAACGATGAAATAGCCCCCGCCCGGACTGCTCGCCGTTTCCTGGTAGCCGACCAGACACACTGCGTGCCCACCGGCCACCGGTTCGTTGCCGATTCTCATGGTGATGCGGCCAGACCGGCGGGTTTCGGCGGACTGATACCAGCTGTTGTACACCGGGAACGACAGCGTCACCGGCCGCTGCCGGGCGAGTTGCGTCTTGTACTCGGCGACATTGCGCGACGGGACGGCGACCGTCGCCAACCGGTGGCCGAGTCCGTCGGACCGGGCTGCCGCCGGACGCGAACCATGGTTGTTGCAGGGGGGGTTCGGATTGTACGGCCACACCTGTTCCCTGCACTGGCCGCTTGTCTGCAGGGCCGTCACTGCCCGGTTCTGCCAGGTGCCGCAGGTATCGGCGGACCCGTCGATCAACTTGATCTCGTAGTACAGGTGTTGCTCGGACAGGTCCCGGACAAGCCCCCGTCGGTGGAGGACGTACTCGTTCAGCGCGGTCAACGTGAACGACACGCAGGTACCACGTGACGCTTGGCTACGGATCGCCGGCAGGTACGGGATCAGATTCACCGCTGGAGGCAGGGCAACCGGCTCTGCCTCCACGGCTTCCTCGGGAACCGTCGCCTCGGCCGCGGCGATCATCTCGTCCGTGGGGAGTAGCGCTCCGAGTGCGAGGTCAGGTTCCGCCGGCCGGCCGACCAGTTCTGCCCGATCAGGAGGAAGTGCCTCCACTGCGGAGTGCAGCCATTCCTGGAACGTCTGGTCGTCGAGCCCGAGTACATTCCGGAACTCCTCGGACACATCGGGAACCGCCGCAGCTGCGACTACTTGCTCCGCATCCGTCAGGCCTAGTTCGGCGAGGGCTGCGTCGATCGGATCGGCCACGATCACAGCCTCGGGGCGAGCCGGTACGGCGGTCAGCAGATGGCCTCCGAACGCCGAGATCTCGACGAGACCATTCGTCCCCCCGGTGGCAGCACCGGCCTCGGCCTTACTCTTTCGGGCCATGAGATTCACCCCTCCTGGTGTAGGGAGAAATGCTTGATTTTCGCTTGATTTTCGTGCGGTTCACGGAGGTCGAAATACCCGCATGGTTATTGCCCGAGAATTCGCTGAACGTGCGGTTCAGGGACTTTCGTCGTCTTCCTGCCTTGGAGGCAGGACCCCCGTTCCGTAATCGGAAGTGTCCGCGGGGGCGGACAATTCGATTTGCTCGTTCGCCGGAAGGCGTGCGCGGGCCGCCTCAACCAGGGCGCGGGCCTCCTCCGGGTCCACCTGCAACTGCTCTACGATCGACCGGAATCCGTTGTCCGTCGCAGCGAGGGCGACCACCTGTTGAGCGGTGGTGACCCATACGGCCTGCATCCTTCCGACCACATCATCGGTCCAGCCGTCCACCGACTCGAGTGGAATATTCGAGATTGCGCTCACCTTCCTTCTCCGATGGAACGTGTGGTGGATTAATGTTCCCGAATCCAGAGATGTGCGTGCTGTGTGGTGGATCCGCGCGCGTGCTTTTAGTATCTCCACCCACCGGGTGGCAGACGCGAGTAGTCGACTACTCGTTTTCCGCCTTTCCCGATCGGGAGTGCGCGAAGGGAGCGCCTGGCAGGTCTGACCTTTTCACGTCCACGCGATGACCGTTGACGACGACCGCTGCACGGAAGACGACGGCGAGCTTGTCACAGCTGGTGGCCAGACCGCGCCAGCGTTTCAGGTGGTGGAACCGGTGTTCGAGGACATCGCGGCCGCGGTGGTCGACAGGGTCGAATGCTGGTTGGGCAGCTCGATCCGCGGGTTCGTGTAGAACCCCCAGTCTGGCGGGTGACGTTGGTGCGCGCGGGCGTTCCTCGAGTCTACCGAGACAGCTCGGTCGATCATCCCAACAGCGTCCGCCACCGCGAGAAGACGTTCCAGGGCCCGATCTTAGGTGCCGTCATCTGCGAGGCGGCGGTGCGAGGTCCAGATGGTCTGCCACGGACCGACCACCGCAGGGATGTCGCGCCAGGCGATCCCGCACCGGTAGCGGTCACGATGCCCTCGGTCATCGCCCTCGATCGAGAGCGGGCGCCCACGTCGTGAAACCGCGTCACCCGAACAGCGTCGCACGAGCGCGTCAGCGCCCGCGGCGGCGGAACATGGCCGTGAGGCGTTGGCGCAGAGTGGGTTTGACCGGTGCGAGGTCGACCTTGGGGCGCTGCTCGGCGTCGGAGGTCGCCTGCGCGTACCGGGTGTGCAGCTGTGCCCGGACCTCGTCGGGGGTGTATGCGCGCCGCTTGCGTTCGGAGCGCACGGTGAGTGCCCCGGTCGCGGCGACGCCCACGACACCGGCGAGACCGACGACCTTCCACAGGTGCCTTGGTTGCAGTCGCATCGCTCTAACCTAGGGGGATGAGTCGGCGAATGCACGAATCCCAGGTGAGCCTCGACGTGGCGGTGGATGCCACCCGCACCGGGGACATCTGGATCTTCCGGGGGCAGTCCGGCGCCGACCGTGCGATCCAGACGCTGACCAACAGTCCGGTCAATCACGTGGGCATGTCGGTGGTCCTCGACGACATGCCGCCGCTGATGTGGCACGCCGAGCTGGGGCACTCGCTGCAGGACATGTGGACGGGGCGATACCAGCGCGGGGTGCAGCTGCACGACCTCCGGGCGGCGGTGCAGGTGTGGGGCGCGAAGTACGGCCAGCGTGGATGGCTGCGGCAGCTGGAGTTGCCGGTGACCCGGGACCAGGAGGACGAGCTGTTGCGCGTCATCGCCCGACTCAACGGTGCCCCGTTCCCTTCCACCGCGAAGCTCGCCTCGCGGTGGTTCGGTGGCAGGCTGCCCGTGCTGCGTAGGCGGAGGCAGGAGCAGATGGCCGGGCTCGAGAGCGCGTACTGCGCCGAGGTCGTCGCGCAGACCTACGAGTCGATGGGACTGCTGACCGGTCGCCGCAAGACCAACTGGTACGACCCCGGGAAGTTCTGGAGTGGGGACCGGTTGCCGCTTGCCGACGGGGTGCGGCTGGGGGACGAGATCGCGGTTCTGCTCAGTGCGGCGGATCTGGCGGCCGGGCGCGCGCCGAAAGCCTGATCCGACCCGGCCGGCCGACGCGGGCCCACCGGACGCGGCGGCCCGATCGGCCCGATCAGCCGGAAATGTCGGGAGTTCGACAGTCGCCCGGGCGTGATTCTTACGCCGGATTTCGATGTCGAACCCGACTCATTCTGTGACCGGCGCCACTGTTTCGTCGTGTCGGTTGTCACAAATGCGACGAAAACCTTCTGGTTTGTTTCCGGTCGGAACCGCGTGGTGCCCTGCGGGGACGCCGTTCTATACCAGTAATTGTGTTGTGTCATCACGCAACACGCCGCTCGTGACCATCTCGTGATCATCGCCTACGGTCGTTTCAGCTCGAAACAACCGGGCTACCGCCGACCCGCTACCGCTCGATCCTGTCCCGCGGGCCGGACGCCACCAACTTCCCGGGACAGGAGTGGGACGACGACACGCTCAGGGCGCACCGCGAGTGCGGCCCGGGCCCGTCACGCCGGCGGCAAGGAGAGGATTCATCCGAATGACTCGCTTCACCCCCAAGCGCGCCCTCGGCGCCGTCGCCGCCACCGCTGCTCTCGCCGCCGTCCCGATGGCGCTGAGCGCAGGCACCGCCTCGGCCGCCACCCACAACTGGGACGGCGTCGCGAACTGCGAAAGCAGCGGCAACTGGTCCACCAACACCGGTAACGGCTTCTACGGCGGCCTGCAGTTCACGCAGAGCACCTGGGAGGCCTACGGCGGCTCGGGTCAGGCGAACCACGCCAGCAAGGCCGAGCAGATCCGGGTCGCGGAGAACGTCCTCGCCGGGCAGGGTGTCGGTGCGTGGCCCGTGTGCGGTCAGTACCTGACCGCCGGTGTCTCCGACATCGCCGAGCCGGTCGCTCCGGCCCCCGCGCAGACCCCCGTCCAGGAGGCCGCCACCCAGATCGCCGAGTCCGCCCCGGTTCAGACCCTCGGCGCGTCGAGCTACGTCGTCCAGGCCGGCGACACCCTGTCGCGGATCGCCGCCGATCACGGTGTCGACCTGTCGGTGTTCGCCAAGCAGGTGTCGAACATCGACCTGATCTTCCCCGGACAGGTGCTCGCCCTGTCCTGATGCGGTGATGCCGCTGCGCCGCCCGGTCACCGTCTCAGACGGTCACCGGGCGGTCGCGTTGCACCAGGCCGCCGACCTCGATCCAGCCGTTCGGGGTCAGGCGGGTGAGGATCTTCGACCCGCGTCCCTGGGTGATGTGCAGGTTGCGCCGGAGGTGGTCGGTGATCCGGATGGCCGCGGCGCCGGTCGCCTCGTCCTCGGGAACCCCGAAGTCCGGGGCGAACATCCGCGCCGCGATGGCGCCTTCGCCCGCCCATGCCCACACGTAGTGGTGGCCGTCGGTGAACGACGTCGCGTCGACGGCATGTACGGCCGCGCTGTCGGGTTTGCAGTGCAGCGTGAACTCCGGCGCCCAGTCCGCCTTCGCCCGGACCCAGGTGACGCCGTCGCTGGTGTGCGTCGCGACGGGGCCGGCGGGGACTTCCAGGGTGTCGACCCGCAGTCCCTGCTCGGTCAGCCACCAGGACACTCCGACCGTGGGGTGTCCGGCGAAGGGGAGTTCGGTTGCGGGGGTGAAGATCTGGGCGGTGGTCGCCTCCGCGTTCGGCTGGGGTAGATCGACGAAGACGGTTTCGCTGAACCCGAGCTTCGTCGCCAGCCGTTGGCGATCCGGCGGCGACACCTGGGCCGCGTCGACGATGCCGAGCGGATTGCCGTGGCGCCCATCGTGATCGGTGAACACCCGGACGACGTCTACCTGAATGCTCATCGTAAAACGATACCGCCGTACCGAGTGACGAAAGGTGCACTTCGCGTAACGATCCCGGCGCACGCGCCTCGGTGACGAGACGGACCGGACGGTCGTCCCAGTCGTGCTTCGCCGGCGCCCTCGGCCTGGAGGAACGCGTCCCGGGTGCCGGCGGCGGCGCGAAGCCGTCCGAGAGGTAATGGCGATAGGTTTCGGTACACTGATAGGCGTGTCCGATCAGACCTATCAGCCCACCCTTGCGCAGCTGCGCGCGTTCGTCGCGGTCGCCGAATATCGCCACTTCGGCACTGCGGCAACCCGCCTCGGCGTGAGTCAGCCCACACTGTCGCAGGCGCTCGCCGCGCTGGAGTCCGGCCTCGGTGTGCAGCTGATCGAGCGCAGTACCCGCCGCGTGCTCGTCACCGCCGCGGGCGCGGCCCTGCTGCCTCAGGCCAAGCAGATCCTCGACGCCGCCGACGGATTCGTCGCCACGGCTGCCGGAGTCGGCCACGCCCTGTCCGGTCCGTTGCGAATCGGGCTGATCCCCACCGTCGCGCCCTATGTGCTTCCGGCGTTGCTGCCCGCGCTGAGCAATGAGCTTCCCGCCGTCACCCCGCAGGTCGTCGAGGACCAAACCGCGCGGCTGCTGGAGGCGCTGCGCGGCGGCGTGCTGGACGTGGCAATGCTCGCGTTGCCGTCGGAGGCCTCCGGGGTGGTTGAAATACCCTTGTACGACGAGGATTTCGTCGTCGTGGTGCCCCGAGGTCACCGGTTGGCGGGGCGCATGGACCTCGCGCCCGGAGTCCTCGACGAGCTGGCCTTGCTGCTGCTCGACGAGGGGCACTGCCTGCGGGACCAGACCCTCGACCTGTGCCGCTCGGTGAATGCGCACCCGATTGCCGGTGACACCCGCGCCACGTCGCTGACCACCGTCGTGCAGTGCGTCGCCGGCGGTCTCGGAGTGACTCTGGTGCCCGAATCGGCGGTCGAGGTGGAGACCGCGCGTGGGGACCTCGCCACCGCGCGGTTCGCCGCGCCCGTGCCGGGCCGCACGATCGGGCTGGTGTTCCGGGCGTCGAGCACACGCGTGGAGGCTTACAGCCGGCTCGCCGACATCGTCCGTTCCGTCGCTCCCGCCGGTGTGGCCCTGCGTCCGTGAGCCGGCCGCTCGTCCGGTTCCCGCCGGGCCGCGCCGAGTGCTCCGCCGACGCCGACCCCCGGGGTCGGGGAGTGGCCGGACGAGCGGTCCTGCGCGCGGTGGCGAAGAATCCGGGTGGGAAGATCGTCGAACACGACCTGCGACCTCCCGTACCCGGGCCCGCAGGCCACCGATCAGGACGTCCGTCGCGTCAGGGCGACGGCGTCACGACCCGACAGTTGAAGGAGAGACAGGCGTGAGCACCAGTGTCATCGTGGCGGGGGCCCGGACCCCGATCGGCAAGCTGTCGGGCGCGTTGGCGTCGTTGACGGCGGCGGACCTCGGCGGGCGGGCGATCGCCGCCGCGATCGAGCGCGCAGGCGTCGGGACCGACGGCGTCGACGCCGTGGTCATGGGCACCGTCGTCCAGGCCGGGGTCGGCCCGAACCCGGCGCGTCAGGCGGCGGTCGCGGCGGGGCTGCCGATGACCGTGCCCGCGACCACCGTCAACAACCTCTGCCTGTCCGGGCTCGAGGCGATCATGCAGGCCGACCGGTTGATCGCGACCGGAGCCGCCGACGTCGTCGTGGCCGGCGGCATGGAGTCGATGACGAACGCCCCGTACCTGGTGCGCGGCGCCCGGCAGGGCCTCAAGTACGGCTCCACCGGCTTCGAGGACGCGCTCGACCGGGACGCGCTGACCTGCGCGTTCGACGGCATCTCCATGGGTGCGTCCACCGAGCGCTACCAGGCGTCGGAGAACATCTCCCGTGCCGAGCAGGACGAGTTCGCGGCCCGCTCGCACCGTCTCGCGGCGGAGGCGACGGAGTCCGGCGCGTTTGCGGCGGAGATCGCCCCGGTGGAGATCGCCTCCCGCAAGGGCACCGTCACGGTCGCCGTCGACGAGGGCATCCGCGCCGAGACCACCGTCGACTCGCTCGGCAAGCTGCGTCCGGCGTTCGCGAAGGACGGCACCATCACCGCCGGCGCCTCCTCGCAGCTGTCCGACGGCGCGGCCGCGGTGGTCGTGATGCGCAAGGACCTCGCCGAGGCCCGCGGCATCGAGTGGCTCGCCGAGATCCGCGCGCATGCGCTGGTCGCCGGCCCGGACACCTCTTTGCTGCACCAGCCCGCCAACGCGATCGAGGCCGCGCTCAAGCGCGACGGCGAGACCACCGTCGCCGATCTGGACCTGTTCGAGATCAACGAGGCGTTCGCGGGTGTCTCCATCGCGTCGATGCGCCAGCTCGGTGTCGACGCCGACAAGGTCAACATCCACGGCGGCGCGATCGCGGTCGGACACCCGGTCGGTATGTCCGGCGCGCGAATCGCCCTGTCCCTGGCGCATTCGCTCAAGGCGGCCGGTGGCGGCAAGGGCGCGGCCGCACTGTGCGGCGGTGGCGGTCAGGGTATCGCCATGATCCTGTCCGTGTAAGCAGCTGCGCTGCCTGTCGCGCTCGTGGTGGCTCCCTACCGCGAGCGCGCACAGGCGCGTCAGCGCCTGCCGCGTTTGGCGGCGGGCTTTCCCTTGCCGCCCTTGGTGTTTCGCTGGACCGGCACCTTGCCCGCCTCGACACGGGCCGCTCGTTTGGCGGCCGCCTTCTGCGACGCGGTGCGTTTGGGTGCCGGTTCGTCGGTGCCGCGGCCGCGAGACGAGTTGGCGCTGCGCCCACGCACGATGCCGACGAACTCCTCGACGAGCTCGGTGGTCCGGTCGGCAGGCCAGGCCAGGGCGACTGGGGAGACCGGGGCGTCGGTGACGGTCCGGTAGGTCAGGTCTTTGCGATGATGCAGGCGCGCCAGGGACTGCGGCACCACCAGCACGCCGACACCGGCCGCGACGAGTTCGACACCCTCGGCCGTCGTGTCGGGACGGTGCTGCGCGGCGGTGCCCGGCCGGGTCGGCCACTCGAGCGCATCGTCGTGCGGGTGCAGCAGGATCTCATCGGCCAGATCCACCGCGGAGACCTCGTCGGCGGCGGTGATCACATGGTCCTTCGGCACGACGACCACCGGGGTCTCCTCGTAGAGAGCGATCACGCTCAGTCCGTCGCGATCGACCGGCAGACGCACCAGCCCGGCGTCCGCGCCGCCCGAACGCAGCAGGTCCGGGGCCTCGGCGGCGGTCACGGTCACCAGCTCCAGAGGGACGTCGGGCAGGCGTTCGCCCCAGATGCGCACCCACTTGGCCGGGGTGACGCCGGGCACGTACGCGAGCCGGAACGGAGTGGGTGCGGCGGGCTCGGTCATTCCGCCAGGCTACCGGGCCGCCGCGGTCGTGACGGCGCTCGATAGGCTGGAGCCATGAGTGCGCAGAAGACACCCCAGACGATGAAGCCGGCCACCGCCGCGAAGAAGCTGGACGTGTACCTCGAGGCCACCCCCGCCGACTTCCGGGAGGGTGCCGTGTCCCGGGAGCAGCTTGCGGAACTGCGCACCAACCCGCCGCAGTGGCTGCAGGACCTGCGCGCCAACGGCCCACACCCGAAGAACGTGGTCGCCGCCAAGCTCGGCGTCTCGATCGCCGGGCTCGCCCGTGGCGGCGTCACCGAGGCCCTGACCACCGAGCAGATCGATGCCCTGCTCGGTGACCAGCCGGACTGGCTCGTCGCCGAGCGCGCGAACCTGGTCGAGGTCCGCAAGGACGAGAAGCGGATTCGCGAGCAGCAGGTGGCGCAGCGGGAGGCGTCGAACCGCAAGCAACGCAATGCCAAGCCGATCCTGCACCCGCAGGACTGAAGGCGGCACCGCGTAACGCGTGGCGACGCGAACGCGATGGGCTGATCGGTGTCCGGGGGAGCACCCGGACACGCCTGGTTTGGACGTCACCACTGCTGATGAGGAGCGCCACGCGTGTCGAACCCGCATGACATGAGTTCGGATCCAACCGTCATCATCCCGCGTGTGGATCCGGCCCAGGTTCCCTCGTCGACCCCCGAACCGGGCGCCGGCTCGGGGCGACGTGGGAAGGCGATCGCCGCCGGAGCCTCCGTCGCCGCCCTGGTGATCGGCGCGTTCGCGGGTTACCTCGTGGGCTCGAACGGGTCGGACACCGAGACCGCGACGCCGGTCGCGGCAACCACCGTCGTCCCGACGACCACCGCTGCCGCGCCGGTACCGGGACCCGGACAGTTCCTCGCGGCGTCCGGCACCGTCGACACGATCGCGGGCAACACCTTCGTCCTCAAGGCCGCGGACGGCACCAAGGTCACCGTCGGCACCACGGGCACGACGCGCATCATCACACTGAAGGGCGACACCCTCGGTGATCTCGAGGTCGGCGACTCCGCAGTCGTCCAGGGCGCGCAGTCCGGCACGGACTTCGCCGCCGACCTGGTGATCGCCGGCGCGCTGCCCGGACTCGTCCCGACCACCGCCGCGACCCCGGAACCGGAGCCCGAACCCGTCGCGGCACAGCCGGCGCCGCGACAGCAGTCCGCCGCACCCGTCGTGACCGAGGCGCCGACGCAGCCGACCCAGACCCAGAGTCCTGCCGCACCCGCACCCGCGCCCGAGGCCGACGACGAGATCGGCCCGAGCGGCGGCTACGGTCCGCAGGGCGACTACGGGCCGAGCGGCAACTACGGCCCGAAGGGCGACTACGGACCGAAGGGTGACTACGGACCCAAGGGCGACTACGGCCCGAACTGATCGGGTCGCATGCGCAGTCGGGTAGTCCGCTACTCGTGTCAGACCGTCGAGCGCGACCTAGCGTCGGTCCTGCTGATGGGCGCACACGAAGCGAAGCACCGCCCGAACCGGTCACCTCGGCCGGTCCGCCCGGGCGGGACGGCTTCCCGACGCGGAAGGATCCGCCATGATGGCGAAGCACGAGGTAGTCCAGGGAGACACGCTCTCGACGCTGGCCGAGAGGTACTACGGCGATGCTCGGCTGTTCCGGGTGATCGCGGTGGCCAACCACCTGCCGGACCCCGACCTGATCCTGGTCGGCCAGGAGCTCGTTGTCCCGTATGTCACCTACCGGCACCGGGTGGTGGCCGGTGACACCAAATCCGGGCTGGCCGCGAAGTTCTCCCACGACACCGCCATGCGCGGCGTGATCGAGATCGCCAATCACGCCGCGCAGAGGGACATCAGGGTGGGCGAGTGGCTGCTCATCCCCGACCTGGGTGATGTCGGGCACCACACTCTGGTCGCCGGCGAGACGCTCCAGGACCTGGCGCTTCGCTGGTACGGCGAGGCGAATCTGTGGCCGATCATCTCCATCGCCAATCACCTCGAGGACGAACCACCCCTGGGGACCGTGCTGATCCAGCCTCGGCTGAACGGACGGCACACCGTGGTCGCTGGTGACACCCTGTCGCAACTCGCGCTGGAAACGTACGGTCCCGGAGACCTCGACACCAAGGTGGCCCTCGTCGCGGCCGCGAATCTGATTCCCGACCCGAACCTGATCCGCGTCGGGCAGGTCCTCTTCTTCCCGTCGACGAACTGACGGAACGCCCCTCACCGAGCGTGTGCGGACTTCGATCCCACGCGGCGGGTGACCGCCATCCGGAACCCCTCCGGCTTGAACGTCAGCTGTTCGCGCACGTCGAGCGTGTAGGCGGGGTCGGCCGTGAATTCGTAGCGGTGCAGGATGGTGGCGAGCGCGAGAATCATTTCGTGGTATGCGAACTGCCTGCCGATGCATGCCCGGATTCCGGTGCCGAACGGCTTGTACCCGTGGCCGGGCCGCGCGCGGACCTGCTCCGGCAGGAACCGGTCCGGCCGGAACTCGCCGGCGTCGTCACCCCACACCGCCGGATCGCGGTGGACCCGCTGCAACACCACCATCAGCATCTGCCCCTTCTCGAAGGGGTAGCGGCCGCCGAGGACGGTGTCCTGCTTGGCTTTCCGGAAGTACCCGGGAGCCGTCGGCCACAGCCGCAGCGTCTCGTCGAGAACCCGGCGGACGGCCCGGAGCTTCGCCACCTCCTCGAACCGGACGGGGATGCACGGCGCCGACATCGGCGCAGCCCACAACGCGTCGACCTCCGCGCGCGCCCGAGCCGCCTCCTCCGGATGCCGCGCGAGCAGGTACAGCGCGAAAGCCAATGCGGACGAGCTGGTTTCGTGTCCGGCGACGAGGAACGTGAGGATCTGGTTGCGCACGTTGACGGCGTCGAGGCGCTCGCCGGTCTCCGGGTCCCGGGTGGCGAGCATCAGGTCGAGCAGGTCGAGTGGCTCGTCGTGGGGACGGGCATGCCGGTCCGCGACGACATCGTCGACGACCGTGAACATGTGCTCGATGTTGCCGCGGTGGTCGCGAGCGCGGCCCGTGACGCGGTCGTACAGGGCACGTCCGGGCACGGGGACACCCTGCTTCTGCACGTACCCGAGCGCACTGATCATCGCCCGGATGAACGGGTCGAGGTCGGCGCGGTCGAACGAGCCGAAGCGGTAACCGAACCCGCAGCGGCCGATCGTCTCGAGTGTCAGTTTCGTCATCTCGGCCGCCACGTCGAGCTCACCGGGGGCCGAGTCCCATGCCGCGCACATCTCGTCGACGACCTCGACCATCGTGTCGTGGTACGACCGCATCGCCGACTGGGTGAACGCCGGTGCGAGGATCGCGTGCGCCTTCGCCCAGTTGGGTTCGTCGTTGTAGGCGGTGAACAACCCGTCCGCGACGATGGGGCGCAGCAGCTGCAGCGGTCGCGCGACCGCCTTCTGCCACACGGCATCGTCGTTCACCTCGGCCGCGAGGTCCGCGCCGCCGACGAACGTCAGACGCAACCCCAGGATGCGGCGCTGGTAGATCGGCCCCAGCCGGTCGAGCATCCGCGCGGTCTTCTGCATCGGCCGTACCGGGTCGAGCCCGAGCACGTCACCGAGAATCGGTACCCGCCGGGGCGGGTGTGGTGGTCGCAGAACCCCCGACATGACATTCCCCCTCTTCGTGTGGAGCGAAACTCCGCTCACCCCTCGATCACTTCGAACTCGTCGAAGACGACCTCGCCCGCGGCGTCGGATTCGGCGAGGTTGACCTCGCCGACCAGTGCCCAGCCGTGGTCGCCGTTCGGGTCGGCGAGGGTCTGCCGCACGCGCCACAGTTCCGCCTCCCGTGACACCGTGAACAGCTGCGGGCCGCGGGCGTCGGGTCCGGTGCCGATCTCGTCGTACTCGTCGAAGTACAGCTCCATCAGCTCCGACCAGTCCTGCTCCTCGAGCCCGTCACCCAGCTCGGCCAGCAGGTCCCATCGGTGCCGGGACGCCAGCTCCACTCGCTTGAACATCGCATTGCGGACCATGACGGTGAACGCGCGGACGTTGGCCGTGACCGGGCGCGGGATGTCTGCGCCGAACGCGACCTGCTGGTCGTCGGACTCGACACCAGGGTTGGTGAGCTGCTCCCACTCGTCGAGCAGCGACGAGTCGACCTGGCGGATCAGCTCGCCGAGCCACTCGACGATGTCCTCGAACTCCTCGGTGCGCGCGGAGTCGGGAACCGTCTGCCGCAGAGCGCGGTACGCGTCGGCGAGGTAGCGCAGCACCAGGCCCTCGGACCGGGCGAGGCCGTAGTGGCTGACGAGTTCGGCGAACGTCATGGTCTTCTCGATCATGTCCCGCACCACCGACTTCGGGGACAGCGCGAACTCCGACACCCACGGGTGCCCGCCCCGGTACGTCTCGAACGCCGGGTACAGCAGCTCCTCGAGCGGCTTCGGCCAGGTGATGTCCTCGAGGAGTTCCATCCGCTCCTCGTACTCGATGCCGTCGGCCTTCATCTGCTGCACGGCCTCACCGCGGGCGGCGTGCTGCTGCGCCATCAGGATCTGCCGCGGGTCGTCGAGGGTGGACTCGATCACCGACACCACGTCGAGGGCGTAGGTGACGGCGTCGACGTCGAGCAGTTCGATGGCCGCGAGCGCGAACGGCGACAGCGGCTGGTTGAGCGCGAAGTCGCGCTGCAGGTCGACGGTCAGCCGCGCCCACGAGCCGTTCTCGTCCGGCTCGTCCAACTGCTCGACGATCCCGGCCTGCAGCAGGCCGCGGTAGAGGGCGATCGCGCGACGGATGTGCTTGCGCTGCTGCGGCCGCGCCTCGTGGTTGTCCTCGAGCAGGTGTCGCATCGCGGTGAAACAGTTGCCGGGCCGGGCGATCACGTTGAGCAGCATCGAGTTCGACACCCGGAACCGGGAGGTGAGCTGCTCCGGGGCGGCGGCGACGAGACGTTCGAACGTCGGCTCACCCCACGAGACGAAGCCCTCCGGCGGCTTCTTGCGCTGAATCTTCTTGAGCTTCTTCGGATCGTCACCGGCCTTGAGAACGAGGCGGTGGTTCTCGATCTCGTGCTCGGGCGCCTGAACCACGACGGTGCCCATGGTGTCGAACCCGGCGCGGCCGGCGCGGCCGGCGATCTGATGGAACTCGCGCGCACGCAGGTGCCGGGTGCGGGTGCCGTCGAACTTCGTCAGCCCGGTCATCAGGACGGTGCGGATCGGGACGTTGATGCCGACGCCGAGGGTGTCGGTGCCGCAGATGACCTTGAGCAGGCCGTCCTGCGCGAGCCGTTCGATCAGGCGCCGGTACTTCGGCAGCATGCCCGCGTGGTGCACGCCGATGCCGTGCCGCACCAGCCGGGACAGCGTCTTGCCGAAGCCGGTGGTGAACCGGAATCCGCCGATCGCGTCGGCGATCGCGGCCTTCTCCTCCTTGCTGCACATGTTGACGCTCGTCAACGCCTGCGCGCGTTCGAGGGCGGCGGCCTGCGTGAAGTGCACGACGTACACCGGCGCCTGGTGCGTGGTGACCAGTTCCTCGATCGTCTCGCCGATCGGTGTCCTCGCGTACGAGAAGGTCAGCGGCACCGGCCTTTCGGTGCCCCCGACCACCGTGGTGGGCCGGCCGGTACGGCGGGTGAGGTCATCCGAGAAGAACGACACGTCGCCGAGGGTCGCGGACATCAGCAGGAACTGGGCGTTCGGCAGTTCGATCAGCGGCACCTGCCACGCCCAGCCACGGTCCGGTTCGGAGTAGTAATGGAACTCGTCCATCACGACCTGGCCGATGTCCGAGTCCGCGCCCTGCCGCAGCGCCAGGTTCGCGACGATCTCCGCGGTCGCGCACACGATCGGCGCCGACGAGTTCACCGACGCGTCGCCGGTCATCATGCCGACGTTCTCGGCGCCGAACACTTCGCACAGCGCGAAGAACTTCTCGCTCACCAGAGCCTTGATCGGCGCGGTGTAGAAGGTGCGCCTGCCGTCCGCGAGCGCGGCGAAGTGCGCACCGATCGCGACCATCGACTTGCCTGACCCGGTCGGGGTGGACAGGATGACGTTCGCGCCCGAGACGATCTCGATCAGCGACTCCTCCTGCGCGGGATACAGCGTCAGCCCGCGCTCCGATGCCCAGCCGGCAAAGGCGTCGAAGAGGGAGTCGGCATCGGGGGAGTCGGGGACCAGATCGGAGAGCAGCACCGATACAGGCTATTCGAGAAGGTGGACCCGGGGTGCCCTGGTGTCAGGTGGCGCTGCGTTCGTCGGCGCCCATCGCGTCGAGAACCGCCTCGCGGGTCGCGCTGGGACCGGTGATCTGCGATTCGCCGACCCCGTCCGCGAGCATCTGCCTCCACCTGTCGTGGTCGAATTCCATCGGCCGGGTGGTGGCGACGAAGTCTTCGATCACGCGCAGGAACCGGATCGGGTCGTCGTGGAACGGGAAGTGCCCGCTGCCGGGGAAGATCTCCAGGCGGGAGTGGGGGAGCGCGGAGTGTGCGAGGTGGGCGTGACTGACCGGGATGACGGCGTCGCGGTCGCCCCAGATGATCTGGACGGGCAGGTCGGCGGTCAGGTAACAGCGGTCGAGCATGGTGACGACCTGACCGCGCCAGTCGACGACGGCCCGCAGGGTGCGCAGGAACGCCTCCCGGGCGGTGGGGTCGGGCAGGTCGCGCAGCACCCGGACCAGGTCGGGTGTGTCGTGGAAGAGCGCGGCACCCTTGAACGGTCCCCGATACAGGTGGTCCGCCACCTGGCCGAGCGCCCCGACCAGCGTGAGTGCCCCGGGGATCTGCAGCAGGCGCAACGCCTCGTTGGCGATCGGGAGGGCCGCGAACCGCAGTGCCGGGTTGACGTCCTTGGTGACGCCGCCCGGGGAGACCACCACGAGGCGTTCGATCATCTGCGGGAACTGGTACGCGAACTGCAGGGCGACGCCGCCGCCGAGCGAGTGGCCGACCACCGTCGCCCGGTCGAACCCGAGGACCGTCAGCAGGTCCCGCATGCCGTTGGCGTACGCGGCGATCGAGTAGTCGGCGCGCGGCTTGTCGGAACGCCCGTGGCCAAGCAGATCCGGCGCGATCACGGTGAAGTTCTTCGCCAGGTGAGGGATGACCTCGTTCCACGTTGCCGAGTTGTCACCGATGCCGTGGATCAGGAGCAGCGCCGGCCCGCTGCCGGCCATCCGGAATGCACGCCGGTATCCGTGAATGGTCCGGAACGCGAGGCGGGGTTCGGTGTCGGGCACCGGACGCAATGCGCGGGTTCGGTCTCCGCCCATGGGTCACTCCTGTCGTTCGTCGGCTCCGTACCCCTGACAACAGGGTGTTTCGTTGGCCGACCTACCGAGCGATGATTTGGACGATCGTATAGATGAACTCCTCTGCGCGCCTGATAACTGTAAAACGGATTTACAGGTCGCGCCCGCCGGGCCCGTCCCCGAGGCCGGGCCCCTCGTCGTTGCCGTCGAGTTGGGCGAGGAAGCGCTCGAACTCGGCACCGAGTTCGTCGCCGCTGGGCAGTTCGCTGTCGGTGGCCAGCAGGCTGGACTGCTGTTCCTGCGCGGTCACGTACGTGTCGTACTGGCGTTCCAGCGCGCGCACCACGGACTCGACCTCTTCGTTCCCCGTGACCTGGGCGTCGACCTGCTCTCGGACCCGTGCGGCGGCCTCGCCGAGCGCCGCCAGCGGCAGCGTCAGCTCGCCGGCCTCGCCGACGTGTTCGAGCAGGGTCTCCGCGGCCGCCGGGTAGTCGGCCTGTGCCAGGTAGTGCGGGACGTGCACCGAGTACCCCATCGACTCGTGCCCGTGCTGGGACATCCGGAGTTCGAGCAGCGACGACGCGCTCCCGGGGATGCGCAGGTCGCCCGGCCAGCCCTGGTTCTCACCGATCAGGTCCGGGTTCGCCGAGTGCGCAGTCACGCCGAGGGGGCGGGTGTGCGGGACCGCCATCGGGATCGCGTTCAGCCCGATGGTGCGGCGCACGCCGAGCTGTTCGGCCAGCAGCCGCACCGCGGTGGTGAAGCGCTCCCACCTGAGGTCCGGTTCCATGCCGGCCAGCAGCAGGAACGGGATGCCCTCGGTGTCCTTGACGGCATAGAGATTCAGTTCCGGGGCGTCGTAGTCCGTGAAGTGGTTCGACTTGAACGTCATCGTCGGCCGTCGCGACCGGTAGTCGATCAGCTCGTCCACGGCGAACGAGGCGACGAGTTCGGTCTCGAGGCTCTCGCGGAGGTGGGTCGTGGCGAGCTTCACCGCGTGACCGGCGTCGGAGAACCCTTCCAGCCCGTGCACCAGGACCGGGCCGCGGCCGTCGTTGGCAGACACCACCGGGGCCGGGAACTCCAGCTCGTACATGCCCGACTGCTCGTCCATCGTTCACAACCCCTTCGCGTCTTCGTTGTCGACCAGTGTCCCTTACCGGTCGGCGGGGCGCGTCACCCCCGGGTCTCGCGCCCACACTCGCCTCGATCAACGTGACGGGCGGGCACATCATTCCCTGTTCGTTGCCGGTTTCGGTGTTCGCTGTCGGCGGACGCGCCGTGGCCTTCGGCGGCGACCGGTCGTCGAGCTGGCAGAGTTGGGGCACACGCCCGCGATCGCCGAGAGGACCTTGTCGTGACACGCCGAATCCTGGTGGCCGGAGCCGCCGCCGTCACCCTCGCCGTCGCCGGGTGCTCGTCGAACGTCTCGGGGGTTGCGGAACCGGTCGGGGGAGCCGCCGTCGTCTCCGGAGGCACCGCCGCCCCGAAGGCCGGCGGCGCGTCGACCGATCGGATCGCGGCGCCGCTGTCGTCGATGCTCTTGACGCCCGAGAACTTTCCGCAGCCGTACCAGGCGATCGTGCTGCCGGAACAGGCGGTCGAGCAGGCCGCCGCCGACCTCGACGGGATCCCCGCCGGTGCGAAGGTGGACCCTGCCGGCTGCAAGCCTCCGCCGCAGAACTTCGGTCCCGACGCCACCGCCCTTGTCGTCGGCACCGACAACGCCGCCCGGGCCACCATCTCCATCGAGCTGACCCGCGTCGACGCGCCCCTGTCGGACCGCGCCGCCGAGATCGACCGGTGTCTCGAGGTGACCACCACGAAGAACGGGGCGTCCGCGAAGGTCACCACCGTCGTGCTGCCCGCCCCGCCGCTGAACGCCGACGACACCCTCGCCCTGCGGCAGACCGTCTCCTCCGGCAATGCCGACCAGTCGGTGACCCAGTCGATGCTGCGGCTCTTCGCTCAGGTCGACGACGTTCGGATCTCCGCCACCTACATGTCGTTCGGGGACGGCGCCCCCGATTCGGCGACGCTCGACCTGCTGTTCACCGAGGCGGTCCAGAAGGTCAACGCGGCCGCGAAGTAAAGCCGCGCGCGCGGGATTGGGGACGGCACGCGAATCCGTCCACAGGCCGGGCGAATTCGGCCATCGCGGACCGGTTGGCGTCGCGGCCGTCGGGGACGGTTCGTGCATGGCAACCATGTACCCGAACAGTCCGCACGGACGGGTTCACCTCAGCGACCCCGCAGACCTGATCGCCGCCGTCCCCGCGCTGCTCGGCTTCCGGCCGCACCGCTCCCTCGTGGTGATCTGCCTGGGAGGTGTCCCGGCGACGGTGCAGGCCGTGATGCGACACGACCTCGCGGGCACCGCCTCGAACTGCGACCGCCTGTCCGTGGACCGTCTCGCGGCGCTGTGCGAACGAGCCGGCGCCGCCTCCGTGATCGTCGTGGTCGTCGACGACCGAGCGCACGGCGACGGTCCGATCCACGACCTGCACCACGCCCTCGTCGACCTCCTCTCCGCGTCCCTCGCCGAGGTCGGCGTCGCGCTGGCCGGCGCTCACGCGGTCACCGGCATCGAAACCGGTGCGCAGTGGTGGGGTCTGCTCGGAGATCCGCGCCACGGCACCGTTCCCGACCCGACCGCATCGGCGGTGGCCGTGGCCCAGGTGATCCGCGGCCGCCCGATTCGCGCGTCGCGGCTCGAACTCGAACGAATCCTCGAGCCGCGCCCGCGCGCGGACCGGGACCGCGTCGCACGCCTCCTCGCATTGGCCCGGCATCCGACGTCGCGGGCGCGGCCGCGGTCCGTCCGCTCCGCGCTCGAAGACGTGCTCGCGCGCATCGCCTCCTCCGACGGAGCCCTCTCCGACGAGGGGGTCGCCGCGATCGCCGTCGCTCTGGAGGCACCGGCCGTGCGCGACTCGGTGCTCGCGCTCGCGATCACCGAACTCGCCGATGCCGCCGAACGGGCATGGATCGTCATGGCCCGGGCACTGTCCGGGCCCGCCCGCGCCGAACCGGCCGCGCTGCTCGGGTTCAGCGCCTACGCCCGCGGTGACGGACCACTCGCCGGGGTGGCCCTCACCGCCGCCCTCGACGCCGACCCCGGGCATCGCCTCGCCGGGCTCCTCGACGACGCCCTGCACGGCGGTATTCGTCCGGACGTGATCGTCGACCTCGCCCGGACCGGCCGCGACGTCGCCCGGACCCTCGGCGTGACCCTGCCGCCGGCCGCGTGAGCGCGAGTGGCGGCGGAGGGACTACCGGAAGTTCCGGGACACCAGCGCGTCCACCAGGTCGGCCGTGGGGAAGTCGGCCATCACCGCGCCGGTCCGCCCTGCCGGATTCGCGGTGAGGAAGGCCTCCGTGCGGTCGAGGATCCCGATGACACCGGGCCCGCCCCGCGCCACGGTGACCGGAACGGTCCCCGTCGCGAGTGCGACCGGATTTCCGGTTCCGCTGAGGTGGTTGACGAAGAAGGTGGCCGGAGAGCCGGACGCGGCCCGCTCGAACTGCCCCCGGACCAGTTCCCACTTGCGGTCGACCTCGCCGAGTCCGGCGAGCTCGTAGGTGTCCTGGATGTCGGTGCCTGCGCCGCCCCAGCGCGGACCGTACGAGGCCGAGCCCGGGAAGTCCTGGATCACGACGATCTTGCCGCGCACCGCACCGAGAGCCGGGAAACCACTTCCGGCGGGAGCATGCCACAGGTGTTGCCGGAGCCGGTCACGCGTTTCGGCGTTCTCGTCGATGTACCAGTTCAACGTGTCCTCGTAGCCGCGGGTGTTCTCGGCTGCCGTGTACTCCTCCTTGAGTCGCATCACGACGGCCTCGGTCGGGTGATCGCGCAGGAAATCCGTCACCTGCACAACGACATTCGTGAAGTTGGTGTGCAGGTACTCGACCCCGTGATGGATCGGGAACACGTCCCGGAAATGGCGGGTCCGAACGTCGAGGACCCGGATTCCGGCCCGCAACTGGGTCGGGAGATCGTGGTCCTGGGTGAGGGCGAACACCGACGCCCCCATCGCCATCGTGTCGTGGGTTCCGGGCAGCGACAGCTCCGACAACCCGACGTCGTCGGGAAGCCCGCCCATCCAGTCCGGATTCTCGGCCCGATCGAGCCCGCTGTCGGCGACCGAGCCGGAGGAACTGCCCAGTGCCGGCGTACTGCCGGAATCGGCGGAACCGGTGGTGGCCGCGGCGAGCGGCGCCGGAATCAGGAGGAGTGCGGTGACGAGGGCGAACAGTGAACGCCTCGCGCGCCCTGCACGCACAACCCGGAGGTGCACCGCCACAGCAGATCCGTCCTTTGCTCACGCGCATCGACAGGGAGCCGTCGACGGCCCACGAACGGAGTGCAGCATCGCACGTCGGCTCGCGGCGCGGTCGGGATCGCGAGATACGGCACCGCACGGGCCGGTGTGCGCGGCCCGTGCGGTGTCTGTCAGCTCCGCCCTGCGGCGTGCGAACGATCGCCGAGGGCCTGGAGATAGGCCCAGGCGTCCGAGACGATCTCGTCGAGGTCGGTGTGCTGCGGCTTCCACCCCAGTTCGGCGATCGCCTTCTCGCTCGACGCGACCAGGACCGCCGGGTCGCCGGCACGCCGGGGTGCGTCCTCCGACGCGATCGGAAGACCCGTCACCCGCCGGCACGCCGTGATCACCTCGCGCACACTGAAACCCGCGCCGCTGCCGAGGTTGTAGACGGAATGCGTTCCGGCGGTGGCGTGGTCGAGCGCGAGCAGGTGCGCGTCCGCGAGGTCGAGGACGTGGATGTAGTCGCGCACCGCGGTGCCGTCGGGCGTCGGCCAGTCGGTGCCGAACACCGATATCTTCTCGCGCTGGCCCAACGCCACCTGGAGCACCAGGGGGATGAGATGCGTTTCCACCACCCGGTTCTCGCCCGCGCCCCGGTACGCGCCCGCGACGTTGAAGTAGCGCAGGCTCGTCGCGGCCAGACCGTAGGCGTTCGCGTACGAGGTGATCGCGTGGTCGATCGCCAGTTTCGTGGCGCCGTACGGATTGGTCGGCCGCGTCGGATCGTCCTCGGTGATCGGGGTGCGGTCCGGTTCCCCGTAGGTGGCCGCCGTCGACGAGAACACCAACCGCGGGGTGCCCGACGCCCGCATCGCCTCCAACAGCGCCAACGTCGTGACCACGTTGCCCTGCCAGTACTTGGCCGGTTCGAGCACCGACTCGCCGACCAGCGACTGTGCCGCGAAATGCAGCACGCCGTCGAACCCGGGATCGCGGCTGAGCACCTGTGCCGCCGCGGTCGCGACATCGCCCTCGACGAACTCGGCGCCGACCGGGACCGCATCGGCGTTACCGGTCGACAGGTCGTCGACGACGACCACATCGTGACCGCGTTCGAGCAACACGGTCGCGCACACACTGCCCACGTAACCGGCACCGCCGGTGACCAGAAGTCGCACCTGGAATCAGACCTGCTTGACCTGGACGGCGTGCGCCATCTCCGCGGGCAGATCGACACCCTCGTGACCCGGGACGGTGATCGTCACCGAATCCGGGTGGGTCTCGACCGTCACGCGGGCATTGGGCACCACGCCCGCATCGCGCAGCTGTCCGATGATCTCGGGGTCCGACTGCACGTGCTCGGCGAGCCTGCGCACCACCACCGCTGTGGGCTGACCCGGCGGCACCTCGGTGAGCCGGATCAGTGTCTCGGCGCCCTCGTCGGCATCGAGGCCGAGCTGCGCGAGACCCGGGATCGGGTTGCCGTACGGGGAGGTCGTCGGGTTGTTGAGCACCTTCACCAGACGGCGCTCCACCTCCTCGCTCATCACGTGCTCCCAGCGGCACGCCTCCGCATGCACCTGATCCCACTCGAGGCCGATCACGTCGACCAGCAACCGCTCGGCGAGCCGGTGCTTGCGCATCACCGCGACTGCGAGATCGCGGCCCTTCTCGGTCAGTTCCAGGTGCCGGTCACCGGCGACCAGCAGCAGTCCGTCCCGCTCCATGCGGGCCACGGTCTGGCTGACGGTCGGGCCACTCTGCTCGAGTCTCTCTGCGATCCGGGCCCGCAGTGGCACAACGCCTTCTTCTTCAAGGTCGTAAATCGTCCGGAGGTACATCTCCGTGGTGTCGACCAGATCCTTCACGCTCACGCCCCTTCGTTCGCGGTGATTCTACCGGGGGGATCCGACGAATCGTTGCCACACGCGCTGAGCGTGCGACTCACACCACACGCGGCACATGGTGTACAACGCCGTGCGCCGCTCGCGCCTTCCCACCGAGCGCCAGTAGCGTGACCTCATGGCCGACAAGTCCCCTCCTGTCACCCCGCATCGCGGCGCCGACGGCGTCGTCGTGTGGAGCCCGGACTATCTGAACTATCGGTGGAGTGCGGACCACCCGATGAATCCCACCCGCCTGGACCTGACCATGTCCCTGGCCCGGGGGCTGGGGCTGATCGAGGGCGCCGAGATCGTCGCCCCCGACCCGGCGAGCGACGCGGACCTGTTGCGGGTCCACACCCCCGGGTACGTCGCGGCCGTCAAGGCCGCCGGGGTAGGCCCCGCGCAGGGCCTCGCGGACGCGCGCGCCGAGGGGGAGGCCGCCCCGCACGGACTCGGCAGCGAGGACAACCCGATCTTCCCGCACATGCACGAGGCGAGCGCGATCCTGGCCGGGGGCACGCTCGCCGCCGCCCGCGAGGTCGCCGCCGGGCGCACCCGGCGGGCAGTGAGCATCGGGGGCGGCATGCACCACGCGATGGCCGACTGGGCGTCCGGGTTCTGCGTCTACAACGACGCGGCGATCGCGATCTCGTGGTTGCTGGACAACGGATTCGACCGGATCGCCTACATCGACGTCGACGCCCACCACGGCGACGGGGTGCAGCACGCCTTCCTCGGCGATCCGCGTGTGCTGACCGTGTCCATCCATCAGCACCCGGCCACCCTGTGGCCCAACACCGGCTGGTCCAGCGAGGTCGGATCCGGTGCCGGGGAGGGCACCTCCGTCAATGTGCCGGTGTTGCCGGGAACCGTGGACTCGGTGTGGCTGAGGGCATTTCACGCGATCGTGCCCGCCGCGGTCGCAGCGTTCAAACCCCAGATCGTCATCAGCCAGTGCGGCGTGGACAGTCACCGGGAGGATCCGCTCGCGGACCTCTCGCTGACCGTGGACGGCCAGCGTGCCGCGTTCCGTGCGATGCGCGACCTCGCCGACCGGTACGCCGACGGACGCTGGATCGCCGTCGGCGGCGGTGGCTACGGACTCGTGCGGGTGGTGCCGCGTGCCTGGACCCACCTGATCGCGACCGCGCTCGACCGCGACCTGGATCCGACGGTGGCCGTCCCCGCGGCCTGGAGGGAGCGGGTCGCGGCGATGGCGCCGGGCGTCGATCTGCCGACCACCATGACCGACGGCGGGGTGACCGACCACCTGCCGTGGGACGGTCCCGGCGGCACCCCCGAGACGGGCGTGAACACCGTCGACCGGGCACTGGTCCGCGTCGACGCCGCCATCATCGCCACCCGCAGGGCCAGCTTCCCGCTGCTGGGCCTGGACCCGGAGGACCCCCGTGACTGACATCACCAACCCCGACTCGACCCCGCAGCCGATCCGGCCCGCCTTTCCCTCCCACTGGATCGCGGACGTGCTCGCCACCGACGGCGGCGCCGTGCACCTGCGTCCGATCACCCCGGAGGACGCGGACCGGCTGGTCGCGTTCCACGCCAAGCTGTCCGAGCGGACCCGCTACCTGCGCTACTTCGGGCCGTACCCGACGATGTCGAACCGGGACATCGTGCACTTCACCACCGTCGACCACCACAATCGGGTGGCGTTCGTCGCGATCCTCGGCGACGAGATCATCGCCGTCGGTCGGTACGAGCGACTGCTCGAGGTCGGGGACGGAAAGTCGGCCGAGGTGGCGTTCGTCGTCGCCGACGAACACCAGGGCCGCGGCCTTGGACCGATCCTGCTCGAACACCTCGCCGGCGCGGCCGCCGAGAACGGCCTGACCATGTTCGTCGCCGAGGTCCTCGCCGAGAACCGCAACATGGTCTCCGTGTTCCGGGAGGCCGGTTACCAGGTCAGCCGCAGCTTCGACGGCGGGGTGCTGCGACTCGAATTCGCCATCGACCCGACCGAGGCGCTGCTGACCGTCCGCAACGCCCGGGAGCGGGCCGCCGAGGCGCGCAGCGTGCGCAACCTGCTCAGTCCGCAGTCGGTGGCGGTGATCGGCGCGTCCACCGACAACGGCAAGGTCGGCAACGCGGTCCTGCGCAACCTGCTCGAGGCCGGGTTCACGGGGCCGGTCTACCCGGTCAACGCCGAACACCGGTCGGTGCGCGGCGTGCGGGCGTACCCCTCGGTGCGGGACATCCCCGACGACGTGGACCTCGCGGTGGTCGCCGTGCCCGCCGAGGCGATCGACTCCGTCCTCGACGACTGCCTCGCCAAGGGCGTCAAGGCGCTCGTCGTCGTGTCCTCGGGGTTCAGCGAGACCGGGTCCGACGGCTACACCTCCGAGCGCAGGCTCGTGCACGCCGCCCGCGCCCACGGCATGCGACTGGTCGGCCCGAACGCGCTCGGTGTCGCCAACACCAACCCCGCGGTGCAGTTGAACGCGACCCTGGCGCCGGTGCTTCCGCACGGCGGCAAGGTGGGATTCTTCTGTCAGTCCGGCGCTCTCGGCATCGCGATTCTCGACGAGGCGGCCCAGCGCCGCATCGGGTTGTCCACTTTCGTCTCCGCCGGCAACCGCGCCGACGTCTCCGGCAACGACCTGCTCCAGTACTGGGACACCGACCCGGAGACCGAGGTCGTGCTGCTGTACCTGGAGTCGTTCGGCAACCCGCGCAAGTTCTCGCGGATCGCGCGGCGGGTCGCCCGCAACAAACCGGTCGTCGCTGTCAAGTCCGGCCGGCACGCCGTCCCGCCCGCGCTGAAGGCGAACGCCGTCGAGATCGACGACCCGATCGTCTCCGACCTGTTCGCGCAGGCGGGTGTCGTGCAGGTGGGGTCGATCGCCCAACTCTTCGACTGCGCGGTGCTTTTCGGCTACCAACCGCTGCCCGCGGGACCGCGGCTCTCGGTGGTCGGCAACTCGTCGGCGCTCGGCGTGCTGGCCGTGGACGCCGCACGCTCCCAGGGGCTGGAGGCGGGCGACCCCGTCGATCTCGGAGCACAGGCCGGTCCGGAGGAGTTCGCGGGCGCGGTCAGCGCGGCGATCGAGGATCCCGACGTGGATTCGGTGATCGCGGTGTTCGTGCCGCCGGTCGCGATGGACCCGGAGCCCTACGCCAAGGCGGTGCGCGACGCCGCCCGCGACTCCGGCAAGCCGATCGTGACCACTTTCCTTGCTGCCGAGGGTATTCCGGACGTGCTCGCGGTGCTCGGCCCGGACGGCAACCCGATCCGCGGCTCGGTGCCGTCCTATCCGGAACCCGAGCGGGCGGCGTTGGCGCTGGCGCGGGCGTGGCGCTACGCGCAATGGCGCGACAAGCCGATCTCGCAGGTGGTGCGGCCCGACGGTATCGACGCCGCCCGCGCCGCCGAACTGGTGGACTCGTGGCTGGCGGACAGCGGCGGCGAGGGGCGGTGGCTGACCGACTTCGAGGCAGCGGAACTTCTGGCGTGCTACGGCGTCGCGATCGCCCAGTTCGCCGCCGCGTCCAGCGAGGCGCAGGCGGTCGCCGCGGCCGAGGCCCTCGGCTATCCCGTCGCGGTGAAGGCCACCCGTGAGCAGTGGCGGCACCGCCCCGACCTCGGCGGGGTGCGCCTCGACCTCGACACCGAGGACGCCGTGCGCCGGGCCTACCGCGACCTCGCGGCGGCATCGGGGGACCCGCTGCTGTACGTGCAGAAGATGGCGACGAAGGGATTCGGCTGCGCCATCGGCGTGCAGGACGACCCGTCGTTCGGGTCGCTGATCTCGTTCGGGCTCGCCGGTGTGATCTCCGACCTGCTCGGGGACCGCGCCTACCGGGTGCTGCCGCTGACCGAGGAGGAGGCCGGCGAACTCATCGACGCGCCGAAGGCCGCACCGCTGCTTGCCGGCTACCGCGGCGGGCCGGGAGTGAACAGGGCGGCGCTGGTGGATCTGTTGCAGCGGATCTCGGCGCTGGGGGACGACCTGCCCGAGGTGCGGGAACTGGTCTGCGAGCCGGTCCTGGCGAGCGAGAGCGGCGCCGAGATCACCGACTCGCGGGTTCGGATCGGACCCGAACCGAGCACGCGCGTCGACCTGGGGCCGCGCCGCCTGCGCTGAGCCACGCACGTCCGGCGCAGCAGGCCCACGGACACGGACGTGGGCCCCGGACACAGACGCGCCGGCCGATCCGTCGCTCCCGAGGGGGGAAGGAGCTTCGGATCGACCGGCGCTGGTTCGTGGGGGAGTGACGTCAGCTGGCGTAGGACCGCAGGCGGTCGGCCCGCTCGCCCTGACGCAGCTTGCCCATCACCTCGCGCTCGATCTGCCGGACCCGCTCACGGGAGAGGCCGAAGATCTTGCCGATCTGATCGAGCGTGCGCGGCTGGCCGTCGTCGAGCCCGTACCGCAACCGGATCACCTGCTGCTCACGCTCGTCGAGCGTGGCGAGCACGCTGCGAACGTCGCTGTGCAGCAGTCCGGCGATGACGGCATTCTCCGCGGACGTGGCCTCGGAGTCCTCGATGAAGTCGCCGAGCGGCGCCTCCTCGTCGGTGCCGACCGGCATGTCCAGGCTCACCGGGTCGCGGCTGTGGTCGAGCAGGTCCGCGATCTTCGCGGCGGGGATGCCCGATTCCTCCGACAGTTCCTCGTCGGTCGCCTCCCGGCCGAGCTGCTGGTGCAGTTCCCGCTTGATCCGGGCCAGCTTGTTCACCTGCTCGACCAGGTGGACGGGCAGCCGGATCGTGCGGGACTGGTCCGCCATGCCGCGCGTGATCGCCTGACGGATCCACCAGGTGGCATACGTCGAGAACTTGAAGCCCTTCGCGTAGTCGAACTTCTCCATCGCGCGGATCAGGCCCAGGTTGCCCTCCTGGATCAGGTCCAGCAGCGGCATCCCGCGGCCGGTGTACCGCTTGGCCAGGGAGACGACCAGGCGCAGGTTGGCCTCCAGCAGGTGACTGCGGGCCTTCTCGCCGTCGCGGACGATGGCGGCCAGGTCGCGCTTCTTGTTGGCCGTCAGGCGCTTCCCGGTCTCCAGCACGTGCGCGGCATACAGTCCCGCCTCGATCCGCTTCGCAAGCTCGACCTCATCCGCGGCGGTCAGCAGCGCAGTACGCCCGATCCCGTTCAGGTAGACACGTACCAGGTCTGCGGCCGGGGACTGGGCATCCAGATCCTCGGGAGTCGGGCGCGCTCGGCGGGTGGTGGGGCTCGTCATGACCTGCCTCCTCATCGGTGGTCTCTCATGTGGTTCAACGCCCCGCCACCAGGCAAAGTTCCCGTGCGATCTCCGTCACATCGCCGCTGACCTGCAGGTTCCCGCCACTCGACCTGAGAAGTTACTGAGAAGAACGATCGCCGGGAACCGGCTTCACATTCCCACCGGGAGCACCAGACCGTGCCGGACCAATCCGTGCACGAGTGCGGCCGCCGAACCCGCGAGCGGATCGGCGTCCTCGCCGTGCGCGGCGGCGAGCAGTTCGACCAGTTCCCCCAACGCCAGCCCGTCCGGACGCATTCCACCCAGCAACGCCGCCGCGAGCTCGTCCACCTCGTGCTGCCACGCCGGACCGTCGCCCCGGTGCAGCCGCGCCACGACCTGCTGCCACCCCTCCTCACCCGGCAGGTACACCCGCTCCAGCGCAGTGGCCGGGGCGACCTCGAACCGCTCCGCGAGGACGTCCCGGTCCCGCAGCCACGCCGCCCGGTCCAGGTAGCCGAGTGCCTCGTCGCCCAGCGGATCGCTGTAACCGTGCCGCAGATCCTCGGCCAGCACGTCCGACGGGGCATCGGTGCGGCGCAGGTACACGAACCCGAACCCGATTCCCTCGACATCGCTGTCGGCGAAGTGCGCCAGCCACGACTCGGCCTGCGCGGCGGTCGCCGGATCCCGCGGGTCCAGCCCAGCGTCACGCATCCACGTCCCCACGTACAGCGCGGGATCCGCGACGTCGCGCTGCACGATCCACGCGTCGACACCGTGAGCAGGCAGCCACGACGCGACCCGCGACCGCCAGTCCTCCCCGGCGACGTGCACCCACGACGCCAGCATCGACGCGGTCCCGCCCGGATTCAGGTGGTCGATCGCCCGCGAGATCATCAGCTCGCTCGCCCCGTCGAGGTCCAGGCCCGAGTCCCGGTAGGTGTGCTCGACCCGGGCCCGCCCGACCACGAACGGCGGATTCGCGACGACCCGATCGAACGTCCGCCCCGCGACCGGCTCGAACCACGACCCCGGCAACAGTTCGACGTCCACACCGTTGAGCGCGAACGTCGCCGCCGACAGGTCCAGCGCCCGCAGGTTGATGTCCGTGGCCGTCACCGCCCGGGCGTACCCGGCGGCGTGCAACGCCTGGATGCCGCAGCCCGTGCCGACGTCGAGCACCGTTCCGGTCCCGGCCGTCGGGGTGCCGCGCAGCAGCGACAGCGACGCATGCCCGACCCCGAGAACATGGTCGGGGGCCGTGGTCCGCGGCCGCATGCTGCCGTCCAGGTCGGAGATCACCCAGCGGTTGCCCTGCCCGAGATCCATCGGCCGCAGGTCCAGCGCCGGCCGCACCAGGTCACCGTCGCGTTCGAGCAGCCCCGCCGCGACCGCATGGTCGAGATCCACCGGCGCGAGCGCCGCTGCGACCTCGCTCGCCGGGCAGTCGTCGCCGAGCAGGAACAACCGGACCAGCACCCCCAGTTCGCCGGCGTCCCGGGTCGCGCGGCGAACCGGCACCGGTTCGCTGCGGCCCAGAGCCGCGTGCGCATCGTCGCCGAGTGCCTCCAGGACGGCGTCGGCGGTGTAGTCGGTGCGGTGCAGGGCCTCGCGCAGCGGGCCGCACAGGGAGAGGAGGTCGCGGTTCACGCGGCCATTGTCTCAGTGGGGACGGCGGCTGCCCGTCAGCCCTCGATCGTGCGATGGTCCGTGGACTCGATCGCCGGTCCCGCGACCGGCTTGTGGTCGAATCGGCGCGGCTCGTCGGCGCGCCGCGGCGGCCGGTCGTTCGCGACGAGGACGGCGATCCACGGCAGCGGAATCGACGCACCGATGATCAGCAGGCTGATCCACCCGTTGCCCCACGCGCTGTACGCGATCGCAGCGAGCACCAGTGCGGGGATCCGGATCCCCATCATGATCGTGTACTTGCGGATACGGGCCCGCTGCTGCTCGTCGAACGACTGTGCCGCATCGGTGATCAGAATCGGGTTCCGCGAGCTCTCGTCGCCCTGGTCCTGCGGGGGGATGGCTGAACTCGAAGACATGACTCCAGCGTCCCACTCGCAGAGCCCAGATGCACCACCGGGGGCTCGCCGGACTCCCAGGGATGCGTCATCATGGACGAGTGAGCACTGTGACCAAGGAACGTCCCGACACCACGACCGACGAGTCCACCGACGACGACGTCCCCAAGTACTTCCACTACGTCAAGAAGAACAAGATCGCCGAGAGCGCGGTCATGGGCACCCACGTCGTCGCTCTGTGCGGCGAGGTGTTCCCGGTGACCAAGTCGCCGAAGCCCGGATCCCCGGTGTGCCCCGACTGCAAGAAGATCTACGACGGGCTCCGGCCGGGCGAATGAGTCGGCTCGCTGACGGGCGAGTGAGTCGGCTCGCTGACGGGCGAGTGAGTCGCCTCGCCGACGGGCGAGTGAGTCGCCTCGCCGACGGGCGATCGAGTCGGCTCGCCGACGGGCGAGTGAGTCGCCTCGCTCGCGAGCAGGTGGGGTGGCTCGGGTAGGTCGCACATGTCCGGATGTTCGGGGTCGGCCGCCTCGTGCCTGCCCCGATCAGGGTTCACGATGCGGATGGGTGCCGTGGCCAGCCGCCGGGTCAGGCTCGGGACCGAGCCGTCGGCGGCCGGGGTCGAGGCCGCCTGTGACGCGAGCCACTCCCGCATCTGCTCGATCCGGGTGGCCCGAGCCGGCCAGAACTCCTGGATCGTCGCGTTGAACTGGGCGCCCAGCACCACCGCGAACCCCAGGAAGAACGTGAACAGCAGGAACGCGATCGGAGCCGCCAACGCCCCGTATGTGTAGCCGGTACCGGTCACCCACGTCAGATAGTGGCGCAGCACCGTGCTCGCCGCCATGAAGAACACCCCCGCGAGCAGCGAACCGCCGAGCAGGCGATGCCACGGCAGCGACTTCGGCAGCGCCACCTTGTACAGCGTGGTCAGGCCGGCGATCAGCAGCAGTCCGACCGCCGGATAGTAGAACGCGTCGACCATGCGGGAACCGACGTCGTACCACGACGCGGGCATCACCCGGCCGATCATCGTCGGCCCGAGCGCCACCAGCGGCAACACGAACACCGCCACGATGAGGAACATCACGTAGAGCAGCAGCGCGAAGATCCGCTGCCACACCGGATGGCGGGCGTCCTTCTGCCCGTGCGCCTCGACGATCGAGTCGACGAACGTCGAGATCGCCGACGAGCCCGCCCACAACGACAGCAGGAAGCCTGCGGAGATGATCTCGGGGCGCCCCCGACCGAGCACATCCGACACCGTCGGCGAGATCAGCTGGTCGACGACGTTCTCACTGAACGCGGACCGGCTGAAGGTGATGATCTTCGACTCGATGATCCGCACCGTGTCGGGGCCGAACAAACCGCCGACGTAGCCGATACTCCCGAGCAGACCCAGCAGCAGTGGTGGCAGCGACAGCGTCTGCCAGAACGCGGCCGTCGCGGCCTTCCCGAAGATCGAGTCCCCCCAAGCCTTGACCGCGGTGCGGCGGATCACCAGCCAGGCCTTCCACAGCGGGTGCCGGTCCGGGATGTGGTCCGCGTGGTGGGTGGGCAGATCCGACGGCGCCCCCGGGACCTCGCCCGGGTGCTGGGGGCCGATCGGTTCGCTCATGATGCTTCCAGCATCCCTGACGAGCGGGTGCTGGTCCGCACCGGTGGCGTCCGTGTCGCGAAGGCAACACCGGTCGCCCACCCGTCGGTGTTGCCTTCGCGACACCTCCGGTCGCACGGGCCATCGGATGCAGAGAACGTCGGCGGGGGGCGTTAGGCTCGTCCGGCAGTCTTCACGGTCGAGATCGACCCCCACAGTCGAGAAGGAGCGGACGCGACAGTGCTCACGGGTAACACCGAATCACCAGCCCCCGCACCCGTCGCCAACCTCCGAGCCTGGCAGCGGCGTGCGCTGACGAAGTACCTGGCAACGAAGCCGCGGGACTTCCTCGCGGTGGCGACCCCAGGCGCAGGCAAGACCACCTTCGCGCTGCGGGTCGCCGCGGAACTGCTCGGGGACCGGACCGTCGACGAGATCACCGTCGTCGCGCCGACCGAACACCTCAAGCACCAGTGGGCCGAGTCCGCCGCCCGGATGGGCATCGCGCTGGACTCCAACTTCTCCAACTCGACCGGTCAGACCTCCGCCGACTACCACGGCGTCGTCGTCACCTACGCACAGGTGGCGTCGCATCCGACGAAGCACCGGGTGCGTACCGAGAACCGCCGCACCCTGGTCATCCTCGACGAGATCCACCACGGCGGTGACGCCAAGAGCTGGGGTGACGCGATCCGCGAGGCGTACGAACCGGCGACCCGCCGGCTGGCGCTGACCGGTACCCCGTTCCGCAGTGACGACTCCGCGATCCCGTTCGTCCAGTACGAGCCGGACAACGAGGGACTGATGCGGTCCAAGGCCGATCATGCCTACGGATACTCCGACGCCCTCGCCGACGGCGTCGTGCGTCCCGTAGTGTTCCTCGCGTACTCCGGTGAAGCGCGTTGGCGCAACAACGCCGGTGAGGAATTCGCCGCGCGCCTCGGCGAGCCGCTGTCCGCCGAACAGACCGCGCGGGCCTGGCGGACCGCCCTCGATCCGAACGGTGACTGGATCCCCGCGGTCCTCGCCGCCGCGAACACCCGGCTCCAGCAGTTGCGGTCCGATGGCATGCACGACGCCGGCGGCCTCGTCATCGCCACCGATCAGACCGTCGCGCGCGCCTACGCGAAAATCCTGGAATCGCTCACCGGGCGGGCGCCGACCGTCGTGCTCTCCGACGACCCCACCGCCTCGAAGCGGATCGCCGAGTTCAGCAGCAACACCGAGCCGTGGATGGTTGCGGTCCGGATGGTGTCCGAGGGCGTCGACGTGCCCCGCCTCGCGGTCGGGGTGTACGCGACCAGCGCGTCGACCCCGCTGTTCTTCGCGCAGGCGATCGGCCGCTTCGTGCGGTCCCGCAAGAAGGGGGAGACGGCCAGCGTCTTCGTGCCGTCCGTGCCCGTCCTGCTCGACCTGGCCAGCCAGCTCGAGGTCCAGCGCGACCACATCCTCGGCAAGCCGCACCGCGAGAAGGACGGCCTCGACGACGAACTGATCGCCGACGCGAACAAGCAGAAGGACGAGCTCGGCGAGGAGGAGAAGGCGTTCACGTCCCTCGGCGCCGACGCCGAACTCGACCAGGTGATCTACGACGGCTCCTCGTTCGGCACCGCGACCTTCGCCGGCAGCGACGAGGAAGCCGACTACCTGGGACTGCCGGGTCTCCTCGACGCCGACCAGATGCGGGCGCTGCTGCGGGAACGGCAGGCGGGCCAGCTCGACAAGTCGAAGGCATCCGTACCGGCGGCGCCGGTCCCTCCGCCCGTCGTAGCCGACCGCGCAGGGTCGGCCGCCAAGCTCGCCGAGCTGCGCAAGGAACTCAACGGGCTGGTCGCGATGACCCACCACCGGACCGGCAAGCCGCACGGCTGGATCCACGGCGAACTGCGCCGGGTGTGCGGGGGACCTCCGACCGCCATCGCGACCGTCGATCAGCTCACCGAACGGATCGCCACGCTGCGACGCTGGTGACCGCACCGCGGTCGTGGCGGTCGTGACCGCGCCGCACCGCGGCGGTGGTGACCCGCCGCGGCACCGACCGCCGGACACGCGGAAGGGCCCGCACCACATGGTGCGGGC
>NZ_JBSFRT010000017.1:0-122638 GCF_053589375.1 Rhodococcus sp. NPDC003348
CGTCGAGCGCCTGCTCGACGCGGTCACCGGCACGCCTCGTCACCGGGCCCGACTCCTGATCCTCGAGGCGCTTCGCGCCCGTGAGTAGTTCCGGCCCGCATGGGGACCGGAACCACTCACGAGCGTGCAGCGCCTGTCCTACGTCTTGCGCATGTAGGTGCGGACGGCGAGCGGGGCGAAGATCGCGATCACGGCGGCGGCACCGACCAGCGACCACACGACGGGCATGCCTGCGTGGCCGTCGTTCACCAGTTCGCGGACGGCGGTCACCAGGTGCGAGACCGGGTTGACGCTCACGAACGTCTGCATCCAGCCCGGCATGGTGTGGGCGGGCACGAACGCATTGGACATGAAGGTCAGCGGGAACAGGACCAGCATCGAGATGCCCTGCACCGACGAGGCCTTGCTCATGAGCACTCCCATCAGGGCGAAGATCCAGCTGATCGCGAACGCGCACACCATCACCAACAGGCCCGCGGCGACGAGGCCGAGTGCCCCGCCGTCCGGGCGGTAGCCCATCGCGTAGCCCATGGCGAACGTGATGGTGGTGGCGATGGCGTACCGCACCATGTCGGAGATCAGCGCACCGGCGAGCGGGGAGATACGCGCGATGGGAAGGGATTTGAATCGGTCGAAGACCCCCTTGTCCATGTCCTCGCGCAGTTGGGTGCCGGTGACGATGGATGCAGTGATCACCGTCTGCACGAGGATGCCGGGGATGATGATCGGCAGGTACGCGGAGACGTCGCCGGAGATGGCGCCACCGAAGATGTAGGTGAACATGACCGTGAAGATCAGCGGCTGGATCACCACGTCGAACAGTTGCTCGGGATTGTGCTTGAGCTTGAGCAGGCCGCGACGGGCCATCGTGAGCGACTGTGCGACGGTCGCACCGAGGCCGACGGATCGGGCCGCGGGCGGGACGCCGGCCTCGGGGACGCTGGTCCGGGTTGCCACTGCGGTGGTCATGCGATGCTCCGTTCGGTGTCGTCGGCGTCGGCCGTCTGATCGGCGTCGTGGCCGGTGATGGTGAGGAAGACCTCGTCGAGGCTGGGCTTGCTGACGGTGATCTCGTCGACCACGATTCCGTTGTCGCGCAAACGGATCAGCAACTCCGGGGTGATCGAGGTGTCGGTCAGGGGAGCGGTCAGCCGCACCGCTTCGGGGCTGACCGCGACGTCGACTCCCAGCGCGTCGGCGAGCAGGGCGCGCGTCGCCTCGACGTCCGCGCGGTCGACCAGGCTCAGTTGCAGTGACGAGGTCCCGACGGACGCCTTGAGCTCGTCGGCGGTGCCGTCGGCGATCACGCGTCCGTGGTCGATCACCGCGATCCGGTCGGCGAGCTGATCGGCCTCGTCGAGGTACTGGGTGGTCAGCAACACCGTCGAGCCCTCGGCGACCAGTCGCCGGATGGTGTCCCACATCTGCGCGCGGGTGCGCGGGTCGAGTCCGGTGGTCGGTTCGTCGAGGAACAGCAGGGGCGGGTGTGCGATCAGGCTGGCGGCCAGGTCGAGGCGCCGGCGCATGCCGCCGGAGAAGTACTTCAGCGCCTTGCCCGCCGCCTCGGTGAGCGCGAACTCCTCGAGCAGGTCGGCGGTCTTGCGTCGGGCGTCCGCCCGGCTCAGGCCGAGCAGCCGGGAGAAGATCATCAGGTTCTCGGTGGCGGTGAGGTCCTCGTCGACGGACGCGTACTGACCGGTGACGCCCACCAGCGAGCGGACGGCGGTCGGCTCCGCGGCTACGTCGTACCCGAAGATCCGGGCCGTGCCCGCGTCCGGTTTCAGCAGCGTCGCGAGCATCCGGATGGTGGTGGTCTTGCCCGCGCCGTTGGGGCCGAGCACGCCGTACACGGAACCGGTCGGGACGGTCAGGCTGACGCCGTCGACCGCCGTGAAGTCGCCGAAACGCTTGACCAGCCCGTCCGCCTCGATGGCGGGGGGAGTCGACAGGTTCATGCGGAGTCCTTTCGGATCGGTGTTGGTCCCCACCCTCCGATGGCCCGCTTGCGCGCCCCTTGCGTCGCCCTTGCGTCTCGACTCGGGATTCCGCCGGGTTCATCATGAACAGACGTTCATGAACAGGTGTTCATGCTTTTGGTGCGCAGGTCCATGCCGCGCTCCTGCAGGCGATGCGCCGGTACGAGGAGCCGGACGCGGTGCGGCTCGCCGCCTTCGCCGACGTCCCCGCGGCCGTCACCCTTATCAGCGGCGCCTGGCACGACCTGGTGCTGAGGGGACTGCAGGCCGGCGCGGTCCCTCCGGCGGCGGAGCCCGACGACCGGCTGATCGACGCCCTGGTCGCCACCGTGCTCCGCGGCATCGCGCGGCACTGACCGGGACGTCCGGTCAGCGCTCGGGGCGGGTGAAGCGGGCGGCGAGGGCGCGGCGGTCGACCTTGCCCGGCCCGCGCAGCGGCAGCGCGCCAAGCAGGTGCAGCTCGCGGGGCGCGGCGGTCGGGTCGAGGGAGCGAATCACGTGCTCGCGCAACGACTCCAGTGTCGGATTCGAGCCGGGCGTCGGGACCACGGCGGCCGTCACCCGCTGCCCCAGCCGGTCGTCGGGCAGTGCGAACACCGCGACCTCCGCGACCTCCGCGTGGGTGACGAGCGCGGCTTCGACCACCTGTGGGACGACGGTGAGCCCGCCGGTGGAGATGGCCTCGTCCAGCCGGCCGAGGATGCGCAGCACCCCGTCCTCCACGACGCCGGCATCGTCGGTGCGGAACCAGCCCGGCTCGGCGAACGCCGGATGCTCCGGCAGGTTGCGGTAGCCGGACGCCAGCACCGGGCCGCCGAGCAGAACTCGCGAGTCGTCGTCGACGCGAACCCGCACCCCGTCGAGCGCGACGCCGTCGTACACACAGCCGCCGCAGGTCTCGCTCATGCCGTACGTGCGGACCACCGTGATGCCGGCCGCCCGGGCGCGCTCGAGGACCGGCGCCGGGGTGGCGGCACCGCCGAGCATGACGGCGTCCAGATCGGCCAGCGCCGCCGTCGCCTCGGGGTGGTCGAGGGTCTTGACCAGCTGCGTCGGGACGAGGGAGGTGTAGCGCCGAGGTCCGCGCATCGCGGCGACCGCACGGGGCAGCGCGCCGGGGTCGAAGCCGCCCGAGACATCGACGACCGCCGGCTCGTGCCCGGCGAGCAGCCCGCGCAGCAGGACCTGCAGGCCCGCGATGTGGTGGGCGGGCAGCGCAAGCAGCCACGACCCCGGTCCGCCGAGCCGGTCGTGGGTGGCGGTGCCGCTGGACCGCAGCGCCGCCGCCGACAGCTGCGCTCCCTTCGGGACACCGGTGCTGCCCGAGGTGGCCACGACCAGCGCCACCGACCCGTCGATCGGTTCACCCGGGGACAGTGCGCCGGACAGCCGCGCGATCTCGCGGTCGTCGGCGGCGGGGACCGGCAGCAGTGCCGGACCGCCGCCGACGAGGGCGCGCTCGAGCGCGGGGAGAATCTCCGCGACCGCCGGACCGGTCGGGACGGTCAACGTCTGCAGCACGGAACTCACCCGCCCCATGCTGCCAGAACGCTCGGGCCTCGCCGGTCACGCGGGCATGCCTGCAGTGCGGCGGGCAGGTACGGGCGAGGTGGCACCGAGGGCGGCTGCCGGACGCAGGTTGCCGCGCAGGACCCGAGCGGCGGTCACCGGGCGCAGCAGCGCCGTGGGGCGCTCGAGCAGGTTGATCACGCGCAGGAACTGCGCCCCGACATTCGGGTCGGTGGCGGCGGCGCGATGCACCCTGGCCGTGTATGCGTTCGAGATCCGGGTGCGGGTACTGCGCCTGCCCTCGACGCAGGGAATGTTCAGGTCGCTGTCCGACGACGTCGTCCAGGCGTCGTCGAGGAGCCGCCGGATGCGGTGCAGGAAGCGGGGTGCCAGCGCCTCGATTCCCTGACCCAGGCATCGGCGCAGCGCCAGTGCCTGCGCGCCTGCGACGCTCATGCCCTGGCCGTAGACCGGGTTGAAGCAGCAGATCGTGTCCGCGAACGGCAGATAGCGCTCAGGGAGCGGGAGCGCCTCGTAGTGGCGGCGGACCGTTGTCGGGATCCGGTAGCGCACCGGCTCGTCCAAGGGTTCGGCCTCGGCGACGAACCTGCCGAACTCGGGGGCCGGGAGCGTGGCCGCGAAGGCCGCGAAACCGTCCGGGTCGAGAGGCGGTTCGTCGTGGGCGTAGCCGGTGACGGTGGTCACCCAGGCGCCCTCCTCCTGCGCGAGGATCACCCCACCGCGCGGGAGATCCGGGGTCGCGCCCACCGCCACGCCGAGCGCGCCGGCGAGTTGGGCCGGATCGCGCCGGAAGTGGCGAGTGGCGTAGGCGAGGCCGATGCTCAGCCGGTCCTCGGGGGGCCGGGGGCACCCGAACGACTCGAGCCACGGCTGCGTCTGCGAACTGCGGCCCGACGCGTCGAGCACCAGATCGGCGTCCACCGCCACGTACCTGGATGCCTGACGCACGGTGACGCCCGTGACCCGCCTGCCCGATTGGTCACCGGTGAGATCGACCGCAGCGCAGGACTCGGCGACGGAGACGTTCGGCAGCGCGCGCACCCGGTCCCGCAACTGCCACTCGATCAGCGGCCGGCTCGCTCCGACCGCGCGCACGCCCGCGTGGCTCGACAGGTGACGCTGTCCGTCGAGGACCACCCGGAACGTTTCGCCGGCGTCGCCGGTCGGGGCGCCCCTGGAGATCAGGTCCGAGGTGAACCCGGGGAAAAGGTCGTCGAATGCGTCCGCGCCCCGGGCCAGCAGCACGTGTGCGTGCCGCCCCTGTGGCACACACTTGCGCGGGACCGGATCCGTCGGGAGCGCGTCTCGTTCGACAACCGTCACCCGGTGGTAGAACTCGCTGAGCACCCGCGCGGCGACGAGTCCACCGACGCCCGCACCGATCACGACGGCATGGTCACCCTGGATCGTCATGACGATCGCCTCTTTCACACTGGATTGGCTTCAACCCAGCGTCGGCGATCGGGTGCCGCGACGTCACGAGTGGCCGACTACTCGGATCTCCCGGTCAAATCGGGCGGTACGGGTTCTGCTGCTCCTCGTCCCACGGGCCGGCGAGGGGCCAGCCGCCGGCCGCGAGGTGTGCGCGTACCCGCGCGATGTCGGTTTCGAGTGGCATCTCGTCGGTCACCTTCGTGATCAGTACGCCGATGTCGATCCGGTCGACCGGGGACTCCTGGTCGACGAGGGCGTCGGTGACCGTGCGGACCTCGTCGTCGGACAGACGACGGCGCAGCAGGGCGATCAGGGGGACGTAGTCCTGCTCCGGCACGCCGTTGGGATACCCGGCACGCAGCCAGCCGAGAATCGAGGTGAGAAACGGTGGAAGGCTCACTGGGTACCCCCCTCTCCCTAGGGTTCGTCGTCGAGGCCCGCGAGCGGCCATCCCGCGGCGACCAGCACCGATGCCACACGCGTGATGTCCTCGGTGGACGGTTCGGTGTCGGTGACCTGTTCGATCAGTTCGCCGATCTCGTTGCGCGTGATCGTCGGGTCCGGCGCCTTGCCCGCAGCCTCGGCGAGCGCCACCGAGACGTCCTTGATCTGCTCACCGGACATCTGCCGGTACAGCAGGGCCACGAGCGGGACACGGTCCTTCGGCGGCACGCCCTCCGGGTATCCGGCGCGCAACCACTTCAGTACCGACAGCGGGAATGACGCTTTCACGGTGCTCACAAACGTTGCCTCTCGACGCCATGGTCTCCCGACCATGCGGTCTCACGCCAGTGCGGTCGACGCTAGAACAGTTGGATTCCGAACGTGTGATCGAGGAAGTCCGCCATGATGAACAGGATGCCGGTGACGATCGCGATCACCACGATCGCGAAGCATGCCACGGCCGCCGCGGTGGACAGGGGGCTTCTGGTGGTGGTCGCCGGGGCACCCGACTCGTCCACGGTCGTGGTGCCGGATCCGAGCAGGCGCAGTCCGAACGCGAACATGGCGGGCAGCCCGGCGCCGAGCACGAGGCCGACGAGGATCACCTGCCACAGTGATTCGGCGGTTTTCGTCAACAGGTCCATCGGGTGCTTTCCGTCGGTCAGGCCGACACGTTGTCGGCGGGCTTGACGCGTGGGGCCGGCGTGACGGCTGTGGCGTCCGGCAGGACTTCGGTCACGCCGGGCGGGGCGGGAATGTCCTTGACCAGCGCGGCGTCCAGGGCGGTCAGATCTGTGAGCACGACGTCCGTCGTGTCCGGCAGGGACGGGACGGCGGCCTCCGGCTCGACGCGTCCGGTCCACTCCGCGTTGACGTTGCTGTGGTCGACCGGCTGACGGCGCGAACGCAGATACATCAGCGTGGCCAGCGCCAGCAGGATCGCGAAGACCACCAGCACGCCGGGCAGGCCACCGATCAGGTGGGCGATGCCCCAGCAGATCGCGCCTGCCAGTGCGGCGGACGGCAGGGTGATCAGCCACGCGACGCCCATCCGGCCCGCCACGCCCCAGCGCACCTCGGCGCCGCGCCTGCCGATGCCGGTGCCCATGATCGATCCCGTCGCGACGTGGGTGGTCGACAGCGGGAGACCGAGGTGGCTCGAGGTCAGGATGATCGCCGCGGACGACGCCTCCGCTGCCATGCCCTGCGGCGCGGCGATCTCGACCAGGCCCTTGCCCAGGGTCCGGATGACCCGCCAACCGCCGAGATAGGTGCCCAGCGCGATCGCGACCGCACAGCTGAGCTTGACCCAGAACGGCATCGGCGCATCCGCGGTGATGGTGCCGTGCGCGACCAGGGCCAGGAAGATCACGCCCATCGTCTTCTGGGCGTCGTTCGTGCCGTGGGCGAGGGAGACAAGCGACGCCGACCCGACCTGGCCGAGCCGGAAGCCGCGTTCCTTGGTGTCCTCGCGGACGCCGTGGGTGATCCGGTAGATCAGCCAGGTCCCGCAGGCCGCGACCAGACCGGCGACGACGGGGGCCAGCAGTGCGGGCACGATCACCTTGCTCAGCACGCCCGCCCACTCGACGCCGTTCATGCCGATGCCGGCGATCGCGGCGCCGATCAGGCCGCCGAACAGGGCGTGCGAGGAGCTCGACGGGATGCCGAACAACCACGTCAACAGATTCCAGAGGATGCCGCCGACCAAACCGGCGAAGACGATCAGGAGGAGGTCCTCGCCGCCGGTCGAGCTGAGATTCACCACGCCCTTGGCGACGGTGGCGGCGACCTCGACGGAGAGGAACGCACCGACCAGGTTCAGGGTTGCGGACAGTGCCACCGCGACTTTTGGTCGAAGAGCCCCGGTTGCGATGGAGGTGGCCATCGCGTTCCCGGTGTCGTGGAAGCCGTTGGTGAAGTCGAACCCGAGGGCTGTGACGACCACGACGAGAAGAACGATGAGTTCCGCGTTCACAAGCTTCCATCCTCCGTTACGACGGCGTAAAAGTCGAGTCACGAGGCGGCCGTGGGGCGTGCTCTTCGGCACAGGCGCGACAAGCCCTGGCCTGGTCGTTCGATCGGCCTTGCGAGCAGGACACGATCGGGTCACGGGGGTGGGAAGCGTCACACGAGTTTCGTCGATGTGGCCGAACTCACGCTCAGGTCTCACTCACCGGGAATGGGCGATTCTGGCGGCTATCCGCTGGCTAGCGTCCCCGCATCGAGTGACGCAGAACACTTCTTTTCCGCGTCTACAGCTCGACCGCGTCAAGAACGGAGACACCGATCGTGAACCCACGCAAGCCCGCGAAGCTCCTCGCGGCCCTCGCACTGTCGGCCGCATTGGTCTCGGCATGCGCCACCGACCGTGGTGGCGACGCCGGCGTGCCGACGTCGGGCGGCGCCGGCGACGCGAAGTCCGCGTCCGCGTCCGACACCAAGTTCGGCACCCTCGCCTCCCCGTGCGGCGCCGGTGACGCGAAGGGCGCCACCGATCAGGGTGTCAGCGACACCGAGATCAAGATCGGGTTCGGCGACGACCGCGGCTACGCGCAGAGCCCCGGCCTGAACAAGGAGATGTCCGACGCCGTCTCCGCGATGATCGACTGGTGCAACGAGCAGGGCGGCATCAACGGCCGCAAGATCGTCGGCACCGACTACGACGCGGCGATGACCAACGCAAACACGGTCATGCAGGAGGCGTGCCGCTCCGAGTTCATGATGGTCGGCCACGGCTTCGCCATGGACCAGACCGCCGAGCAGACCCGCGTGGCCTGCAACATGGCCGCCGTCCCCGGCTTCACCGTCTCCCCGGACGCCGCGAGTGGTCCGATGTCCTATCAGGGCGTGCCGTTCCCGGTGGACTACGCCAACGGTGCCGCCTGGTTCCAGATGGCCCAGATGCACCCCGACCTGCTGAACGACTTCGATCTCGTCGGGTCGACGATGCCGACGATCATCACCTCGCTGGCCAAGACCCGCTCGATGGCCGAGGCCGCCGGCTTCAAGCTCAAGGACTGCGGCGTCACCCTCAACTACCAGGGTGAGCCGAGCTACGTGCCGTTCGCGGAGAAGTACAAGCAGTGCGGCGTCAAGGGCCTGTGGACCTCCCGGTCGCCGGTGCCGAACGAGTTCAACTTCTTCAAGGCGGTGGACCAGGTCGGCATCGACCCCATCATCTTCGGCGAGGCCACCTGGTACGGAAACTCCGCGCAGACCTTCAACAAGGAAAGCGGCATCCTCGACAACCTCAATGCCGACATGACCTTCCAGATGCTCGAGAACGCCGACAAGGTTCCGGCCGTCGCGAAGTACAAGGAGTTGGTCGCGGCGGAGGGCGGCAAGACCGCGCTCCTCGGCATGCAGTCCACCTCCTCGTTCCTGCTGTGGGCCACCGCGGCGAAGGAGTGCGGCTCCGACCTGACCCGCCAGTGCATGGTCACCGAGCTGTCCAAGATCCACGAGTGGGACGGCGGCGGCCTGCACGCGGTGACCGACCCGGGCAAGAACATGCCGGCCAAGTGCGGCCTGATGGTGTCGCTGAAGGGTGACAAGTACACCCAGGTCTTCCCCGAGCAGGCCGCCGAGTTCGAGTGCAACGACAAGTACCTGATCAAGACCGACCCGTCGACCTGGGGCACCGAGCTCGGCCCCGACCGGATCTCCACCAAGTACCTCGGACCGAACGTGATCAAGCCGCAGGTCTGATCGCTGCGGCTCACGGACTCTCACGGGGGCGGTGCGGCGCACGTCGCACCGCCCCCGTTATCCGACCTAGCGTTAAACACCTAGGGCCCCCACCACCAAGGGTTCTCACATGGACACTTTCGTGACATTCACGATCCTGGGCCTCGTGCTCGGTTCCGTGTACGCGATCGCCGCCTCCGGGCTGGTGCTCACCTACAACACCTCCGGCATCTTCAACTTCGCGCACGGCGCACAAGCCATGCTCGGTGCGTTCGTCTACTGGCAGCTGAGCGTTGGCTGGGGGGTGCCGACCCCGCTGGCCCTGCTGATCGTGCTCGGCGTCTTCGGGCCGCTGATGGGCCTGGGCCTGTACTTCCTGATCATGCGGGGGCTGCGGGACACCGCCGAGGTGACCAAGATCGTGGTCACCGTCTCGATCATGCTCGGGATGCTGTTCCTGTCCCAGTGGTTCTGGCACCCGGAGGACCCGCGCACCCTGCGGATGTTCTTCGGTGACGACGCCAAGTTCTCCTTCTTCGGTGCCACGGTGCACGTGCACGAGCTGATCTGCCTGATCGCCGCTGTGGCGATCGCGCTCGGTCTGCGCCTGCTGTTCACCCGCACCCGGATGGGCGCGACCATGCGTGGTGTCGTCGACGACCCGGACCTGCTCCGCCTGAGCGGCCACAATCCCGAACGGATCGCGGGCTTCTCCTGGGCGCTGAGCTCGATGCTCGCGGTGCTCGCCGGCATCCTCATCACCCCGATCAGCGGCGGCACCCTCGAGGCCAACCTGCTGACGCTGCTGGTGATCGACGCCTTCGCAGCCGCCATGTTCGGCCGGCTGCGCAGCATCCCGCGCACGTTCGTCGGCGCGGTCGTGCTCGGCCTGGCCGGCACCTACCTGCTCGGGTACGCGCCCACGACCTGGACGTGGACGTCCAACCTGCGAGTCTCGCTGCCCATGATCGCGCTGTTCGTGGTGCTGATCGTGCTGCCGCAGGATCGCCTGCGCGGCGCCGCCGTCCGCACCCGCGAGCGCTACCACGTGCCGTCGGTGCGCAAGGCCGTCGGCTGGGCCGTCGCGCTCGTGGTGATCGTGTACCTGATCCGTCTGCTGATGGTCGAGTCCGCGGTGACCACCCTGACCATCGGCATCTGCTTCGCGATCATCGCACTGTCACTGACCCTGCTCACCGGATACGCCGGCGAGATGAACCTGGCCCCACTGTCCTTCGGCGCGATCGCCACGATCATCGTGTACCACTTCGGCATCACCGGATCCGGTCTCGCGCAACGGCTCACCATCGTCGGCGTCATCCTCGGCGTGATCGTCGCGGCGCTCGTCGGCGGACTCGTGGCACTACCCGCCCTGCGCCTGCGGGGGCTGTACCTGGCCCTGGCGACCATGGCGTTCGGCGTGTTCCTGTCCAACATGGTGCTGCGCGACACCACCGAGCACGAGCTGTTCGGGCAGAAGTTCTCCATCTTCACCGGTGGCAACCTGGTGATCCCGCCGCTGCAGATCGGACCGCTCGACCTGGGGAACCCGACGACATTCCTGATGACCGTCACCGTGGTGTTCGCGGTGCTCGGCGTCGTGCTGATCGCGCTGCGCAACAGCGGCTACGGCCGCCGGCTCACCGCGATGAAGGACAGCCCCGCCGCGTCGGCGATGCTCGGGCAGAGCCTGGTCAAGCTGAAGCTCAGTGTGTTCGTGCTGTCGGCGGGCATCGCCGGTCTCGGCGGCATCCTGATGTCGTCGGCGATGGGTTCGGTCTCCGGGGAGTCGTTCACGATCATCATCAGCCTGTCGCTGCTCATGCTCACCGTGGTCGCGGGCATCGGTTACGTCAGCGGCGCCTTCTTCGGTGGCGTGATGGCCGGTGTCGGCTTCTCGGTCATCATGGTCTCCTTCAACAACCTGGCGAAGGCCCAGCCCGACCTCGAGGGCCTGTACCTGCTGCTCGGCAACATCGCCGCGGTCAGCCCGGCGCTGATCGGTATCGGTGTGGGACACAACCCGTCGGGCAGTGTGCACCAGGTCGTCGAGGGCTACCGCAAGCTCAAGGATGCCAAGCCGGTGCTGATCGGCGGGGCCGCGGTCGTCGCGGTCGCGTACGTGCTGGCACTGACCGGTGTCCTGGACAACTGGTGGTTTGCCTCGATCACCATCGTCACGGTGTTCGCGCTGCCGGTGATCGGCGAGATGCTCATGCCGACCGAGGTTCTCGGAGCCGAGGAGGCCGCGCGCCGGCGTCCCATCGACCCCGAGACGATCGGCATCGACGAGCCGTACGACGACGAGGTCATCGCACGGGTCGACCGGGAGCTCGGCCTGCCCGCGAGTGTGCGGCCGGCCTCGCCTGTCGCGGCGACCTCCGCGGCAGGCAGGCACGCCAGTGACGGTGCCGCGCCGGCGACCACCACCGGATCCGAGCCCGAGAAGGAGTTGACGACCAATGCCGTCTCCTGATGCGACACCACTGCTCGAAAGCCCGCTCCTCGAAACCCGGGGCGTCACCGTGCGATTCGGTGGTCACGTGGCGGTCAACGACGTCAGCCTCGCCGTGCACGCCGGCTCCGTCACCGGTCTCATCGGCCCCAACGGCGCCGGCAAGACCACCCTGTTCAACACCGTCACCGGTCTGCAGAAGCCGACCGCGGGGCGGGTGCTGATCGACGGGCAGGACGTGACGGGCAAGGCGCCCTACAAGCGGGCCCGGCTCGGGCTGGCCCGCACCTTCCAGCGGCTGGAACTGTTCCTGTCCCTGTCGGTGCGGGACAACCTGCGGGTGGCCGGGGACATCCACGGCACCGGACTGCGGGGCACCGGCGTTCGCGGTCGCCGTGATCTCGCGGCCGAGACCGACCGGCTCCTCGAACTGACCGGGCTGACCGACGTCGCGGACAAGGACGTGTCCGACATCCCGACCGGCCGGGCCCGGGTCGTCGAGGTGGCGCGCGCACTGATGACCGACCCGCGGGTGCTGCTGCTCGACGAGCCCGCATCCGGTCAGACCGAGAAGGAGACCGAGGACTTCGCCGAACTGCTCGTGCGGTTGGCGGGGGAGGGGCTCGGCATCTGCCTCGTCGAGCACGATCTGCCGCTCGTCATGCGGGTGTGCTCGCGGATCCACGTCCTCGACTACGGATCCCTGATCGCCTCGGGGACCCCCGTCGAGGTCCAGAACGACCCGGCGGTCATCGCCGCCTACATCGGAACGGAGGAGGTGGCATGACGGCACCCACCGAGACCGCGGCGGATTCCGTTGCGGTGCAGCCGGAACCGCTGCTCGAACTGGCCGGCGTGCGCGCCGGGTACGGGGCCATCGAGGTGCTGCACGGGGTCGACCTGCAGCTGCACCCCGGCGCCGTCGTCGCGCTCCTCGGCCCGAACGGCGGCGGCAAGACGTCGACGCTGAAGATCTGCTCCGGCATCCTTCCGGTGACCTCCGGCGAGTTCCGGCTCGCCGGCCGGTGCGTCAACGGCGTCGACGCCGCCACCCTGGCCCGGCTCGGGATCTGCACCATCCCGGAGGGGCGGGGCGTGTTCGCCAACCTCACCGTCCGGGAGAACCTCTGGGTGGCCACCGGGACCGGCGCCAGCCTGAAGGACCTCGAAGAGGTTGCCTACGAACGCTTCCCGATTCTCGGCAAGCGGCGTGGCCAGCTCGCCGGATCGATGTCCGGCGGCGAGCAGCAGATGCTGGCGCTCTCCCGTGCGCTCGGCACCGCGCCGACGGTGCTGCTCCTCGACGAACTGTCGATGGGACTGGCGCCCCGTGTCGTGACCGAGATGTACGACATCGTCGGGCAACTCGCGGCCGAGGGACTGTCCATCCTCGTCGCCGAACAGTTCGCCCGGGCCGTCCTGCCGATCGCCACCTCGGCGGCGCTGATCCTGCAGGGCCGGGTGGTCCGGACCGGGAAACCCGCCGACATCGACCGTGAACTTTCAACCAGCTACCTAGGAGGATGACGATGACCGCAATCGCGGAGGACCGTCGCGACCAGTTCAAGAAGGACGTGTCCGAATTGAAGTTGAAGACCGAGACCGGCAGCGGTGACGGCAAGGCCCGCATCGTGGGCCTGGTGTTGATGGTGGTCGGCGCGGTGGCGACTTTCATCGTCTACTTCGCGTCGCTGTCCCTGGACGATCTGCGCAACATCGCCTCGTACCAGATCCTGGCGACCGCGCTGCTGGCGCTGACCGTCATCGGTGCCGCCGTCTACCTGGCGGGAGCGGTGGCGCGGGTGCTGCGGCTGTGGCTGCTGCGCCAGCTCTACGAGGCCCAGGCGCAGGCCGACCGCATCACCGAGGCCCTCGGCAAGTAGAGGCACCGCGCGCCCGTGCGTGATCTTCACCCCGACCTGGGTGAAGATCACGCACGGGTGACCGGATCGCGCGGAAGGCGGCGGGCCGCGAAGAGCGCACCCGCCGTGATCAGCGCGGCGAGCGAGAACGCCACCTGCAGCGCCTCGAGACGGGCCTGCGCGTTCACCTCGACCACCGCATTCACCGTGTCCGCCGGGATGCCGGCCTCGTCGAGGGCCGCGGTCAGCTGGGTGTCGGACAGGAACGGCACCCCGGCGGCCAGTTCGGTACTCGCCTGCTGCTGCACCGACGGCGGCACCGCCGGGTTCGACTCGATCCCCGCGACGACCGACGAGCTCAGCGTCGCGATCAGCACCGACCCGATCAGCGCCGTCCCCAGCGAGGCGCCCAGGTTGGTGGCGGTGTTCTGCAGGCCCCCGACCTCCGGGCTCTTCTCGTCCGGCACCGCCGACACTGTCACCGCGCCGAGCTGCGAGGACAGTGCGCCGAGACCGAGGCCCATCAGCAGCATCGGGAACGCGACGACCGCCGCGTTCGCGCCGGGATCCATTCCCGCGGCGAGGATCACGATGCCGACGAGCATCGCGATCAGCCCGAGCCGCACCACCCGCCGCGGGCTCGCTCGCGGCCACACCTTCGGGATGCCCACGGCCGCGACCAGCAGCGCCACCGACAGCGGCAGCAGGCGCACACCCGTGCCCAGTGCGCTCAGCTGAAGCACCACCGACAGGAACAGTGGGACGGCGAAGAACACCCCGGCCTGAATCATGAACTGCGCGAGGAACATCGTGAGCCCACCGTTGAGCTGACGGTTGCGCAGCAGTGTCAGGTCCAGCAGCGGCTGCCCGCCGCGCGCGGCCAGGCGCGACTCCCAGCGCAGGAACAGCTGGATCACCAGGAGTCCGGCGAGGATCAGCCAGAACACCGGCGACAGCCCGAAGAACTCGGGGCCGCCGGGACGCACCCGCACCCACCCCCATTCGCTCGACCTCAGCACACCGAACACCGCCAGGCCCAGGCCCGCAGCGGACAATCCCGACCCGACCAGGTCCAGCTTCACCCGCTGCGGCGGCACGTCGGAGATGCGCCGCAGCACCAGCAGGATCGCCACCACGATCACGACCTCACCCGCGAACACGTACCGCCAGGACGCGAACGTCGTCACGGCGCCGCCGATCAGCGGACCGGCCGCGACGGCCATCGCGCCGGCCGCGGCGATCAGCCCGTACGCGGACGTCCGGCGCTCGGGCGGGAAGTTCGCGGCCACCAGCGCCACGATCGCAGGCATGATCAGCGCCGCACCGATCCCCTCGAGGAGGGACCAGCCGATCAGCAGCACGGCCAGGTTCGGTGCGAGGGCCGTCGTCGACGACCCGAGGCCGTAGATGACCAGCCCGAGTCCGAATGCCCGGCGCCTGCCGAGGATGGTGCCGATCTTGCCGCCGGTGATCATCAGGGTCGCCATCACCAGCGTGTACAGGGTGATCGCCGTCTGGATCCCGGTGATCGTGGTGCCGAGGTCGGCGGCCACCGACGCCATCGACACGTTCATCACCGAACTGTCCAGCGTCATCAGGAACTGGCCGGCACCGAGGACGGTGAGCACCAGTGCGGAGCCGCTCCGGGTGGTGTCGGGTTCTCGGGTACCAGCACTCATGGGGCCGCCTCGCCGTTGTCGCCGTCCGGGCACACCGATTGTGCGCCGCGCGCACCGCGAGCACAGCATCTCCGGCGGGTCGGGCCCGGGAATCACCCCGGGCGGATGAGGCGGGCCGACCGGCGGTTCTGGTGTGATACTCGCGGGGCGACGAACAGGGAGGTCGGCGATGACAGGACCGGAGCACGGTGCACCGCTGACACCGGACGAGCGGGCCGAGCTGGAACGGCTGCGACGTGAGGTCGCGGAACTGCGGGCGGCCCCGCCCGCGCCGCAGCCGGCGGTCGCGGCCGCCCCTCCGACCTCCGGACATCCGGCGCTGCGGTGGACGGCCGCCGGTCTGCTCCTCGTGCTCGTCGCGGTCCTCGGAATCGGTGCGGTGGCGGCTCGGTACGCGCGCAGTCAGATCCTCGACACCGACCGTTACGTACAGACCGTGGCGCCGCTGGCGTCGGACCCCGCGCTGCAGGCGGCACTGACCGACGAGGTCACCGACCAGATCATGACCCGGGTCGACGTCGAGCAGATGACCGCCGACGCGCTCGGCGCACTCACCGAGGTCGCACCGCGCGTGCCGCCGGCCGTGGTCGGCCTCGCCCCGGTGATCGCCGGACAGGCGCAGTCCTTCGTGCACAACACCGTGTCGCGGCTCGTCACGTCCGATCAGTTCGAGACCATGTGGGTCGAGGCGAACCGGCAGGCGCACCAGGAACTGGTTTCGGTTGCCACCGGTGAGAACTCGGGCGCCCTCAAGGTCAACGACAAGGGCGAGGTGAGTATCTCCCTCGCCGCGATGATCAACACCGTCAAGGCCGAGCTCGTGCAGCGCGGATTCGCGTTCGTCGACAAACTGCCCGACGTCGACGCGACCTTCGTGATCTTCCAGTCGGCCGACCTGGTCAAGGCCCAGCGGCTGGTGAACTGGCTCGACAAGGCATCGGCGGTGCTGCCCTGGTTGACCCTCCTGACCGCGCTGCTGGCGATCTGGGCCGCCCCACGCGGCGGGCGGCGGCGGGCGCTCGCACTGGTCGGGGCGGCTCTTGCGATCGGGATGGGGATCCTGGCCGTCGCGATCAGCATCGGACGGTCCGTCTACCTCGGGCAGGTGCCCACCGACGTGCTGCCGCCCGATGCGGCCGGTGTCCTGTTCGACACCCTGGCGCAGCCCCTGCGCACGACCGTGCGGGCGGTGTTCGTCCTGGCCGTGCTGATCGGGATCGTCGGCTACCTGTCCGGATCGTCGCCGTCCGCGACCGCGATCCGGCGGGCGTACAGCCGGTCGATGGACCGGCTGCGTTCCCCGGACACCGAACGGGAGCCGCGAGCCGTCGAGACCTACGCGGCCCGGTTCCGGATGCCACTGCGGATCGCGATCATCGCGATCGCGGTTGCGGCGCTGGTGTTCTGGCGATACCCGTCCGGGATCGTCGTCATCGTGACGATCCTGATCGCGGTCGTCGCGCTGATTGCCGTCGAACTTCTAGCCCGCCCCGCCCTGGCCCGTGCCGGAGCCCCGGCGCCCGCCGCCGCGTCGGAGGCCGAGGCCGCGGCCGTGGCCGGTCCGAGTGAGCCGCCGCAGCCGAGTGAACGGAATCGTTCGGTCGAGTAGATCGAGTGAACGGAGCATTCGGTCTGCCGGGGGCTCGCCGGGATCGGGTCAGCGGGTGTCGCGGCGCAGCGGGTGGTCGGCGGGGACCTGCACCAGCACGATCGACACCCCGTCCGGGTCGGCGATCCACATCTCGTGCAGGCCCCACGGCTCCTGCCTCGGCTCGCGCGCGATCGTGACCCCCGCGGACATCAGCTCCGCCTGCGCGTCCTCGAGATCGCGGACCTGCAACCAGATCGCGCCCTCGAAGGTCGACTCCACGTCGCCGCCGCCGTGCCCGGCCACCTCGATCAGGTTCTGGCCCGCGAAGAACACCGTCCCACCGGGGTACTCGCGGGCGATCGCCAGACCCAGTGCGTCCCGATAGAACGCGAGGGTTGCCGGATAGTCCTTCGGACGCAGGATGATTCGGCTGCTCAGGATCTCCATGTCACTCCTGTTCCGGATCGGCGGGCCGGGACTCGTGGCCCGGACGGCCGTGGGTACGCCGCGCTTCCTTCATCTCGGCCTCGTTCACGTGCCTGCGTCCGCCGAGTACCCGCTCCCGGGCGGCGGCGTCCCACCGCCGGAACGTCGTCCAGTAGCCGTCGTCGAACTCCTCGACCACCTGGAACGTCCACCTCCCCGGAAGCACGTTGCGGCCGAGCAGGTCGGTGTCGATGTCCCCGGCCAACTCCGGATGGCCGGCGGCTCGCAACGCGGCCACGGCCTCGCCGACCTGGTTGTCCGCGTGCCCGATCAGCTGGTGGAAGGTGTACAGCTGGCCGCGTGCTCGTTCGACCGTCTCGAGGGCCTCGGACAGCTTCCCCACGGCGGCGACCTCGGCGTCGGTGACGCCGTCCGGTCGGGTGTGCCTGCTCTCGGGGCGCTCTCTCGGGTCGTCCGGTGCGACGGCTTCGGTCATGGGGTCAGTCTGCCCGAGTTTCGCCCGGTGTGCGGCGTCCCGTCGTCCGGTGAACCGTTGAAGGAAGGGCACGTGTTTCGTCTGCCGGGTGACCGTCGCGGCCGCGACGCGACCGGACTTGAGCTGTGGCCCCCGTCACTGTAGAAAGAAATTGATTTCAGTTCGGGAACGGGAGGCGGACACCGTGACGGTTGTCGACATCGGACAGTGGCAGGCGGACGCTCCCCGCGACCGAACATCCGCGGCGGCGCGGGAGGGCAGGCGGGAATCGATGCTCGAGCGGATGACGCGGATCATCGACGCCTTCGACGACCCGAACGAGGGGCTCGGCCTCGAGGACGTCACCACCCGCACCGGACTGCCGCGCTCCACCGTGCACCGGATCATGGTCGAACTCCTCGACCTCGGTTGGATCGGCCGCGACGGCCGCGAGTACCGGCTCGGTGCGCGTGCACTCGGCGCCGTCGGCCCGCAGGCGACCCACGCCCGAATCCGCATGGCAGCGGGCAACATCGTGCAGGAGCTGTACCTGCGTACCGGGCTCGTCGTCCACCTCGGGGTGCTCGAGGGCGGTCGAGAACACTTCCTCGACAAGGTCGGCGGCCCGTTCGCGCTCGCGATCCGCAGCCGCGTCGGGTCGTCGCTGGCCGCACACCGCGGCACCGGCGGCCGTGCCATGCTCGCCACCCTGGCACCGGAAAAGGTCGACCGCCTGGTGCGCGCCGAGATCGATGCGGGGGAGCGGCTCGACGGCTGGACGTTGCCGAGTCTGCACCGGGAACTGAACAGGATTCGCGGCGCGGCGGGTATCGCCGTGCAGCGCACCGAAACGAATTCCGGAATCGCCGACGGCGGCATCGCGTCGGTTGCGTCCGCGGTGCGGGCCGGCGACGGGACCGTCGTTTCGCTCTGCGCAGCCGGTCAGGCCCACAAGGTCCGCCTCGACCAGGTGGCACCTCTCGTCAAGGACGCGACGAACCGGCTCGCGGTCGCACTGTGACGGCGTGCGGCCCCGACGCCGAAAGCGTCCGGGCCGCACCGTCATCCGCGCAAGTCGATCAGAAGTACCACGGGTATGGCGACCAGTCGGGGTCGCGCTTCTCCAGGAACGAGTCGCGGCCCTCGACCGCCTCGTCGGTCATGTACGCCATGCGGGTGGCCTCACCGGCGAACAGCTGCTGGCCGACCAGGCCGTCGTCCTGCAGGTTGAAGGCGTACTTGAGCATCCGCTGCGCCTGCGGCGACTTGCCGTTGATCTTCGCCGCCCACTCCAGCGCGACGTCCTCGAGCTCGGCATGGTCGACGACCCTGTTCACCGCGCCCATGTGGTGCATGTCCTCGGCGGTGTAGGTGTCGCCGAGGAAGAAGATCTCGCGAGCGAACTTCTGGCCCACCATCTTCGCCAGGTACGCGCTGCCGTAGCCGCCGTCGAAGCTGCCCACGTCGGCGTCGGTCTGCTTGAAGCGGGCGTGCTCGCGGGAGGCCAGGGTCAGGTCACAGGTGACGTGCAGGCTGTGCCCGCCGCCTGCCGCCCAGCCGTTCACCAGCGCGATGACCACCTTCGGCATGAACCGGATCAGACGCTGCACCTCGAGGATGTGCAGCCGGCCCGCGCGCGCCTTGTCGACGGTGTCCGCCGTCTCGCCCGCGCGGCCGGTGGTCGCATCCACCGCCGTGTACTGGTAGCCGCTGCGGCCGCGGATCCGCTGGTCGCCGCCCGAGCAGAACGCCCAGCCGCCGTCCTTCGGGCTCGGGCCGTTGCCGGTCAGCAGCACGCAGCCGACGTCCGAGGTCATCCGCGCATGGTCGAGGGCCTGGTAGAGCTCGTCGACGGTGTGCGGGCGGAACGCGTTGCGCACCTCCGGCCGGTCGAACGCGACGCGGACGGTGCCCTGCGTGACGTGCCGGTGATAGGTGATGTCGGTGAGGTTCTCGAACCCGGGGACGGGACGCCACAGCTGCGGATTGAAGGTCACGGAGAGCAAGGATAGGCCGAGGGCGAGTCGTCGCCTGCGCGGCGGCGTTGGCGCCGCCTGCGCGACCGCACCCGAGTGGGGGATTACCGTGCACGTCATGAGCGAGAAGGCCGAGCGTGACGGCGACTACGAGCATCACGGCGGATTCCCGGTGTACGCGGCCGACGCCGACAACGGCGGCCCGCACTTCGGTCGGCTCGTCGAGGCGCTGCGCACCGTGCAGGACCTGGCCGTGTCCACCGCGCCGCCGCAGGACGTGATCGAGCAGGCCGCCGAGCAGGCGGAGGCCCTCGCCGCGCTCCTGGCCCCGCATCGGGCACCGGAGGGGCACTACCCCGCCGGCCGGTCGGTCGGACTGCCCGGCCGCGGCAGCCTGCTGATGCTGCCGTGGACGATCGAGAAGTTCGACACCACCGGCGTGCGCTCGACCGGGGTGTTCCGGCGCTACCACATGGGAGGCAACGGCGCCGCGCACGGCGGGGTGCTGCCGCTGCTGTTCGACGACCTGTTCGGCATGGTCACCCACGCCTACGGGCGCCCGATCAGCCGCACCGGCTACCTGCACGTGAACTACCGCAAGATCACCCCGTTGGAGACCCCACTGGTCGTCGAGGGCGTCGTCGACCGGGTGGAGGGCCGCAAGACCTTCGTCACCGCTCGGCTCACCGAACCCGACGGCACGCTGCTCGCCGACGCCGAGGCGCTGATGATCGTGCTCCTGCCCGGGCAGCCCTGAGCCCCGTGTCCACGTTCGACAGCCCGAAGGCGGTGCTCCCGGAGCACCGCCAGTACGGGCACCGGATCCGGTTCGACTGGGGCCGGGAGGGGGCGGCCGCCGTCGCCGACGGCTGCGAGGTCGCGGTCGTGGTCGACGTGCTGTCGTTCACCACGACCCTGACCGTCGCGCTCGACGCCGGCGCCGCCGTCTACCCGTACCCGTGGGACCCGGCCGGCGCCGCCTCCTACGCGGCCGAGCGGGACGCGGTGGTCGCGGTCGGCCGTTCCGTCGCCGGGCCGGGACAGCCCAGCCTGTCGCCGCTGTCTCTGCGTGCCGGCGCCGTGCCGCGGCGACTGGTGCTGCCGTCGCCGAACGGTTCGGCGCTGGCCTTCGCCCTCGCCGACACCGATACCGCGGTCGGTGCCTCGCCGCTCGTCGTCGGGGCGTGCCTGCGCAACGCGTCCGTCGTCGCCCGCTGGATCGCCGGCCGCGGCGCCGGATCCGTCGCGGTGCTCGCCGCGGGGGAGCGGTGGCCCGACGGCACGTTGCGCCCGGCCGTCGAGGACCTGTGGGGCGCCGGGGCCGTCCTGCGGGCGCTGGCCGACCTCGGCGGTCACGGAATGTCCCCCGAAGCGCTCGCGGCCGCAGCGGCTTTCGTGGACGCGCGCCCGTCGATCGGCGCGCTGCTCGACGACTGTGCGAGCGGCCGGGAGCTGACGGCGAAGGGCTTTGCCGGGGACGTGGGCGTCGCCGCCGAGATCGACACCAGTGGCGTGGTGCCGCTGCTGCGTGACGCCGCGTTCGTCGACGCCTCGACCGAAGGAGCTGCCCGGTGACCGACCGAACCCCCGCCGAGGCTTCGCCCGAGCAGAACCGAACCCCCGCCGAGGCTTCGCCCGAGCAGAACCGAACCCCCGCCGAGGCTTCGCCCGAGCAGATCCGCCCCACCCTCGACGAACTTCGCTCCACCGCCAGGGTGGTCGCCCTGCCGATGCGGGTTCGTTTCCGCGGCATCACCGTGCGGGAGGTGCTGCTCGTGCGCGGACCCGCCGGGTGGGGCGAGTTCGCGCCCTTCCCCGAGTACGACGACGCCGAGTCCGCCGCCTGGCTGCGCTCGGCGATCGAGAGCGCGTGGGTCGGGCCGCCGCCGCCGCGCCGCGCGTCGATCGAGGTCAACGCGACCGTGCCCGCCGTCCCCGCCGAGCAGGTCCCGCAGATCCTCGCCCGGTTCCCCGGTGCCCGCACCGCGAAGGTGAAGGTCGCGGAACGGGGCCAGACCCTCGCCGATGACGTCGCCCGCGTCGCCGTGGTCCGCGAGCACGTCGACCACGTCCGCGTCGACGCCAACGGCGGCTGGACCGTCGACGAGGCGATGGCGGCGTTGTCGGCACTGACCGACGGCGGCGCCCTGCAGTACGCCGAACAGCCCTGCGCCACCGTGCCCGAACTCGTCGAGCTGCGCCGGCGTCTCGCCGAGCGGGGACTCCGCGTCCCGATCGCCGCGGACGAGAGCATCCGCCGCGCGGACGACCCCCTGCGCGTCGTCCGTGCCGGTGCCGCCGACGTCGCGGTCGTGAAGGTGGCGCCGCTAGGGGGGACCCGGGCCCTGCTGGGACTGGCGGACGAACTGGCCGGGTACGGCGCGCGCGTGGTGGTCTCCAGCGCCCTCGATTCCGCCGTGGGGATCGCAACCGGGCTGGCCGCCGCGGCGGCGCTGCCGTCCCTGGACCTCGCGTGCGGGCTGGGCACCGGTGGTCTCTTCGAGGCCGACGTCGCTCCGCCGCTCCGGTTGTCCGGCGGAGAACTCGCGGTCGCCGCCGTGACGCCGGACGAGGATCGACTCGCCGCACTGGCCGCATCGTCCGAGCGCACGGCGTGGTGGTTGGATCGGATGGCCCGCTGTCACGCGCTGCTGTGAGTGCGCTGGGAGATTGCTGTCCGGTTCGACCGGCTCCGTGATTCTCGTGGCTGCTGTGGTCTGGGTGACTGGAGTTGATGGTGGGGTCGGGTCGTCGTATAGGGTCGGCGCTCTACATTCACGCACTATCGGAGGCATTGAAAGTGGTTGCAGCACTGAACGAAACCCTGCTCGACCCGGCGCGGCTGCCCGCAGTCGTCGCGGACGTGCAGGAGCTCATCGACGCCGAGGTTTCGGACAAGTCCGGCGCCTCGGGTCTGGCCCTCAAGACCGGCTACGGCGCCGTCAAGAAGGTCGGCCCGTCGATCGTTCCGGACGCGGTCGAGGGTCTGCTGCCGAGCTTCGTCTCCCGCCTCGAGCCGTTCTGGCAGGACTACGGTTCCGCCGGTGGAGCGGGCTTCGGTGACTTCCTCACCGCCCGCGGCGACGAGGTCGCGGACGCCCTGCTCGGGGTGACCGACGAGAAGATCGAGGGCACCAGCAAGGGCGCGGTCAAGAAGGTCTACTCGACCCTGCGTCCGTCCGCGAAGAAGAACGTCGTCGAGGCCCTGCCCCGGCTCGGCGCGCTCGTCCAGAAGCACGCCGGCTAGGCAGCTTCGCTGCCTGTGCGCGTTTTTGGTGGCCGGAGTCACCAAAAGCGCGCACAGGCGCGCAGCGCGTTTGCGGCGTCTGACACCCTGGAACCGTGAATCCGTCCACCGCCCAGGCCACCGCAGTCGTCGACGAACTGATCCGCGGTGGGGTTCGTGACGTCGTGCTGTGCCCGGGTTCGCGCAACGCGCCCCTTGCCTTCGCGCTGCAGGCCGCCGACGCCGCCGGACGGATCCGACTGCACCTGCGGATCGACGAGCGCACCGCCGGCTTCCTCGCTCTCGGACTCTCGGTCGGCTCCGGTCTTCCGGTGCCGATCGTGATGACCTCGGGCACCGCTGTCGCCAATCTCGGGCCTGCCGTGCTGGAGGCCAATTACGCCAGGGTGCCGCTCGTCGTGCTCTCCGCGAACCGGCCGTACGAAATGCTCGGCACCGGCGCCAACCAGACCGTCGAACAACTCGGGCTTTTCGGCTCCCAGGTGCGGGCCACGATCAGTCTCGGTCTCGCCGAGGCCACCGGCGAGGGGCTCCGCGCGGGAGGCGATGGGTCGTTCCGCGGGCTCCGTTCGGGGGCCGACCAGAACAGCCAGTGGCGCAGCGCGGTGTGCCGGGTACTCGCCGCCGCCCGCGGCACCCGCTCCGGCAACGCCGGACCCGTGCACTTCGACATCCCGCTGCGCGAGCCGCTGGTGCCCGACGTACATCCGCAGGGGCCGGTCCCGGAGGGCAGGCCCGACGGTGCCGCCTGGACCACGACGGCGCACGCCACCCTCGACGTGCCGCTCGAGATCGACCTCACACCGGACACGGTGGTGATCTCCGGCCACGGCTCCGCGCACCGCCCCGAACTCGCCGGGCTGCCGACGGTCGCCGAGCCGACCGCACCCATGCACGGGCTGCCGGTGCACCCCCTTGCGCTCTCGCAACTGAACCCGCGACAGGCGATCATCACGGGCAGGCCCACCCTGCACCGCCCGGTGTCGAATCTGCTCGCCGACCCGCGGGTGTCGGTGTTCGCGCTGACCACCGGGCCGCGCTGGCCCGACGTCTCCGGCAACGTCCTGGCCACCGGCACCCGGGCCATCGTGAGCGGTGCGCCCGCGCAGTCGTGGCTGGATCGTTGCCGGCACCTGACCGAACACGCGGACAAGGCCGTTCGTCAGCAACTGTCCGCGCACCCGCGGGCCACCGGACTGCACGTCGCCGCGGTCGTCACCGATGCCCTCGGCGGAGGATCGGCCGCCTCCGGCAGCGCCGGCGACCAGTTGCTCCTCGGCGCGTCCAACCCGGTCCGGGACGCCGCCCTCGTCTGCTACCCGCGACCCGGCGTCAAGGTGCTGTCGAACCGCGGCGTCGCAGGCATCGACGGCACCGTCTCGACCGCGGTCGGCGCGGCGCTGGCCGCCGACGCCGCCGGCGGCGGTCGGACAATCGCACTGATGGGCGACCTGACCTTCCTGCACGATGCGTCCGGGCTGCTGATCGGCACCGGGGAACCGCGGCCCGCGGACCTGACCATCGTCGTCGCCAACGACGACGGCGGCGGGATCTTCGAACTGCTCGAGCAGGGTGACCCGCAGTACGCGGGCGTCTTCGAGCGGATCTTCGGCACCCCGCACGGCATGGACCTGTCCGCACTGTGCGCCGCCTACCGGATCGAACATCACGCCGTGACCTGCGACCAGCTCGCCACCGAGTTGACGCAGCCGTTCGGCCGCGGCATCCGGGTCCTCGAGGTCGCCACCGACCGGTCCGGTCTGCGTGACCTGCACGCAGCCGTCCGGGCCCAGCTGTGACCGCCACGACCGCGCGACGCGTCACCCGGGGGGTGCTGGTGGCCGCCGTCGCCATCTCGGTGCTCGCGGTGCTGCTGGTGCTCGCGGCCTGGCGCAACGACCACACCATCGACTCCGACAAGGGTGTCGCGACGGCGGAGGTGCTCTCCGCAGGCGCCCTGCGTTCGGCGGTCAGCTTCGTCACCCCGGACGGCGTGACGCACACACCGCGGCTGGGTGTGCTGTACCCGACCAACCTGACCGCCGGCCAGCGCATCGACGTCGAGTACGCGCGCTCGGATCCCGACCTGGTGCGGGTGTCGGGCCGCGACGTGCGGGTCGCGTTGCTGCCCGCCGGGTCCGTGATCGTGGTGACGTGGCTGGTCGCGGCGCCGATCCTGTGGTTGGTCCGGCGGCGGACGGCGTGACCCGGCGCGCCTGTACGGTTGGCGGTGTGGCAGCAACGAAAGGCTCGCGGGCCTCGCTCGAGAAGCAACCGCACGAGGTCGCGTCGATGTTCGACGGGGTCGCGAAGCGCTACGACGTGACCAACACCGTCCTGTCGTTCGGGCAGGACCGGCAGTGGCGGAAGGCGACCCGTGCCGCGCTCGACCTGAAGCCGGGGGAGCGGGTGCTCGACCTGGCGGCAGGCACCGGCGTGTCGACCGTGGAACTGGGCCGATCCGGCGCCTGGGTGGTGGCCACCGACTTCTCCAAGGGCATGCTCCACGCCGGGGCGTCCCGGCGGGTGCCGATGGTCGCCGGCGACGCGATGGCGCTGCCGTACGCGGATGCCGTCTTCGACGCGGCGACCATCTCGTTCGGCCTGCGCAACGTGTCCGATTTCGAGGCCGGGTTGCGGGAGATCGCCCGCGTGACCAAGCCCGGTGGCCGGCTGGTGGTCAGCGAATTCTCCACCCCGACCTTCGGTCCGTTCCGTACCGTCTACATGAACTACCTGATGCGGGCGCTGCCCCAGGTGGCGCGGGCCGTCAGTTCCAACCCGGACGCCTACGTCTACCTGGCCGAATCGATCCGGGCGTGGCCGCGGCAGGACGAGTTGGCGCGAACGATTGAGGCGGCGGGCTGGCGGGACGTACAGTGGCGCAACCTGACCGGTGGGATCGTGGCACTGCACCGAGCCCGCCGGTAACTCTCGGAGCGTTGTCGGGGCGCCCCGAGACTAGGACGGGAGTGACGCGGTTATGAACCAGTTCGGCGGTCGCGGTGCACAGGGCAACCTGCCCCAGGAGCTGACGAGTTTCGTCGGTCGGCGGCGCGAACTCACCGACGCCAAGCGGCTGCTCTCGACATCTCGCCTGGTCACGCTCACCGGCATCGGCGGCGTCGGGAAGACCCGCCTCGCGCTGCGGGTCGCCGAGGACTCCCGCCGCGCGTTCCCCGACGGCGTGTGGCTCGTCGAACTCGGCGAACTGCACGACCCCGACCTGGTCGCGGACACCGTCGCCAGCGGACTCGGGCTGCGGGAGCAGCCCCTGTACCCGCCGCTGGCGCTGCTCTCCGACCACCTCGTGTCCCGCAACCTGCTGCTGGTCCTCGACAACTGCGAGCACCTGATCGACTCGATCGCCGCGCTCGCCGAGGCCCTGCTGCGGACGTGTCCCGACCTGCGGATCCTGGCGACCAGCCGGGAACCCCTCGCGATCGGGGGCGAGGCGGTGCTCCGGGTGCCGTCGCTGACGGTGCCGGATCCGCAGCGATCCACCCAGTTGGAGGGACTGCCGCAGTACGAGGCGGTCTCCCTGTTCGTGGAACGCGCCGCCGCCGCGGTCCCGGGTTTCGCGCTGACCGACGAGAACCGGGTCGCGGTCGCCCAGATCTGCCAGCAGCTCGACGGACTGCCGCTGGCGATCGAGCTCGCCGCGGTCCGGCTGCGCGCGATGTCCGCCGAGCAGATCCTGCACCGGCTCACCGACCGTTACCAGCTGCTCACGAAGGGCAGCCGTGGCGCCCCGACCCGTCAGCAGTCGCTCCGAATGAGCATCGACTGGAGCCACGAGCTGTGCACCGAGACCGAACAGGTGATGTGGCGGCGGCTGTCGGTGTTCGCGGGCAGCTTCGAGCTCGACGCCGCCGAGGGCGTGTGCGGGGAAGACGGGGCCGATCTCGTCCCGCTCGACGGGGTCGCGTCGCTGGTGGACAAGTCGATCCTGATCCGAGACGAGGTCGGGGCAGGTGTCCGGTACCGGATGCTCGAGACGCTGCGCGAGTACGGCCGGGAGAAACTGCGCGAGGCCGGCGAGTTCACCGCGATGCAGCGCAGACACCGCGACTGGTACGAGTCGATGACGGCCGCCGCCGAGTCCGACTGGATCGGCCCGCGGCAGGTCGACTGGATCCGCCGCCTCGAGCGCGAACAGCCCAACCTCCGCGAGGCGATCACCTTCGGCGTCACCGAGCCGGGAGAGGTGGACGGCGCGCTGCGGATCTGCACCGCCCTCTATCCGTATTGGCTGTGCCGCGGTATGTCCGGTGAGGGTAGGCACTGGCTCGATCGTGCGCTCGACCGCGATCCCGACACCCCGAGCTTCGACCGGATCAAGGCGCTGTACGTGAACAGCGTGCTCGCCGGCACGCAGGGCGACCTGGTCCCGGCCGCCGAGCTGGTGGCGCGGGCACAGCGGCTGGCCGCCGAGCTGGGAGATCCCGAAGCCGACCTGCTGACCAACCTGGCGGTCGCGTCGGAGGCGCTGTTCGCGGGCCGGTTGACCGAATCCATCGCCCCGTTCGAGTCGGTCATCGTCCGGTTCCGGGCCTCGGGGGACCTGCTGAGGCTGACCACGTCGCTGGTCGGTGTGGCGGTCGCCACCGCGGTCACCGGAGACGAGGACCGGGCGATCGCGGCCCACGAGGAAGTGCTCGACATCACCACCGAACACGGCGAGTCCGCGATCCGCGAGTACTCGCTGCTGGCGCTCGCGCTGAGCCGGTGGATCGACGACCCCGACAGCGCGAGCGACCTGCTCGAACAGGGCCTGCGCCTGGGACGGGTCGTCGACGACCCACTCGGATGCAGCTCGTGCATCGAGGTGCTCTCGTGGATCGCCGCCGCCGGCGGACGGTATCGGCGGTCGGCGGTCCTCATGGGTGCCGCGCAGGCCCGCTCGCAGGCCGTGGGCAGTCCCACCGTGCTGCTGCCGAACGTGCTGGTCTACCACGAGGAGGCGGAGAAGCGCGCCCGTGACGCACTCGCCGAATCGGTGTTCGAGTCGGCGTGGCGGCAGGGTCGAAACATGACGTGCGACGAGGTACTGGGGTACGTGCTCGGTGTGCAGCAGGCCACCGCGACACCGGAACCGGAATCCGTCACCCTGACCCGGCGCGAGAAGCAGGTCGCCGAGCTCGTCGCACAGGGACTGACGAACAAGGCGATCGCCTCGAAGCTGGTGATCTCGCAGCGCACCGCGCAGGGCCACGTCGAGCACGTGCTCGCGAAGCTCGGGTTCAACTCGCGCACACAGATCGCTGCCTGGTACGTGGAGCAGCAGGCTCATCGGGCCGCGTCGGCGAGCAACGCCGGCGCCGAGCAGTGACCTGGGGTTTCGCCTGATTTCAGGTACCCGAATACGGAAAAACAGGTACCCATCCCCGTCATTCCACCGTCGTGCGATCCGCGCAATCACGGCACTGTGATGAACGTCTCAACTACCCGAGTCGTTCTGCGACAGTGCCGCGAAGTCGAGGTACCCCGAAATGCGCGAGTCCACACTCAGATCTCCCTCGGCCGCCTTCCAGCGGCCCACGCAGGACGTCCGCTGGCGCCGCGTCCCCGTCGACGGGACCACGGTGGACTACGCGGTCGGCGGCCACGGCCGGCCGGTCGTCTTCCTGCACGGATGGGGACTCGGACCCGCCGCCTACCGGCCCGCCCTGCGCGAACTCGCCCACCGCGGGGTACGGGTGTACGCCCCCGCGCTGCCCGGCTTCGGTGGCACCCCGGAACTGCCCGCCGGTGAGCGCGACCTCGACGGGTACGCGCGCTGGGTCGGCCGGTTCGTCGATGCCATCGGTATCCGCGGCCCCGTCACGGCGATCGGGCACTCGTTCGGCGGCGGCGTCGCCGCCCGCGCCGCGCACGATCTACCCGATCACATCGGGGAACTGGTGCTCGTCAACTCCGTCGGCGGGGCGCAGTGGTCGCCCGCCCGGCCCATCCACGAACGGCCGCTCTGGGACTGGGCGCTGCGGTTGCAGGCCGACGCACTCGGTTCCCGCTCGGTGGGCCAGGTCGTCGGGGCGATCGCCGGTGCGGCGGTGCCGAACGTGCTGCGCGGCCCGGGGGCGATCTGGCGGACCGGGCACCTCGCCCGCACCGCCGACCTGCGACCCGAACTCGCCCGGCTCGCCGAGCGGGGACTTCCGGTCACGCTGCTCTGGGGGACCGCGGACGCCGTGATCCCGGAGGCGAGCTTCGAGTCGATGCGGGCGGCTCTCGGTGACCCGAAGGTCGTGATGGTGTCCGGCAACCACTGCTGGCCGATCGGCGACCCCACCCGATTCGGGGACGCCGTGGGCCGGGTCCTGGCTCCGTCGCGGGAGCAGGTGCCGGCATGAGCGTGGACGCGGTGACCCGGCCCTTCGAGACCGAGGCGTTCATGCTCAGGTCCTGTGGCCACTGCGCGACCCTGTTCGCGCCCGAGACCTGGGTGTGCAAGGCCTGCGACGGGGATCTGGAATGGGTGCCGTCGACGGGTCGCGGAACCGTGGTGTCCTGGACGCGGCTCGACCCCTCCGCGGCCTCGCCGGGGGTGGGTGCTCGGGGACTCGAGCCGCTGACCATCGCGATCGTCGAACTCGACGAGGGGCCGTGGATCTACGCGGCGATCGAGGGCGGTCAGCCCAACTCGGATCCGGGGCATGCCCGGGTGGTTTTCGGCAGCGAGCCCGTCGTCGGCCGGTTCCCGGCCTTCGTCCTCAGCCGGTCCGCGCTCAGCTGAACGGCGGCCGCCCGTCCAGCCGCAGCGACGACGCGCCGGCGACGCGCCACGCGCGGGCGGTGAGGTCCGCGTCCGCGTCGGTGACGAGGTTGCCCATCACCCGGACCGCGACGGTCATCAGCGTCCGCGACCGCATCGCCACCGGGCCACCCGCGGGCAGCACCCGGGGCACCGTCAGCAGTCCGGCCAGCCTGCGGGCGATCGAGAAGGACCGGCCGTAGCGTCGCCGCAGCACCGCCGGCCACAGATCGGTGAGGTCGCCGGCGCCGAGCACGTCCGCCACCATCCGGCCCGTCTCGAGGCCGTAGTCGATGCCCTCGCCGTTGAGCGGGTTCACGCAGGCGGCGGCATCACCGATCAATGCCCAGTTCGGGCCCGCGACCCCCGACACCGCCCCGCCCATCGGCAGCAGCGCCGACGCGACCGACCGGATCGGGCCGTCCAGTTGCCACTCGTCGCGGCGCCGGCTCGCGTACAACTCGATCAGCGGCCGCAGTGCGCCCGGCGCGGGGCGGGCGGCGGTCGCCAGCGTCCCGACACCGATGTTCACGCGTCCCCCGCCGAGTGGGAAGACCCAGCCGTATCCCGACTGAACGGTCCCGGCCGTGTCACGCAGCTCCAGATGCGAGGTGATCCACTCGTCGTCGGCGCGACCGGAGTCGACATACGCGCGGGCTGCGACCCCGTAGGCGGTGTCGCGGTGCCACTCGCGGCCCAGCAGCTTGCCCAGAGGAGATCGCACCCCGTCGGCGACCACCAGGTACCGGCACCGAACGGTGCGCGGGCCGTCCGGGGTCGTGAAGGTCACCGCAGTGACGGCGGTGCCGTCGGGAGCGCGCTCGACGCCCACCGCCTTCGCGCCCTGCAGCATCGTCGCGCCCGAGTCGACGGCGACCCGGCGGATCCGGTCGTCGAGTTCGGTCCGTGGCACCGCGCTGCCCGTCGACGGGAACGACCCGTCCGGCCACGGGAGCTGCAGTTCGTGTCCGAAGCCGGTGAGCCGCAGCCCGCGGTTGACCGGGTGCTCCGAGAGCCAGTCACCGAGTCCGAGATGCTCGAGTTCCGCGATCGCGCGTGGCGTCAGTCCGTCGCCGCAGGTCTTGTCGCGGGGGAACGTCGCGGCATCGGCAAGCACGACCTCGCGCCCCGACCGCGCTGCCCAGGCCGCGGCGGCCGACCCCGCCGGGCCTGCGCCGACGACCAGTACCTCGGTCCGTTCGGGGGCACTCACCGGTTCGGGACGGGCATGCTCGGGCTGATCGGTTTCGGCAGGCGGAGGCACCACGGCAGTATCTTGTCAGGCCGGTCGTTGCGACTCGTGACAGCCCGGGTACCGAACGTGGACGATGGATTCACTACCGTGGCACCCGGCGGTTGTCGGCTGGTGACCGTGGGGTCCGGTTTGCGGGCGCCTCGTCAGAACAGGATGGGTACTGAGATCGTGAGCACGAGCGAAGCGACGAGCACCGTCGTCGCCGGTGTGGATCTGGGCGACCAGGCACTGGCCGAGGCGGTGCGGACGGGTCTGACCGATGTGGAGACGCTGCTGGTCAGCGAACTGTCCGACGGGGAGGACTTCCTCACCGAGGCCGCACTGCACCTCGCCAAGGCCGGAGGCAAGCGGTTCCGTCCGCTGTTCACCCTGCTGACCGCGCAGTTGGGGCCGCGGGGCGCCGACCCGTCCGTGGTCACCGCGGCCACCGTGGTCGAGCTGGTGCACCTGGCGACGCTGTACCACGACGACGTGATGGACGAGGCGTCGATGCGCCGCGGCGCCCCGAGCGCGAACTCCCGTTGGGACAACAGCATCGCGATCCTCGCCGGCGACTACTTGTTCGCGCACGCGTCCCGGCTGGTGTCGACGCTCGGGCCGGACGCGGTGCGGATCATCGCCGAGACGTTCGCCGCACTCGTCACCGGGCAGATGCGGGAGACCATCGGCGCGAAGCAGAGCCAGGATCCGATCGAGCACTACCTCAAGGTGGTGTGGGAGAAGACCGGTTCCCTGATCGCCGCCTGCGGCCGGTTCGGCGGAACCTTCTCCGGAGCGTCGGCCGAGGACGTCGAGCGGCTCGAACGGCTCGGTGACGCCGTCGGCACCGCATTCCAGATCGTCGACGACATCATCGACATCTCCTCGGAGTCGGCGCAGTCCGGCAAAACGCCGGGCACCGACCTGCGCGAGGGTGTCCACACCCTGCCGGTGCTCTACGCACTGCGGGAAGAGGGACCCGACGCGGATCGACTGCGGGTGCTGCTGGACGGACCGGTCACCGACGACGACGAGGTCGCCGAGGCGCTGGTGCTGCTCGAACGGTCGCCCGGCATGGTCGCGGCGAAGGCGAAGCTCGGGGAGTACGTGGACCTGGCCCGCGCCCAGCTCGCAGAGCTTCCCCAAGGGCCGGCAAACGACGCGCTGAAACGCCTGGTCGAATACACGATTGCCCGGGTCGGCTGAAGTAACGTTCCCCGATGAGGGAACCCAGCTTCGGGGTCCCTCGTTGACTTGGTGACGGGTCGGTTCGGCCGGCCGGTCGTGATCGACTCGGGGAAGAGGCGCCAGTGCATCGGTATTCGAACGGGATGAAGACCTTCGGCCTGCTCGTGGTCATGTCCGCGCTGATCGTCTTCATCGGCTCGCTGTTCAACAACCGGACCATCCTGATCTTCTCGATCGTGCTGGCCGTCGCCACCAACGCGTGGGCCTACTTCAACAGCGACAAGCTGGCGCTGCGCGCGATGCACGCGCAGCCGATCACCGAGGTCGAGGCGCCGATCATCTACAAGATCGTTCGCGAACTGGCGACCGCCGCACACCAGCCGATGCCGCGGCTGTACATCAGCCCGACCGCGGCCCCGAACGCGTTCGCGACCGGCCGCAACCCTCGCAACGCCGCCGTCTGCTGCACCAGCGGGATCCTGCAGATCCTCGACGAACGCGAACTGCGTGCGGTGCTCGGGCACGAGCTCTCACACGTCTACAACCGGGACATCCTGATCTCCTCGGTGGCGGGGGCGATGGCGGCGGTGATCTCCGGACTGGCGAACATGGCGATGTTCGCCGGCATGTTCGGTGGCCGCGGCGACGACCGCCCGAATCCACTGGCACTGCTGCTGGTGTCGCTGCTCGGGCCGATCGCCGCCACCGTGGTCAAGCTGGCGGTCTCGCGGTCCCGGGAGTACCAGGCGGACCAGTCCGGCGCCGAGCTGACCGGGGATCCGCTGGCACTGGCGTCGGCGCTGCGCAAGCTCGAGCGCGGTACCCAGGCGGCGCCGCTGCCGCCCGAGCCGAAGATCGCCGCGCAGTCGCACATGATGATCGCCAACCCGTTCCGTGCCGGCGACAAGATGAGCCGGATGTTCTCCACCCACCCGCCGATGGCCGACCGGATCGAGCGCCTCGAGGATCTTGCCGGCAGAAGGCTGCCGGAGTAGCGCCATCAGCGCGGACCGAAGGGGAGCGCTCAGCGCTCCCGTTCGCTCGGTGGGGCGCCCAGGATCCCGTGCAGTTTCGCCCGGCAGTCGCGGTAGATCACCGCGAGGTCGGCCACCTCCCCGGCCTCGGCGTGCTCGACCCAGATGTCGAATGCGACGCGCAGCGTGGCGGAGCTCGTCTCGACGATCAGCCGCGGCAGCACCGGATCCGCGTCGGGGGAGAGGGTGGCCGCGATCTGCTCGGTCAGTTTCCGGACGTTCTCGAAGTCCATCAACGCCGCGGCCCCGCGCAGGTCGGGGTCGTTCATCACCAGCCGCCGAACGCGCAGGATCCGTAGGACGGCGTCGGGGTCCCCGCTGATGAGGTCGTCGAGAAGTCTCAGGTGAGCGGCTTCGACGTGCTCGAGCACCAGGTCCTCGGGCATGCCGTCGGTCAGGGCGGCGGCCAACGCCGTGCTCAGGTCTTCGACCCCGGTGAGGACCGTGTCCTCCTTGGTGGGGAAGTACCGGAAGAACGTGCGCTGTGACACGCCGGCGCGGGCGGCGATGTCGTCGACGGTGGTGCCGGCATATCCGCGTTCCTCGAACAGTTCGAGGGCGGCGTCGCTGATCTCGTGGCGGGTCTCGCGGCGCCGTCGTTCACGGAGTGTGGGTGGCATCGACCGCTCGCTTTCTCCTGGCTGGAGCTGACAAGACTACAGACGACGGCTAATTGACAGTCTCTGCCATATTGCGTGAAACTGACAGTTATGAATGTTCAGGTCGACGCCGTCGATACCCACCCACCATCGAAATCGCACGAGGCGCCGGTCGGCCTGTCCTCCTCCGATCGGCTCGTGATCGGGCTGCTGGTGGTGGCCGCGTTCGTGGTGATCCTCAACGAGACGATCATGGGTGTCGCACTGCCTCGGCTGATGGAGGACCTGTCGATCACCGCAGGCACCGCGCAGTGGCTCACCACCGCGTTCCTGCTCACGATGGCCGTGGTGATCCCGGCGACCGGCTATCTGCTGCAACGGTTCTCGACGCGAGCGATCTTCATCACCGCGATGTCGCTGTTCAGCCTCGGCACCCTGCTCGCCGCGGTGGCCCCCGGATTCGAACTGCTGCTCGCGGGCCGGGTGGTGCAGGCGGGCGGCACCGCGATGATGATGCCGCTGCTGACCACCACCGTCCTGAACCTGGTTCCGCCGCAGTCTCGCGGCCGGACGATGGGCACAATCTCCATCGTGATCGCCGTGGCCCCGGCGATCGGCCCGACCGTGTCGGGCCTGATCCTGCGGGCGCTGAGCTGGCGGTGGATGTTCGGGATCGTGCTGCCGATCGCGATCCTGGCGCTGGTGATCGGCGCGGTGCTGATCAAGAACGTCACCGAGACCCGACGGGCCCCGTTCGACCTGCTGTCGCTGCTGCTGTCGGCGGTGGCGTTCGGTGGCCTGATCTACGGCCTGAGCAGCATCGGGGAGTCGGCCGCCGGGCACACTCCGGTCGCGCCGTGGATCCCGATCGTCATCGGTGTCGTCGCGCTGGCCGCGTTCGTGGCCCGGCAGTTCTCGCTGCAGCGCACCGACCGCGCACTGCTCGACCTGCGCACTTTCGCCAGCACCCCGTTCTCGATCGCGGTCGCGGTGCTGGTGGTGAGCATGATGGCGTTGTTCGGCTCGCTGATCGTGCTGCCGCTGTACCTGCAGAACGTCCTCGGTCGGGACACCCTCGCCACAGGCCTGATGATGCTGCCCGGCGGGCTGGTCATGGGTGTGCTCTCGCCGGTGGTCGGCCGGCTCTACGACCGAGTCGGGGCCCGGCGTCTGGTGCTCCCGGGCACCATGGCGGTCAGTGCCGCGCTGTGGCTGATGACGCTGCTCGACGCAGGCAGTGCCACCGGCATGATCATCGGGATCCACGTGCTGCTCAACGCGGGGCTCGCCTTCGTGTTCACCCCGCTGCTGACCTCGTCGCTGGGCTCGCTCCCGCAGCGGCTCTACTCGCACGGCAGCGCGATCGTGAGCACGATGCAGCAGGTCGCGGGAGCGGCGGGTACCGCGCTGTTCATCACGATGATGACCACCCGCACCACGTCGGAGTTGACCGCGGGTGCCGATGCGCTGGACGCCGCGATGTCCGGAATCCACGCCGCGTTCCTGTGCGGGGCGGTGATCTCGCTGCTGGCAGTCGTGGCCTCGCTCTTCGTGCGTGACGTCCGGAGCGAGGAGATCGTGAGCTGATCCTGGGTGCCCGCCGACGAGAACGGCGCCGGTCGCCCCACGCGGGGTGACCGGCGCCGTTCTCGTCGGATCGGTACCGGGGCGTGCCTAGCGGTAGTTGACGAACTGCAGCGCGATGCCGAAGTCCTCGCCCTTGAGCAGTGCGATGATCGCCTGCAGGTCGTCGCGCTTCTTGCTGCTCACCCGGAGTTCTTCGCCCTGAATCTGCGCCTTGACGCCCTTGGGTCCCTCCTCGCGGATCTTCTTCGAGATCTTCTTCGCGTTCTCGGAGGAGATGCCCTGCACCAGCGAGCCGCTGAGCTTGTAGACCTTGCCGGACTGGGCCGGCTCGCCCGCGTCGAACGCCTTGAGTGAGATGTCCCGGCGGATCAGCTTCTCCTTGAAGACCTCCAGAGCCGCCTTCAGACGCTCCTCGGTGTCCGCGGTCAGGGTGATGGTCTCCTCGCCCGACCATTCGATGGTCGCGCCGGTGTTGCGGAAGTCGAAGCGAGTGTTCAGCTCCTTCTCGGCCTGGTGCAGTGCGTTGTCCACTTCCTGCCGGTCGACCTTGCTCACCACATCGAAGGACGAATCCGCCACGTCTTTCTCCCTACTTCGTCGGTCGCCACCCGGTCTCCGGGGGCTCGAGAACCCACGATAACCACACGGTTTGCATTAACCCGCCCCGGTAGTTGTATTCTTCTCATCGCGCCAGGGAGAACCGGGAAGCCCGAGAGGGTCGAACGCGGAATCCTGGATGACACCAGGCAGGTTGCCCGAGCGGCCAATGGGAGCGGACTGTAAATCCGTCGGCTTACGCCTACGTAGGTTCGAATCCTACACCTGCCACACCTGGGTCCCGGCGAGTGCGAGCTCGCTGGGACCTGGTGGTTAGACAGTTTGAAAAAGGGTCCTGACCAGGCGGTTTGGAACTCCGGACACAGACTGTGTAACCTTCGGAAGGCTTCAAAGCGCGGCAACGCGCAGCGGAGCATGCCCCCTTAGCTCAGTCGGCAGAGCGTTTCCATGGTAAGGAAAAGGTCAACGGTTCGATTCCGTTAGGGGGCTCGCTGGATTGGGTGCCTACTCGACTTAGACTGGCATCGATGCACCGAGGCGGTGTAGCTCAGTTGGTAGAGCAAACGACTCATAATCGTTGTGTCGCCGGTTCAAGTCCGGCCATCGCTACACAAGACGACATGGCAACACACCCTGATTGATCCCGATCAGATTCACCCGAAAGAAGGCATACCGTGGCCTCCTCCACTGACGTTCGCCCCAAGATCACCTTGGCATGCGAGGTATGCAAGCACCGGAACTACATCACGAAGAAGAACCGGCGCAACGATCCTGATCGGCTCGAGCTGAAGAAGTTCTGCCCGAACTGCGGAACGCATCAGGCGCATCGGGAATCCAAGTAACATCAATCGCGTGCTCCGCAGATGCGGGGCACGCGATTTTTTTTGGTTATGACGCAGGGGCCGGGACGGGGTGAACCCGTGGTCGGCCCATCGCTGTGTTCCAGTGCAGCCGCGTCCAGTGCAGATAAGGGTCCTGCTTCGGTGAAACTGAATGCTGATCTCGTTGGCCTGCATCACAGGTTCAGCGACTACTACGAGGTCGGCCGCGAGAAGGTGCGCGAGTACGCGCGGGCGGTCAAGAACGACGACCCGGCCTTTCGCGACGAGAACGCCGCGCGTGAGCTCGGCTACGACGGCCTCGTCACGCCCCTGACGTTCATCTCGGTGTTCGGGTTCATGGCGCAGGAGGAGTTCTTCGACACCCTCGGCCTCGAGCTGGACCTGAGCAACATCCTGCACACCGATCAGCGGCTCGTCTTCAGCAGGCCGATGAAGGTCGGCGACAGGCTCTACTGCGACGTGTACGTCGACTCCCTGAGGGTGATGGGCGGCAGCGACATCATCGTCACCCGCAACGAGATCACCGATCAGGACGGCGAGCTGGTGCTCACGACCTACACCACGCTGATGGGCCGGCACGTCGAGGAGGGCGAGTGATGGCGTTGCGAAGTTTCGGGGACGTCGTCGCCGGGCAGGAGCTGCCCGAGAAGATCGTTCCGCTGACCCGGTCCGACCTGGTTCAGTACGCGGGCGTCGCCGGCGATCCGAACCCGATCCACTGGGACGATGCGGTCGCTCAATCAGTGGGTTTGCCAATGGCGGTCGCACACGGCATGCTGACGATGGGTATCGGAGCCGGGTACATCACGTCCTGGCTCGGGGACCCGGGCGCGGTGCTGGAGTACAACGTCCGTTTCACCAGCCCTGTCTACGTGCCCAACGATGGCAGGGGTGCCGAGATCGAGCTGACCGGTAAGGTACGCTCGGTCGACGACGAGAACCGCACAGCGGTGATCGCCATCGTGGCCAAGGTGGACGGCAAGAAGATCTTCGGTCGGGCCACCGCAACCGTCCGACTCGGCTGATTTCCAGCCGATTGGGTTTGTTAGACCACCGTGCAGTACACTGAGATTTCTGGGATTGTTCAGCGCTGCGCGCTGCCCTTCGGTACTTGTTGTGCCGACTGGGGTGGCGCGCGTGTTGTGTGGTCACAGAGTTGGTTGATCGGCTCGTGAGAGCGCACTCGAGAGAGTGCACTGTTTGTGAGCAGCACGGATCGACCAAAGGGGCGTAGCTCAACTGGCAGAGCAGCGGTCTCCAAAACCGCAGGTTGCAGGTTCAAGTCCTGTCGCCCCTGCCCCGGATGTCAGCAACTGAGAGGAACGACGGTGAGCGAGGATCGCGGAAAGGCCGAGAACTCGGCGGGGTCCTCGGGCACCGACGATGCCGCCGCGAATGCCGCCGCATCGTCCTCTCGACCGACTGGCAAGCGTCCGGGCCGCCGTTCCAGCGCGGCCACGGACGTTTCCGCGACTACCACCGTCGCCGCCGGTTCGCCGGCCAAGTCCGCCGCAGGCGAGCCCGCCAAGAGTGCCGCGAAGTCGAAGGCGGACAAGCCGCGCAAGGAGAATCTCTTCAAGCGCCTGCGTCGGTTCCTGCGTGAGGTGATCGCCGAACTCCGCAAGGTGATCTGGCCGAACCGCAAGCAGATGGTCACCTACACCACGGTCGTGCTTGCCTTCGTGGCGTTCATGGTGGCGTACATCAGTGGATTGGACTTGGCGTTCATCAAGGGCGTCACCTGGTTGTTCGGCTGATCCCGGACACCGACATGCAATGAGAGGAAGCGAGCGCGCCAGTGAGCACCCCCGATAACGACGCAAATGAGGCCCTGGCCGGAGAGCCTGTTGCCGATGACGCGGTCGCTGCGGAGTCCGCTGACGGCGTGATCGCCGACGAGGCCGTGACCGACGAGTCCGCCGTCGACGGCGAGTCCGGCGAGGGCGAGGCTCCCGCCGAGGAAGCCGCCGCCGAGGAGGCCGTCGATCCGGTTGCCGAGATGAAGGCCGCGCTCCGCCGCGCCCCCGGTGACTGGTACGTCATCCACTCCTACGCCGGGTACGAGAACAAGGTGAAGGCCAACCTCGAGACCCGCGTGCAGAACCTCGATGTCGGCGACTACATCTTCCAGGTCGAGGTCCCGACCGAAGAGGTCACCGAGATCAAGAACGGCCAGCGCAAGCAGGTCAACCGAAAGGTGCTGCCGGGCTACATCCTGGTGCGCATGGAGCTCAACGACGAGTCGTGGGGCGCGGTGCGCAACACCCCCGGCGTCACCGGGTTCGTCGGTGCGACCTCCCGCCCGTCGCCGCTGACGATCAACGAGGTCGTCAAGTTCCTCATGCCGCAGCAGGGCGCCAAGAAGCCCGCCGCCGCTGCCGCCGCCGCAGGCGAGGCCGTCTCCGAGGCGGTTGCGAAGCCGCTGGTCGAGGTCGACTTCGAGGTCGGCGAGTCGGTCACCGTCATGGACGGCCCGTTCGCGACGTTGCCTGCGAGCATCAGCGAGGTCAACGCCGAACAGCAGAAGCTCAAGGTCCTGGTCTCGATCTTCGGTCGTGAGACCCCGGTCGAGCTGTCGTTCAACCAGGTCTCGAAGATCTAGGCCCGCACGGTTCGCAGGTCCGCGCGGCCCCCACACTTGCACTGCAGCAAGAAACACAACCGCAAGAATTAGGAACGAAGATGCCCCCCAAGAAGAAGAAGCTCGCAGGGCTGATCAAGCTTCAGATCCAGGCCGGTCAGGCGAACCCTGCCCCGCCGGTGGGTCCCGCGCTCGGTCAGCACGGCGTGAACATCATGGAGTTCTGCAAGGCCTACAACGCGGCCACCGAGTCGCAGCGCGGCAACGTGATCCCCGTGGAGATCTCGGTCTACGAGGACCGGACCTTCGACTTCAAGCTGAAGACCCCGCCCGCCGCCAAGCTGCTGCTCAAGGCCGCTGGTGTGCAGAAGGGCTCCGGCGAGCCGCACAAGACCAAGGTCGCGACCGTGACCATGGATCAGGTGCGCGAGATCGCGAAGACCAAGCAGGAAGACCTCAACGCCAACGACATCGACGCCGCCGCGAAGATCATCGCCGGCACCGCCCGTTCCATGGGCATCCTCGTCGAGGGCTGAGCGAAGCCTCGTCAGCTTTCGAGCTGAGCAGTACCGAACGCGTGGGAGGGCCGGCCAGGCCCGCAACCACAACTGAACCATTCACCCGGGTGTGAAACCCGCCGGTGAGAAGTAAGGACAGAACACATGGCAAAGCGCAGCAAGGCATACCTCGCCGCCGCTGAGAAGATCGACCCGAGCAAGCTCTACAGCCCGCTGCAGGCTGCGAAGCTCGCGAAGGAGACCTCCTCCTCGAAGATGGACGCGACCGTCGAGGTCGCCGTCCGCCTCGGCGTCGATCCCCGCAAGGCGGATCAGATGGTCCGTGGCACCGTCAACCTCCCGCACGGCACCGGTAAGACCGCCCGTGTGATCGTGTTCGCCGCCGGCGAGAAGGCCGCCGAGGCCGAGGCCGCCGGTGCGGACGCAGTCGGTGCCGAGGACCTGATCGAGCGCATCCAGGGCGGCTGGCTGGACTTCGACGCCGCGATCGCCACCCCGGACCAGATGGCCAAGGTCGGCCGCATCGCCCGCGTCCTCGGACCGCGTGGCCTGATGCCGAACCCGAAGACGGGCACCGTCACCACCGATGTGGCGAAGGCCGTTGCGGACATCAAGGGCGGCAAGATCAACTTCCGCGTCGACAAGCAGGCCAACCTGCACTTCGTGATCGGCAAGGCGTCGTTCGACGATGCCAAGCTGGTGGAGAACTACGGCGCCGCTCTGGACGAGATCCTGCGTGCGAAGCCGTCGTCGGCCAAGGGCCGCTACGTCAAGAAGGTCACGGTTTCGACCACCACCGGACCGGGCATCCCGGTGGACCCGAACCGCACCCGCAACCTCCTCGAGGATGCCGAGGCGTAGTCACACGCTCGACGAGAGGCCGGTCCGGAGTTCGCTCCGGGCCGGCCTCTTTCGTGTCCGGATGCGCGCAGGTCGGGGCCCGTTTTGGAGTTCGTCAGGGGTGTCCGGTAGTGTGGCTCGAGAGTTCGAACCTATTTCGAGTTCACCCCAAGAAGTTCTACCCAAGACCGTTGGTCACCGGTGTGCGCTGTCGGCAGTGTCAAAGCTGTTGCGGCGAGATCGGTTGAAGGTCCGGAGCAGGTCCGGCGGCCCACGCAGGAGGACGAGGCAGGGGAGAGTCCGTCCGGCGTGAGCCGGGTCGATCGCTCCTCGTGTACGCCCCGTGTGCCCTGCACCGGGGCGTTTGTCGTGTTGCGGCTCCTTCCGCCGGATGTTTCACACCGTCCGGCAGGACACACCAACACGATGTCACGAGAGGAGGCGAAGTATGGCAAAGCCCGAGAAGGTCACCGCGGTTGCGGAGATCGCTGAGCAGTTCAAGGGTTCGACTGCCGCCGTGGTCACGGAGTTCCGTGGTCTGTCGGTGACCAGTCTGACGCAGCTGCGTCGCGCGCTCGGAGAAGGCGCTACCTACTCCGTCGCCAAGAACACCCTGGTCAAGCGTGCCGCCGCTGAGGCGGGCGTCGAGGGCCTTGACGACCTGTTCGTCGGACCGACCGCCATTGCATTCATCAAGGGCGAGCCGGTCGACGCCGCGAAGGCGCTGAAGAACTTCGCGAAGGACAACAAGGCGCTCATCATCAAGGGCGGCTACATGGACGGCGCTGCGCTGTCCGTGGACGAGGTCAACAAGATTGCGGACCTCGAGTCCCGCGAGGTCTTGCTGGCCAAGATGGCCGGCGCGATGAAGGGCAACTTGGCAAAGGCCGCAGGCCTGTTCAATGCCCCCGCGTCGCAGGTGGCCCGTCTGGCCGCTGCGCTGCAGGAGAAGAAGGCCGCGGAAGGTTCCGCAGCCGAGAGCTGATCCGCACGAGACGTCGGGTCGCGGGCGCCCTGCTCGCGGTTCCGGGTCTTGCGTATCACGTACCACCACCCATCCCACCTCGTCGCGGATCAGCGACATGGGACTTACAGGAAGGACGCCATCATGGCGAAGCTCACCACCGAAGAGTTGCTGGACCAGTTCAAGGAGCTCACCCTCCTCGAGCTCTCGGAGTTCGTGAAGGCCTTCGAGGAGACCTTCGAGGTCACCGCCGCTGCTCCGGTCGCCGTTGCCGCTGCCGGTGCCCCGGCCGCCGCCGCTGAGGCCGAGTCCGAGCAGGACGAGTTCGACGTCATCCTCGAGGGTGCCGGCGACAAGAAGATCCAGGTCATCAAGGTCGTCCGTGAGGTCGTCTCCGGCCTGGGCCTGAAGGAGGCCAAGGACCTCGTCGAGGGTGCGCCGAAGGCGATCCTGGAGAAGGTTGCCAAGGACGCTGCCGAGGCCGCCAAGGAGAAGCTGGTCGCTGCCGGCGCGACGGTTTCCGTCAAGTAAGACGCTTCGCGCGTCACGCTTCGGCGTCACGTTCGAGAAGAAGGGCCGTTCCCCATCGGGGAGCGGCCCTTTTTCGTGCCCGAGAGCGGCGTCACTGGACGCCGGTCCAGCTCGGTTTTTCCCTGTTGTCGCAGGTCGGAGATGGTGTGGAGCAGTCGAAACCTCGGTATTGCGCACCGTACTTACTCGTGAGTAGGATTGGCGGTCACGGGTACCACATCGATGCGATAGAGTGACCCAACCCACAGTGGGGGCGACCTATCGAACAGCGTGGAGGTAAGTGGTGGGAGTAGAGGTAAAGGTCGAGGGACTTACGAAGTCGTTCGGCTCCCAGAAGATTTGGCAGGACGTCTCCCTGACGTTGCCTGCCGGTGAGGTCAGCGCGCTGCTCGGGCCGTCCGGCACCGGCAAGTCGGTGTTCCTCAAGTCGCTGATCGGCCTGCTGCGACCCGAGCAGGGATCGATCGTGATCGACGGCACCGACATCCTCCAGTGCTCGTCGAAGGAGCTGTACGAGGTCCGGCAGATGTTCGGTGTGCTGTTCCAGGACGGCGCGCTGTTCGGGTCGATGAACCTCTACGACAACGTCGCGTTCCCGCTGCGTGAGCACACCAAGAAGTCCGAGTCCGACATCCGCAAGATCGTGATGGAGAAGCTCGAGCTCAACGGTCTGCTCGGCGCGGAGAACAAGCTGCCCGGCGAGATCTCCGGCGGTATGCGCAAGCGCGCCGGTCTGGCCCGCGCTCTGGTGCTCGATCCCGAGATCATCCTCGTCGACGAGCCCGACTCCGGCCTCGACCCGGTGCGCACCACCTATCTCAGCCAGCTGCTGATCGACATCAACGCGCAGATCGACGCGACGATCCTGATCGTGACGCACAACATCAACCTCGCTCGCACCGTGCCGGACAATCTCGGCATGCTGTTCCGCAAGCAGCTCGTCATGTTCGGACCGCGCGAGGTGCTGCTGACCAGCGAGGAGCCGGTCGTCAAGCAGTTCCTCAACGGCAGCAAGATCGGCCCGATCGGCATGTCCGAGGAGAAGGACGAGTCGCAGATGGCTGCGGAGCTGGCGATGAAGGAGGCCGGTCACCACGACGGCTCCCAGGAAGTTTCCGGTGTGATCCCTCAGATGCAGGCGACGCCCGGCATGCCGGTCCGTCAGGCCGTTCACCGCAGGCAGGACCGCGTCCGGTCGATCCTGCACACCCTGCCCCCGGAAGCGCAGCGCAGCATCCTCGAGAGCCTGGGCGACGGCGACGCCGCCACCCAGGTGATCCCCGTGTACAGCGAGTCGGCCGCGACGAGCGGAGCGACGGGAGACATCACGGAGTCCTCGTCCTGGACCAACGGGTAGAGCGCGCGTGGGGGGTTCGAAGAGCACGCTGCTGAGTCCGATATCGGCAGCGTTGACCCAGGCCGGCCTGATCGTCCAGCTGTTCGTCGACGTCGTCCGCAACCTGTTCCGCAAGCCGTTCCAGTTCCGCGAGTTCATCGAACAGGCATGGTTCATCGCGAGCGTCACCATCCTGCCGACCGCGCTCGTCGCGATTCCGTTCGGTGCGGTGGTGTCGTTGCAGACGGGGTCGCTGATCAAACAGCTCGGTGCAGAGGCGTTCACCGGTGCGGCCAGCGTGCTGGCCGTGATTCAGCAGGGCAGCCCGATCGTCACCGCTCTGCTGATCGCAGGCGCGGCCGGTTCGGCGGTCACCGCGGACCTGGGTTCCCGCACGATTCGTGAGGAGATCGACGCGATGGAGGTGCTGGGCATCAATCCGATCCAGCGTCTCGTCGTGCCCCGTGTCCTCGCGATGGTGCTCGTCGCGGTGCTGCTCAACGGACTCGTCTCGGTTGTCGGGATCGCGGGCGGTTACTTCTTCAACGTGATCCTCCAGGGGGGTACCCCGGGCGCCTACCTGGCGTCGTTCTCGGCACTCGCGCAGTTGCCGGACCTCTACATCGCGGAGGTGAAGGCGGCAATCTTCGGTGTCATCGCCGGTGTCGTCGCCGCGTACAAGGGCCTGCACCCGAACCCGGGCCCGAAGGGCGTCGGCGAGGCGGTGAACCAGACGGTCGTCATCACGTTCCTTCTGCTGTTCTTCGCCAACCTGATCCTGACCATGGTGTATCTGCAGGTCGTGCCGGCCAAGGGGGCTTGAGTAGATGACCATCGCGAGGGGGCGCGGTGATCGCGCGCTGATCCATGCGCGTCGAGCCGGACGAGCCCCGCTGAACGTGCTCGACCGCGCGGGCGACCAGATGTCGTTCTACGCCCGCGCGATCGCCTGGATCCCACGGACGATCACCCACTACGGCCGGGAGGTGCTGCGCCTGCTCGCCGAGGTCACCTTCGGCAGCGGCGCGCTGGCCGTGATCGGCGGCACCATCGGCGTCATCGTGATGATGTCGGGCTTCACCGGTGTCGTCGTCGGACTGCAGGGATACGCAGCACTCGACCAGCTCGGCAGTTCGGTGCTCACCGGCTTCCTGTCCGCGTACGTCAACACACGCGAGATCGCGCCGATCGTGGCGGCCCTCGCGCTGTCCGCGACTGTCGGATGCGGCTTCACCGCCCAGCTCGGTGCGATGCGGATCTCGGAGGAGATCGACGCGCTCGAGGTCATGGCCGTGCCGTCGGTGCCGTTCCTGGTGACGACCCGAATGGTCGCCGGATTCGTCGCGGTCATCCCGCTGTACATCGTCGGCCTGCTGGCGTCGTACTTCGCGTCTCGGCTGATCAGCACGCTGTTCAACGGTCAGTCGAGCGGCTCCTACGACCACTACTTCAACCTGTTCCTGCCGCCCGCCGACGTGCTGTGGTCGTTCGGCAAGGTGCTGGTCTTCGCGTTCGTGCTGATCATGATCCACTGCTACTACGGCTACACCGCGTCCGGCGGTCCGGCCGGCGTCGGTGTGGCGGTGGGACGCGCGGTGCGGACGGCGATCGTGACGATCGCGGTACTGGACTTCTTCCTCAGCCTCGCGATCTGGGGCACGACGACCACGGTGCGGGTGGCCGGATGAGCAACGACGGGTCGGCCCTGCGCCGGCGGATTCTCGGTCTGGTGTTCTTCCTGGTGTTGGCCCTGTTCCTGGCCTTCACCATCGGGATGTACAACAAGTCGTTCAAGGACGTCGTCACCGTCAACCTGGTGACCGACACGGTCGGCAACTCGCTGCCCGATCATGCCGACGTGAAGGTCCGCGGGCTGATCGTCGGCGAGGTCCGCTCGTCGTCGTCGGAGAAGGGCGAGGTGACGTCGGTTCTCGCGATCGATCCGGACAAGGCGGAACTGATCCCGGCGAACACCACCGCCAGGCTGTTGCCCAAGACGCTGTTCGGGGAGCGGTACGTGGCGCTGATCGTGCCCGCCGGGGACACGGCGGCCCCGATCACGGACGGTGACACCCTGCACCAGGACAAGAGCGGCAACGCCATCGAGATCGGTGAGCTGCTCGACGGACTGCTGCCGTTGCTGGAGGCGGTGCCGCCGCAGGACCTCGCCAACACCCTCGGTGCCCTCAACCAGGCACTGACCGGCCGCGGCAACGACATCGGCGTGAGCCTGGAGCGGCTCGAAACCATCTTCGCGGGCGTCAACACCGAGCTGCCGAACCTGGAGCAGGGGCTGAAGGGTCTGGCCGACTTCTCGCAGACCTACACGGACGCGGCACCCGAGCTGGTCAATGCCCTGGACAACCTGCGGACGACCGGCGCGACCGTGGTGCAGCAGCAGAACCAGATCCGCACCCTGATGTCGGCGGCGACGTCCACCGCGGGCAGCACGGCCGATTTCCTGGCGGCGAACCGGGACTCGCTGATCTCGATCGCAGCGGACTCGCGGGATTCCCTAGAGGTGCTCGCCGCGGCCTCGCCGACATTCGGATGCACGTTCGCGCAGTTCGTGCCGATCGTCTACAACGCGAGTGCGATCCTCGGCCTCAACCCGGACGGAAGCCTGCAGGACCACCCGGGTGCCCGGGCCGCGACGGTGTTCGTCAATCCGAAGGGTCGGTACCTGCCCAACCAGGACGAGCCGCGGCTCTTCGACAACCGCGGGGCCAAGTGCTACACCCCGGCCGCTCCGGGTGACAAGTTCCCGCAGTACCCGGGCGGCTCCTACAACGACGGTGCCTACCAGGTGCCGTCGCGCAATCCGGGCCCGTCGTACGTGCCGTCGCCGGAACGGCCGCAGTACGCACCCGTGCCGAGCACCGCAGGTGTGCAGGTGGCGGGTGCGGCGGACGCACCGGCGAGCTATTCGGGGTCGACGTTCGAGCAGGACACGCTCGCGGTGATCTACGGGGAGGGCACGGGCACACTGCCCGAGAACGTGCCGGGTTGGACAACGCTGCTGGGGGCCCCGGCACTGAGGGGGACGGAGGTGAGTGTCAGATGAAGGCGCAGCTGAGGGGGCTCGCGGCTCCGCTGACCAAGCTCATCATCTTCGCCGTCGTGACCGTGGTGGCGACCGCGCTGCTGGCGTTCACGATTGCGAACACCGGCGGTGGTGGCGGCACCAGATTCAATGCCGTCTTCTCCGACGTCACCTCCCTGAACAGGGGTGACGAGGTGCGCATCGCGGGGGTCCGGGTCGGGCAGGTGGACGAGATCTCGATCGTCAACGAACGGGAGGCGAAGGTCCAGTTCTCGCTGTCCGATCGGGACTGGCTGCCCGCCGGTTCCAGGGCCACCATCCGGTACCGGAACCTGGTCGGGCAGCGCTACATCGCGCTCGAACAGGGGGAGGGGCCGCAGGGCGTGAAGCTGACCGCGGGGCAGACCATCGCGCTCGACCACACCAAGCCGGCGGTGAACCTGACGACCCTGTTCAACGGGTTCCGCCCGTTGTTCCAGACGCTCAGCGCCGACGACGTGAACACGCTGTCGTACCAGATCATCCAGGTGTTCCAGGGGGAGGGCGGCACCATCTCGGAGCTCGTGCGCAACACCGCCTCGCTGACGAACACGATCGCCGACAAGGATCGGGTGATCGGGGACGTCATCAACAACCTCAACGGTGTCCTCGACACCGTCAACAAGCACGACGAGGAACTCGGCTCGTTGATCGTCAACACCGAGCAGTTGGTGACGGGCCTCGCCAACGACCGCGGCGTCGTCGGTGACGCGGTCACCTCGCTCGCCACCCTCACCGACACGGCGTCGGATGTGCTCGAACCGACCCGGCCGTCGATCCAGGGATCGGTGTCGGCGTTGAACACGCTCGCCGGCACGCTGAACGAGCAGGAAGCGGCGGTGAACAAGACCCTCGCAAACCTGCCGGTGAAGTTGGAGAAGCTGAGCCGGATCGCCAGCTACGGTTCGTGGTTCCAGTTCTATCTGTGCGGCATCGACGTGGTCGCCGGGCCGGGTGAGTCGAAGTACCTGAACCTGCCGACGGGGCTGCCGACGATCAACCAGCCGCTGTACACAAACTCCGCACCGCGGTGCTCGGCGAACGGGGCCGGCCAATGAGCAGGCAACGGCGCAGCCCCGCCACGATCGGCGCGCTCGGCATCGTCATCGTGCTGCTGGCGACGATTTCGGCCTTCTTCCTCGACGACCTGCCGATCATCGGCGCCGGTGCGACGTACCGCGCCGAGTTCAGCGAGGCCGCCGGTCTGAAGCCGGACAACGAGGTCCGCATCGCCGGTGTGAAGGTCGGCAAGGTCACCGACGTCACCCTGAACGGGGACAAGGTCGACGTCGCGTTCAAGGTCAAGGACGCCTGGGTCGGTGACCAGACCACCGCGTCGATTCAGATCAAGACGATCCTGGGGCAGAAATACCTGGCTCTCGATCCGCGCGGATCGTCCACGCTGCGGCCGTCGAACCCGATTCCGCTCGACCGGACCACCTCGCCCTACGACGTGATCGACGCCTTCTCCAGCGCGGCGACCACGCTCGAGCAGATCGACACTCCGCAGTTGGCGCAGAGCATGCAGGTCCTCTCGGAGGCGTTCGAGGGCACCCCGGCGGATGTGCGTGCGTCCCTCGACGGGGTGGCGCGGCTGTCGGCGACGATCGAGACCCGTGACGCGGAACTGACGAAACTGTTCGCCGCGACCGCGAAGACGTCGAAGGTGCTCGCGGACCGCAACGCGGAGTTCACCCAGCTGATCTCCAGTGCGGGTCTGCTGCTCGGGGAACTCAACGCCCGCCAGCAGTCGATCGCACAGTTGCTGACCGGCACGCAGCGACTGTCGCAGCAGCTCACCGGGCTGGTGCGCGAGAACGAGGAGCAGATCGGGCCGGCGCTCGAACAGCTGCGGGGGGTCGTGCAGATCCTGCAGGACAACAACGACAACCTGGACCGGGCGATCAAGCTGTACGCGCCGTTCACCCGCCTGTACTCGAACATCGTGGGCAACGGTCGCTGGTTCGACCAGGTGGTGGTCAATCTGACGCCGCCGGCGCTGCCGCTGATTCCGGGCTACCGCGACCCGGTGCGCACCCTGGGGGACAACTGATGACGGGCATCACGTCGGGCCGCATGCCGAGATTCAGCCGTGCCCAGATCCTGACGACGATCGCGGTCGTCCTCGCAGTTCTCGCGGTCGCGGTCGGCGGCTGGTGGCTGTTCGCCCGCGCCGGCACCACGAAGATCACCGCGTACTTCGACAAGTCCGTCGGCATCTACACCGGGTCGGATGTACGGGTGCTCGGAGTCAAGGTCGGCGAGGTGAACGAGGTGACGCCGCTCGGCGATCAGGTCCGGGTCGTGATGCGAGTCGACCGCGGCGTGGAGATTCCCGCGGACGCGAAGGCCGCGCAGGTCACCCCGTCGGTGGTGTCGGACCGGTACATCCAGCTGGCGCCCGCGTACTCGGGTGGCGACGTGATGGAGTCCGGAGCGACCATTCCGCGTGAGCGGACGGCGACCCCGGTGGAGGTGGACCAGCTGTACTCGAGCATCGAGGAACTGTCCGAGGCGCTGGGGCCGAACGGCGCGAACAAGGACGGCGCCCTGTCGAACCTGGTGGACACGGCGTCGCAGAACCTCGACGGCAACGGCGAGGCGCTGGGCACCACGATCACCGAACTGTCGAAGGCGGCCGCGACCCTGAACTACTACCGCGGGGACCTGTTCGAGACGATCAGGAACCTGCAGACGTTCGTCAGCGCGCTCGCCGCGAACGACGAGCAGGTTCGTCAGTTCAACGGCCAGCTCGCCGACCTGACCGGGTTCCTCGACGGGGAGCGGGCGAATCTGGGCGCGGCGCTGAACCAGTTGTCGATCACCCTGGGCGACGTCGCGGTCTTCGTCCGGGACAACGAGGATCTGGTCGCGAGCAATGCGGAGGGCCTGGTGCAGGTGACGCAGACTCTCGCCGACAACCGTCAGGACCTGGTGGACGCGCTGACCACTTTGCCGCTCGCGATCAGCAACGTCGTCAACTCGTACGACGCCGAGTCCGGCACCCTCGCGTCGCGGGTCAACCTGCCCGAGACGCAGGACCCGTTCGGCGCGCTGTGCAAGCTGATGGATCTGGGCAAGCTCATGCCCGGCGACCCGAGGTTCGACGCGCTCAGCCGTCAGATGCGGCCGGTCATCGACAACTGCGGGGTGATCATGGACCAGGTCACGGCCGGGGTGAAGACGCCGACACTGAACCTGCCCTTCGGCATCCTCAGCGGCGACAATCTGCAGCGCCCTTCGCAGCCGGGCACCGTGCCGGGGACGATCTCCCCGCGGCTGGGCAACTCGCAGGCACCCGGACTCAGTGACCAGAACATTCCGCGGGGTGGGCAGTGAAGCGGGTGGGAATGACGCTGCCGTGGGCAGTGAAGCGGGTGGGAATGACGCTGCCGTGGGCAGTGAAGCGGGCGGGAAGGACGCCGGAGCAGGCGTCGAGGTGGGCTGTGAGGAGGGGGATGGCGGTCGGCCGGGCGGTGACGATCGGTGCGGGTGTCTGCGCGGTGGCCGTGACGGTGTCGGCCTGTGGTTCGGGTGGCATCTACGGCATCCCGCTTCCGGGTGGCGCCGACATCGGTGCGAACCCGATGCACCTGACGGTGCAGTTCGACGACGTGCTCGACCTGGTTCCGCAGTCGACGGTGAAGGTCGACGGCGTTCCCGTCGGTCGGGTGGAGACGATCGAGGTACCGGACGACGGCTGGATCGCCGCGGTGGGTGTCGTGATGGATTCTGCGGTCGATCTCCCGGCGAACGCGGTGGCGAGTGTGCAGCAGACCAGTCTGCTGGGTGAGAAGTTCATCGAACTGACCGCGCCCGAGGTGGATCCGGCGGCGGCTCGCCTGTCCGACGGTGCGACGATCCCGGTGGACCGGACCCGGCACGCCACCGACATCGAGCAGGTGCTCGGGGCGTTGTCGTTGCTGCTCAACGGTGGTGGTGTGGCGCAGCTGCAGCCGATCATCCAAGAGTTGTCGGCCGCCTTCGACGGTCGTGAGGACCGGGTGCGGTCGTTGCTGGATCAGGCCAACACCCTGATCGGCGGGCTGAACCGGCAGCGTGACGACATCGTCCGCGCGCTGGACGGTCTCGATGCTCTCAACGGTCGGGTGGTGGAGCAGACGGGGCAGATCGACAAGATCCTCGCCGAGATCCCGCCCGCGGTGCAGGTCCTGAACGAGCAGCGGCCGCAGTTCGTGCAGCTGCTCGGGCAGCTGGACCGCCTCGGACAGGTTGGCAGTGACGTGCTGGTCAGGTCGCGGGACAACCTGATCGCCGATCTGCGGGCGCTGCGGCCGACGTTGCAGGCGCTCGCGGACTCCGGGGACGACCTGGTCACGGTTCTGCCGCTGGTCCCGACGTTCCCGTTCCCGGACGGCGCGGAGAAGGTCATCCACGGCAACTCGATGAACCTGATCCTGACGGTCGACATGCGCCTGGGGCAGCAGTTGGAGGCTCTCGGCGTCGGTATGCCGGATCCGGTGTACGTCCCGCCGCCGCCGGGCTACAACGGGCACGTGCCGACGGTCGATCCGTCGAATCCCTACTACAACGGCAACGGACCGCGGCCGGGGTGGCCGACGGTGTCGCTGCTGCCGTTGCCGCCGATCGTTCCTGCTCCCGCGCCGCCGCCGGGTCAGCCGGTCGCTCCGGGGACCGAGCCGGTGTCCGGGAACGCGGCTGCGGCGCCGCAGAACCCGCTCAGCGGAATTCTCGAGAAGCTGGGGGTGGGTGGCCGATGAGGTCCCGATTGGTTCGGTTCCAGTTGATCGCGTTCATCCTGGTCGCGGCGGTGGGTCTGCTGTATGTGGGTGCCAAGTACGTGCGGCTGGACAACCTGCTCGGCTTCGGGCAGTACACGGTCACGGCCGACTTCGCCGACTCCGGCGGCATCTTCACCAACGCCGAGGTCACGTACCGCGGCGTGCCGGTGGGACGGGTCGGTGACCTGCACCTGACCGAGGACGGTGTGCGGGTGGACCTCGAGCTCGACGCGGGGGCGCCCGACGTGCCCGCCTCGGCGCGGGCGGTGGTCGCGAACCGGTCGGCGATCGGTGAGCAGTACGTGGACCTGCAGCCGACCAGCGAGGGCGCGCCGTACCTCGTGGACGGTTCGACCATCACCCGGCAGGACACGTCGATTCCGGTTCCGGTCGAGCAGGTCCTGTCGAGCGTGAACTCGCTGGTTCGGTCGGTTCCGTTGGACGCGCTGAACACCACGGTCACCGAGTTGGGTAGGGCCTTCGACGGTCGCGGCGACGATCTCCAGGTGCTGGTGGACTCGCTGAACTCGTTGTCCCAGGCGGGGATCGAGAATCTGCCGCAGACGTTGACGCTGATCCGGGACAGCAGGACGGTGCTCGACACGCAGTCGGTGCAGTCGTCGGCGATCCGCCAGTTCAGTGCGGATCTGAACCGGATCTCCGCGCAGCTGCGCGACAGCGATCCGGACCTGCGCCGGCTGATCGACACCGGGACCGCGGCCAGCACGGCGGTCGGGTCGCTGGTCGACACCGCGGGGCCGGCGTTGTCGAGCGACCTGCACAACCTCGCGTTGGTGTCGGCGGCGCTCGGGCCGCGATCGATCGCGCTGAACATCCTGCTCACGTTCCTGCCCGCGCTGGCGGCGGGCGCGAGCACGGCGGCACCGGGGGACGGCACCCTGCATCAGGGTCTGCTGCTGGAGACGAACAATCCGCCGCCGTGCACCCAGGGTTACGAGGGCACGCACGAGATCATCGATCGGATGAAGCGGGAGAACCCCGACTTCGACCCGACCCGCGACGACTTCCCGCTGAACACGCAGGCCAACTGCACGACACCGCTCGGCAGTGTCACCGGTGTGAGGTCGGCGAACCGGATCGTGTACGCCGATCCGAACACGCCGCAGCCGTGGGACGACAAGCCGAAGGTGGCGCCGGACGCGCTGAATCTCAACCCGATCGCGACGCAGCTCGCGACCCTGATGGGGATCACGCCGAAGTAGGGCCGGGGCGGGGCGCCGCGGTCGGCCGAGCGGCCGCAGCGCAGAAGTTACTTTCAAGTAGGGTGGAAATGTGATGCGTAGCACGACACTGCTCAAACCCGCCCTCGTGGTGGTGAGCGTCCTCGCCCTGGTGGCGTTGGGGTTCGCCGCCTGGTTCGGCTACGGCTGGGCGCACGCCCTGCTGAGCGACAAGCCCGCGGCCGAGGCCCGGGACGACGCGCTCACCGGTGCGCGGCAGGCCGCGATCAATCTCAACACCGTCGACTCGGCGAACCTGGATCAGACGTTCGCGAACATGGAGTCCTCGATCACCGGTGACGAGATGGTGGGCGCGCTGAACGAGACGAAGGACCAGATGGCCGAGCAGGTCCGGCAGACCGGCGCGAAGAGCGAGGCCCAGGTCGTCGACGCCGCACTCACCGACTTCGGTCGTGACGAGGGGACGGCGACATCGCTGGTGGTGCTGACGACCACCACGACGTGGCCGGACCAGCCGCCGAAGAAGGTGAAGGTGACGATGCGCATCGGGTTGACCGAGGTGGACGGGGTGTGGAAGGCGTCTCGAGTCGAGAACGTCGGAGCCCCGCTGGCCATGGATGCGGGCACCGCCGAGCCCGCCCCGGTGACGCCCGCCCCCGAGGCGCCTGCCCCCGCCCCCGACGACGCGAGCGGCGACGGACAGTAGTCCCTCGCGCCACGAGCTTTCCCGCGCTTGACAGGAGTATCAACGGTGCCCCCCACTCGTCGCAGCAACAGCACCCCGCAACCGAAGGGCCGACGTCCCAAGATTGCAGGTCAGCAACCATCCCGCCGCGTCCCGTCGGAGGACGCGGGGTCGGCGGGCCGGGCGGCGACCGAGCCCCCGGTGATCGAACCGACGGAGACCGACGTGGTGGGCGAGGCCCCGAATGCCGCCGCCGGGGCGGTCGACGAGGTGACGTTCGCCGTCGACAGGACGGGAACGGGGGAGTCGTCGCCCGGCACGCCGGACGCCGGCACGGTGCCGGTCGACGAGGCGGGGTCGGTCGACTCGACGACGGGCGGGACCGCGGTCGCCGCGTCGGTTCCGGAGACGCCTGTTCAGGAGACGGCGGCCCCGGGCCGGCCGGTCAACCGGACCAGCGCGTTGCGCCCGCGGCAGCGTTCGGCGGAGGACGTCGAGGTGGAGGACGCCGCCGATCCCGCGGCCGAGCGCCGGGGGTGGCGGCGGGTGGCGGTGATCGGCGTCGCCGCGCTGGCATTGGCGGCTTTCGCGCTGCTCGCAGCCTTCCGGCCCGGGGCCGACGTGTCCAACCGCGCGTGGGTGGACACGAGCGCGACGACGCAGGTGGCCGCTGCCGCCCGCGGAGCGATCCAGACCCTGTACACGTACAAGTTCGACACGGTCGACCAGGACTTCGACAACGCGCGCGCAGTGCTCACGGACAGCATGCGGACGGAATTCGACCAGACCGCCCAGGTCACGCGCGATGCGGTGATCCAGACGAAGACGGCGACGGAAGCGCAGGTCACCGACATCGGCGTGAAGCTGTTGAGCGACGATCGCGCGGAGCTGGTGGCGAGCATGAACGTCAGCGCGAGCAACGACGGCGTGGCGCAGGGGAGCGCCGCGGGGCCGCTGTCGGTGACGATGTCGAAGGTCGGCGACATCTGGCTGCTGTCCGACATCCGCGACCGCTGACCGCCGGTTCGTCCACAAAACCCCGGGTCGGTCTTGACGGAAGGCGCCTGAGGCGTCACTCTATTGGTCGAGACATGCGAGAGATCGCGGGTCCGGGTGGTCACGCGCCGGCGCAAATGGAGGCATCGGGCGCGGATAGTCATAGACCGCCGGGTTTCGTGAACTTCGAACTGATCCCTCACGCGGCGCCGCTCCGGTGGCGCCCGCTGCCGTCGATTGACTGTTGTCGACGAGACGAAATCGGGTGCTCGGCACTGCCCGGTTGTATTCTGCGCCGGTTTCCGGTACCTTTGGACGTTGCGCTGGCTGCCTCCTGTCCATCTCTCGCCCTTGCCGCATCGAAGTTTTTGCTTCCTGCGTGGTGTCGACGAGTTTCGTTCGGGTTGTGACCAGCGAATTCGCCCCACAGAAGAAGCAGATACAGCGGCGGTCGCACTCCAGCGAGCGGCCCGCGTGAGGTGCTGGAAGGACGCATCTTGGCAGTCTCTAGCCAGACCAAGGCCGGAATCCCCGGAGCCCCGAAGAGGGTCTCGTTCGCGAAAATTCGCGAACCCCTCGAAGTTCCGGGTCTACTTGATCTTCAGACCGATTCCTTCGAATGGTTGATCGGCTCGCCGGCATCCCGAGAGCGGGCCAAGGCTCGCGGCGACGAGGGTGCGACCGGCGGCCTGGAGGACATCCTGGCCGAACTGTCCCCGATCGAGGACTTCTCGGGTTCGATGTCCCTCTCCTTCTCCGACCCGCGCTTCGACGAGGTCAAGGCCTCCGTCGAGGAGTGCAAGGACAAGGACATGACGTACGCGGCGCCGCTGTTCGTCACTGCCGAGTTCATCAACAACAACACCGGTGAGATCAAGAGCCAGACGGTCTTCATGGGTGACTTCCCGATGATGACCGACAAGGGCACCTTCATCATCAACGGCACCGAGCGTGTCGTGGTTTCGCAGCTCGTCCGGTCCCCGGGCGTGTACTTCGACGAGTCCATCGACAAGGGCACCGAGAAGACGCTGCACAGCGTCAAGGTGATCCCGGGTCGCGGCGCCTGGCTCGAGTTCGACGTGGACAAGCGCGACACCGTCGGCGTGCGTATCGACCGCAAGCGGCGTCAGCCGGTCACCGTGCTGCTCAAGGCACTCGGCTGGACCACCGAGCAGATCGCGGAGCGCTTCGGTTTCTCCGAGATCATGATGTCCACGCTGGAGAAGGACAACACCGCCGGTACCGACGAGGCGCTGCTCGACATCTACCGCAAGCTGCGTCCGGGCGAGCCGCCGACCAAGGAGTCCGCGCAGACCCTGCTGGAGAACCTGTTCTTCAAGGAGAAGCGCTACGACCTGGCGCGCGTGGGTCGCTACAAGATCAACAAGAAGCTGGGCGTCAACACCGGCCAGCCGATCACCGCGTCGACCCTCACCGAGGAAGACATCGTCGCGACCATCGAGTACCTGGTGCGTCTGCACGCCGGCGACCAGTCGATGACCGTGCCCGGTGGCGTCGAGGTGCCCGTCGAGGTCGACGACATCGACCACTTCGGCAACCGTCGCCTGCGTACCGTCGGCGAGCTGATCCAGAACCAGATCCGCGTGGGCCTGTCCCGCATGGAGCGCGTCGTGCGTGAGCGGATGACGACCCAGGACGTCGAGGCGATCACGCCGCAGACCCTGATCAACATCCGCCCGGTCGTCGCCGCGATCAAGGAGTTCTTCGGAACGTCCCAGCTGTCGCAGTTCATGGACCAGAACAACCCGCTGTCGGGCCTGACCCACAAGCGCCGCCTGTCGGCGCTGGGCCCCGGCGGTCTGTCCCGTGAGCGCGCCGGCCTCGAGGTCCGCGACGTCCACCACTCGCACTACGGCCGCATGTGCCCGATCGAGACCCCTGAGGGTCCGAACATCGGTCTGATCGGTTCGCTGTCGGTGTACGCGCGGGTCAACCCGTTCGGCTTCATCGAGACCCCGTACCGCAAGGTCGAGGACGGCCAGGTCACCGACGAGGTGCACTACCTGACCGCCGACGAGGAGGACCGCCACGTCGTCGCCCAGGCGAACTCGCCGGTCGACTCGTCCGGTCGCTTCAGCGAGGACCGTGTCCTCGTCCGCCGTAAGGGTGGCGAGGTCGAGTACGTCGCGTCCTCGGACGTCGACTACATGGACGTCTCGCCGCGGCAGATGGTCTCGGTCGCGACCGCGATGATTCCGTTCCTCGAGCACGACGACGCCAACCGCGCGCTGATGGGCGCGAACATGCAGCGTCAGGCCGTGCCGCTGGTCCGCTCCGAGTCGCCGCTCGTCGGCACCGGTATGGAGCTGCGTGCCGCGGTCGACGCCGGCGACGTCATCGTCACCGAGAAGACCGGTGTCATCGAGGAGGTGTCCGCGGACTACGTCACGGTGATGGCCGACGACGGCAGCCGCAAGACCTACCGCCTCAACAAGTTCGCTCGCTCCAACCAGGGCACCTGCAGCAACCAGCGTCCGATCGTGGACGAGGGCCAGCGGGTCGAGTCCGGCCAGGTGCTGGCCGACGGTCCCTGCACCGAGAACGGCGAGATGGCGCTCGGCAAGAACCTGCTCGTGGCGATCATGCCGTGGGAGGGCCACAACTACGAGGACGCGATCATCCTGTCGCAGCGCCTCGTGGAGGAGGACGTGCTCACCTCGATCCACATCGAGGAGCACGAGATCGACGCCCGCGACACCAAGCTCGGTGCCGAGGAGATCACCCGGGACATCCCGAACGTCTCCGACGAGGTCCTCGCCGACCTCGACGAGCGCGGCATCGTCCGGATCGGTGCCGAGGTCCGCGACGGTGACATCCTCGTCGGCAAGGTCACCCCGAAGGGCGAGACCGAGCTGACCCCGGAGGAGCGCCTGCTGCGCGCGATCTTCGGTGAGAAGGCCCGCGAGGTCCGCGACACCTCGCTGAAGGTGCCGCACGGTGAGACCGGCAAGGTGATCGGCGTCCGCGTGTTCTCGCGCGAGGACGACGACGACCTGCCCCCGGGTGTCAACGAGCTGGTCCGGGTGTACGTGGCGCAGAAGCGCAAGATCCAGGACGGCGACAAGCTCGCCGGCCGGCACGGCAACAAGGGCGTCATCGGCAAGATCCTCCCGCAGGAGGACATGCCGTTCCTGCCCGACGGCACCCCGGTCGACATCATCCTGAACACCCACGGCGTCCCGCGTCGTATGAACATCGGTCAGGTCCTCGAGACCCACCTCGGCTGGATCGGCAAGACCGGCTGGAACGTGCAGGTTGCCGGCGACGGCACCCGCCCGGACTGGGCGGCGAGCCTGCCCGAGGAGATGCTCTCGGCTCCCGCCGACTCGAACATCGCCACCCCGGTGTTCGACGGTGCCAAGGAGGACGAGCTGACGGGTCTGCTCGGCGCGACGCTGCCGAACCGTGACGGTGAGCAGATGGTCGGGTCCGACGGCAAGGCGACGCTGTTCGACGGCCGCTCCGGCGAGCCGTTCCCGTACCCGGTCTCGGTCGGCTACATGTACATCATCAAGCTGCACCACCTGGTCGACGACAAGATCCACGCCCGTTCGACCGGTCCGTACTCGATGATCACGCAGCAGCCGCTCGGCGGTAAGGCCCAGTTCGGTGGCCAGCGCTTCGGTGAGATGGAGTGCTGGGCCATGCAGGCCTACGGCGCGGCGTACACGCTGCAGGAGTTGCTGACCATCAAGTCGGACGACGTGGTGGGTCGCGTGAAGGTGTACGAGGCGATCGTCAAGGGCGAGAACATCCCCGAGCCCGGCATCCCCGAGTCGTTCAAGGTTCTCCTCAAGGAGCTCCAGTCGCTGTGCCTGAACGTGGAGGTGCTCTCCAGCGACGGTGCCGCCATCGAGATGCGTGACGGCGATGACGAGGATCTGGAGCGCGCGGCCGCGAACCTGGGCATCAACCTGTCCCGGAACGAGGCTGCGACGGTCGACGACCTCGCCAACTAGGAGCCGACCCGGTGGGGAGCGTGAGCTCCCCGCCGGGGCCCGGCAGCAATAGCGAACTAGCAGCAATTTCAACCCGAACAGGGGAAAGGAAGTTACGTGCTCGACGTCAACTTCTTCGATGAACTCCGTATCGGTCTCGCCACCGCGGAGGACATCCGGCAGTGGTCCTACGGCGAGGTCAAGAAGCCGGAGACCATCAACTACCGCACGCTCAAGCCCGAGAAGGACGGCCTCTTCTGCGAGAAGATCTTCGGCCCCACCCGGGACTGGGAGTGCTACTGCGGCAAGTACAAGCGCGTCCGCTTCAAGGGCATCATCTGTGAGCGCTGCGGCGTCGAGGTGACCCGTGCGAAGGTGCGTCGTGAGCGGATGGGCCACATCGAGCTCGCCGCCCCCGTCACCCACATCTGGTACTTCAAGGGTGTGCCGAGCCGCCTCGGCTACCTGCTGGACCTGGCGCCGAAGGATCTCGAGAAGATCATCTACTTCGCCGCGTACGTGATCGTCGGTGTCGACGACGAGCTCCGCCACAACGAGCTGTCCACGCTCGAGGCGGAGATGGAGGTCGAGAAGAAGACCATCGCCGACCAGCGCGACGCCGATCTCGAGGCCCGCGCCCAGAAGCTCGAGGCCGACATCGCCGAGCTCGAGGCCGAGGGCGCAAAGTCCGACGTCCGCCGCAAGGTCAAGGACGGCGGCGAGCGTGAGATGCGTCAGCTCCGCGACCGCGCCCAGCGTGAGCTGGACCGGCTCGAGGAGATCTGGACCACCTTCACCAAGCTGGCCGTCAAGCAGCTGATCATCGACGAGAGCATCTACCGCGAGCTCGTCGACCGCTACGGCGAGTACTTCACCGGCGCGATGGGCGCGGAGTCCATCCAGAAGCTGATGGAGAACTTCGACATCGATGCGGAGGCCGAGAACCTTCGCGAGACGATCCGCAGCGGCAAGGGTCAGAAGAAGCTTCGCGCGCTCAAGCGGCTCAAGGTCGTCGCTGCGTTCCAGCAGTCCGGCAACTCGCCCATGGGCATGGTTCTCGACGCCGTCCCGGTGATCCCGCCGGAGCTGCGTCCGATGGTGCAGCTCGACGGTGGCCGCTTCGCGACCTCCGACCTCAACGACCTGTACCGCCGCGTCATCAACCGCAACAACCGCCTCAAGCGACTGATCGACCTCGGCGCCCCCGAGATCATCGTCAACAACGAGAAGCGGATGCTGCAGGAGTCCGTGGACGCGCTGTTCGACAACGGTCGTCGTGGCCGGCCGGTCACCGGTCCGGGCAACCGTCCGCTCAAGTCGCTGTCCGATCTGCTCAAGGGCAAGCAGGGCCGGTTCCGTCAGAACCTCCTCGGCAAGCGCGTCGACTACTCGGGTCGTTCGGTCATCGTCGTCGGCCCGCAGCTCAAGCTGCACCAGTGCGGTCTGCCGAAGCTGATGGCGCTCGAGCTGTTCAAGCCGTTCGTGATGAAGCGTCTGGTCGACCTGAACCACGCGCAGAACATCAAGTCCGCCAAGCGCATGGTCGAGCGTCAGCGCGCCCAGGTGTGGGACGTCCTCGAAGAGGTCATCGCCGAGCACCCCGTGCTGCTCAACCGTGCACCCACGCTGCACCGCCTCGGCATCCAGGCCTTCGAGCCGCAGCTCGTCGAGGGCAAGGCCATCCAGCTGCACCCGCTCGTGTGTGAGGCGTTCAACGCCGACTTCGACGGTGACCAGATGGCTGTGCACCTGCCGCTGTCCGCGGAGGCGCAGGCCGAGGCCCGCATCCTGATGCTGTCGTCGAACAACATCCTGTCGCCGGCGTCGGGTCGCCCGCTGGCCATGCCGCGTCTGGACATGGTCACCGGTCTGTTCCACCTGACCCGTCTGGACGAGGGTGCGACCGGCGAGCTGACCTCCGCCACCTCGGAAGCTCCCGAGCAGGGCGTCTACTCCTCGCCCGCCGAGGCGCAGATGGCCGTCGACCGGGGTGCGCTGAAGGTGCAGTCCAAGATCAAGGTGCGCCTGACCACGCAGCGTCCGTCCAAGGAGATCGAGGACGCGCTGTTCGGCGACGAGGGCTGGAACTACGGTGACGCCTGGGTCGCCGAGACCACCCTCGGCCGCGTGCTGTTCAACGAGCTGCTCCCGGCGGACTACCCGTTCGTCAACGAGCAGATGCCGAAGAAGCGGCAGGCGACGATCATCAACGATCTCGCCGAGCGGTACCCGATGATCGTGGTCGCGCAGACCGTCGACAAGATGAAGGACACCGGCTTCTACTGGGCCACCCGCTCGGGCGTCACCGTGTCCATCTCGGACGTTCTGGTGCCGCCGGAGAAGGCCCAGATCATGGAGTCCTTCGAGGCGCAGGCCGATCAGATCGAGAAGAAGTACCAGCGCGGCGCGCTCAACCACGCCGAGCGCAACAGTGCTCTCGTCAAGATCTGGTCCGAGGCCACCGACGAGGTCGGCAAGGCCATGGAGGCCCACTTCCCGGACAACAACCCGATCCCGATGATCGTGAAGTCCGGCGCGGCCGGCAACATGACGCAGGTTCGGTCGCTGGCCGGTATGAAGGGCCTGGTGACGAACCCGAAGGGTGAGTTCATCCCGCGTCCGATCAAGTCCTCCTTCAAGGAGGGCCTGACGGTTCTCGAGTACTTCATCAACACGCACGGTGCTCGTAAGGGTCTGGCCGATACCGCTCTCCGCACCGCCGACTCGGGTTACCTGACCCGTCGTCTGGTGGACGTCTCGCAGGACGTCATCGTCCGCGAGGTCGACTGTGGCACCGAGCGCGGCATCATCACCACGATCTCGGAGAAGCAGCCGGACGGCTCGGTCATCCGCGACGCGCACGTCGAGACCTCGACGTACGCCCGCACCCTGGCCGCCGACGCGGTCGACGAGAACGGCAACGTGATCGTCGAGCGTGGCCACGACCTGGGCGACCCGGCGATCGACGCGCTGCTCGCCGCCGGCGTCACCGAGGTGAAGGTGCGCTCCGTGCTCACCTGCACCACCGGCACCGGCGTTTGTGCGACCTGCTACGGCCGCTCGATGGCGACCGGCAAGCTCGTCGACATCGGCGAGGCCGTCGGTATCGTCGCCGCCCAGTCGATCGGTGAGCCCGGTACCCAGCTGACCATGCGTACGTTCCACCAGGGTGGCGCGGCCGGCGCGGCCGACATCACCGGTGGTCTGCCGCGTGTCCAGGAGCTGTTCGAGGCCCGCGTCCCGAAGGGCAAGGCCCCGATCGCCGACGTCACCGGCCGGGTGCAGCTCGAGGACGGCGACCGCTTCTACAAGATCACCATCGTCCCGGACGACGGTGGCGAAGAGGTCGTGTACGACAAGCTGTCCAAGCGTCAGCGTCTGCGCGTGTTCAAGCACGACGACGGTTCCGAGCGCCTGCTGGCGGACGGTGACCACGTCGAGGTCGGCCAGCAGCTCATGGAGGGTGCTGCCGATCCGCACGAGGTGCTGCGCGTGATGGGCCCGCGCCAGGTGCAGATCCACCTGGTCAACGAGGTGCAGGAGGTGTACCGGAGCCAGGGTGTGTCGATCCACGACAAGCACATCGAGGTCATCGTGCGCCAGATGCTGCGCCGCGTGACGATCATCGATTCGGGTGCGACGGAGTTCCTGCCCGGTTCGCTGGTCGAGCGTGCCGAGTTCGAGAACAGCAACCGTCGCGTCGTCGCCGAGGGCGGCGAGCCGGCGTCGGGTCGTCCGGTGCTCATGGGCATCACGAAGGCCTCGCTGGCGACCGACTCGTGGCTGTCGGCGGCGTCCTTCCAGGAGACCACTCGCGTGCTGACCGACGCGGCGATCAACTGCCGCTCGGACAAGCTGATCGGTCTCAAGGAGAACGTCATCATCGGCAAGCTGATCCCGGCCGGCACCGGCATCAACCGGTACCGGAACATCCAGGTTCAGCCGACCGAGGAGGCGCGCGCCGCGGCCTACGCCGTGCCGTCGTACGACGACCAGTACTACAGCCCGGAAGGCTTCGGCCAGGCGACCGGCGCTGCGGTTCCGCTGGACGACTACGGCTTCGGTAGCGACTACCGGTAAGCGTTTCGCGCAACAGCCGAACGGCCCCGCACTCGATCGCGAGTGCGGGGCCGTTCGGCGTTCCGGCGCTATGTGGGGTACGGGCCGGGAGCCGTCCCGTACGCCGGGCGGGCCTGCCGGCGCCGAGCCGCCTTCACTCTCGCCCGGGTGACACGGGCCGCGTCCCGGTTGCGTTCGCGGGCGGTCCCGGACACCGCCGCCGCGTAGAAGTCCATCGAACCGTCGCCGTTCAGGCCGAGTACGAGGACGACGCACAGCACGGCAGCGGCGACGAAGAGAACCGACATTCGAATCACCCCTTCTGGGGTTCGGGTGCGTCACATGCGTGGTGGTGGGCTGCAGCGGTCAGACCGACACCACGGCCGGCTGGCCGCCCGGTGCGCCGGTGACTGCGTACACGGCGGCGTCGGCGTAGTCGGTGACGTACAGCGTGCCGGTGCCCGGATCGACGATCAGGGATCGGTAGGGTCCGTAGAACTCGGAAGTCGAACTGTCCGGGTCGGTCACGAACGTCCCGAGGACGGCGTAGTTCGAGGCGTCGACCACCGAGACGGTCCGCCCGTCCGCGCCGGAGACGTAGAGCAGTCGGCCGTCCGCGCTGATCGCCACGTTCTGTGCTCCCTCGGGCAGCCGGACCGCCGCAAGTTGGGTCCCGTAGTTGGCACTGGACCGGTCGACGTCGATCACCGCGACGACCTCGTATCCGCCCGTCACACGCCAGAGCCGTCCGGTGCTGTCCTGAATGAACGATCCGTTGGAGTAGCCGCCGCTGGCGAGCTCCACAGTGCTGACGTGGTAGGTGGCATAGGCTCGCGTGCCGGTCGCGTTGACAGCGACGCTGCTCGTGACATCCGTGAACTCGCTGCTCGAGCGGGTGAGGTCCCACGCGGGCCCGACGCTCACGGTGCGGATCGCTGTCATGGATTGGGTGTCGATCACGGTGACGGCCGCGCCGTTCGTGCCGTACAGGCGACTGCCGTCCTTGCTGACGGCCAGGTCGGTGAAGGTGCCGAGGGGTCGCGAGATCACGACGGTGTTGGTGGCTGTGTCGATCACGGACACGGTGCCGTCCTCGCCGCTGGTGTACAGGCGAGTGCCCGCGGCGTTCACGGCCATCTCCTGCGCCAGGCTCATCCCCTGGAAGTCGGGGTCGGTGGGAAGCAGGAGCGTGTCGACGACCGTGCCTGTGGTCGTGTCGATCACCGAGACGGTGCCGGTGTAGGGACTGTTGACGTACACCCGGTTGACCAGCGGGGAGGCCGCGATGTTCGACGACGCCCAGTCGACCGCGATCGACGACCCGACGACCTGGCCGCTGTTGCGATCGATCACGCTCACCGAGCCTTCGTCGCTCACGACGTACAGCCGGTCTCCGGCGAGCACCGCTTCGCTCGGACCGCTTCCCACTGCTGTTTCCCTCGAATCTACGGTGAACGTGCCTGTGGCCGCGGCCGGTGAGATCGGGACGGTGACGGCGACGTTGGTCACGTACTGGCCGTCACCGACGGTGAGGGTGACTGTGTCGGTGTGCGCTCCCGGCGTCTGCCGGGCGAGGTCTCGGGTGGCCTGAGTCGGGGTGTAGACGAACGCTCCGACACCGGCGGTGACGACGGAGCCGGATGCCGGTGAGGCATAGGTGACGGTGACCGGGTCGCCGTCCGGGTCGGGCGGGATCGTGATCGTGACCGCGCCGTCGGAGGCGCGGGGAGTGCCGACCGTGGATGCCGCGGACGGCGCGGAGTTCACCTGGGTGAGGGACAGTGCCAGCGCCCGGCCATCGGCCGCGTCGGTGACCAGCCACCGAGTGCCGTCGGCGTTCTTGACGATGCTGTGCGCGCCGGCCTCCGGAGACGTGTCGATGCCGATATCGGACACCACGGCGCCGGTCGCGGTATCGATGACCCACAACCGATCGGAGTCCGTCACCACGTACGCCGCGCTGCCGTCGGAGGAGAAGCTCACGGCGGTCGGACGGGCTCCGACGGCGACGGTCTTGGCGACGGTGTTGCTGACGGTGTCGATGACGGCGACCTTGCCGGTGCCGCCGAGGGTGACGTACGCGCGTGTCCCGGTCGGGTTGACGGCGACGGCGTTGGGTGAGGTGCCGGTGCCGATGTTGACGGTCGTCAGGACGGTGTTGTTGGTGGTGTCGATGACGGCGACCTTGCCGGTGCCGCCGAGGGTGACGTACGCGCGTGTCCCGGCCGGGTTGACGGCGACGGCGTTCGGGGCGGTGCCGGTGCCGATGGTGACGGTCTTGACGACGGTGTTGTTGGCGGTGTCGATGACGGCGACCTTGCCGGTGCCGCCGAGGGTGACGTACGCGCGCGAGCTCTTCGGGTTGACGGCGACGGCGTTCGGAGTGGTGCCGGTGCCGAAGGTGACGGTCTTGACGACGGTGTTGGTGCCGGTGTCGATCACCGACAAATTTCCGCTGCCACTGTTGGTCACGTAGACCTGTGAGCCGTCCGTCTTCGCGGCGACGGCGGTCGGTGAGGTTCCGATTCCGACGGTCACCGTACGGATGACGGTGTTGTTGGAGTCCAGTACGGACACGCTCCTGGAACCCGGGTTGGCCACGTACGCGTTGGTCTTCGCGAACGCGGCTCCGGCCGGGCCGGAGCCCACCGCGGCTGGCGACTGCGTGAGCTGCATCCGGGCCGCCGATACCGGTACCTGCACGGTCACCGGTGTACTGGTCTGCCCGGAGGTGACGGTGACGATGAACGAGTCGTAGTCCGCACTCGGGTCCAGCGCCGCGGCCTGCCGCGCGGCGGAGGTCGGGGTGTAGGTGAAGGTGCCGGTCGCATCGACAGCGGCCGAGCCACGGCTCGGCTGACCGGTGATCGCGTAGCCGAGCTGGCTTCCTGCCGGGTCGATCGTTCCGCTGACCTTCCCGGTTGTGCGGTCCGGAGCCCCGACGACCGGCCCGGTTGCGGCGGTGACAGCCAGTGTCGTACCGGCGGACAGGTCGCTGCCGAAGGCCGTCGCCATCGTCCTACCGGCGGACAGGTCGCTGCCGAAGGCCGTCGCATCCGCGGCTGGGTCGCCGAACGACTCGACCGGTTGGCTCGTGGTCACCTGAGCGGCGGCCAGGCCCCGGTTCGCGTCGGTGGTGACGGCCGTTTCCTGTCGCCGGCACCATGCCGCGGCCAGCGCCACGAATGTCGGTGACTCGATCGGCGCGAGCGGGTCGTTGGACAGGTGCGGGCTCAGCCCTACGGCTCCCAGGATGCTGGACACGACGCGGGAGGCGGTTTCCGCCGCCTCCGAGGGGGTCGGGACGGCCGCGGCGATTGTCTGCACGGCCTCGCTCCCGTGTGCCTGCCGCGACAGGGCTGTCGAACTCAGGGCCGTCGGCGCGTCGAGCGTGGCGCCGGCGGCCGGGGATGCCCCCGGCAGCCCGAACAGCCCTGCCGCCCCCGGCGGCACGCGGATGCCTGCCGGTCCCGGCAGCCCCGCAAGGGCCGCCTGCGCGTTCGGCGCGGGCCCCCGCATGGCCGGGTTCGTTGCCACCGCGGCCGGGCTGGGTTCCGTGCCGGCCCGGGTGTCGGATTCCGTGCTCGCCTGGTCCGCACCCACGGCGGTCATCGACTCCGGCCCGCCGGCTCCGGCCGTGTTCGTGCCGTCCGTGTCCGCGCGCGAGTCCGAGGTCGGTGCCGGTGCCGGTGCCGACGGTGCGAGTGAGTTGAGGCCCGAGGAGTCGGCACGTTCAGCGGGTCCGGCGCTCTGCGCGTTCCCGGTGCCGGTGTTGTCGACGGCGGTGTTGTCGATGGCGGCCTGGCCCGCGATGGCCGCATCCGGTCCCGCAGATCCAGCTCCGTCGGCGACCGCGTCGGGGGCCGGTGTGCCGCCGTCCACGGTCTGGCCGGATGACCCGGCGGGCGCTGTCGAGGCGTCCGGTGCAGTCCTGCTGGTGTCGATGTTCGGGGCGGATTCGTTCGTCGTATCGTCGGTGGATTGCCCGGTTGCGGGGCCGATTCCCGACGAATGCGAACCGTCTCGTGTCGAGTTCGAGTCGCTGCTGTCCGACGTGCGGTCGTTCGAGTTGCGGTTCGACGGGCTGTCCGAGGTGCTGTTGTCCGAGGTGCTGCTGTTCGAGTGGCTGTTGTCCGACGTGCGGTCGTTCGAGTTGCGGTTCGACGTGCTGCTCTGCGAGTCGCGGTGCGACGTACGATCGGCCGACCCGCTGTGCGCCGACGTGCCGTCCGAGGAGCCGACGCTCGACGACGTGCCCGAGTCGTTGTCGGCGGGGGCGGCAGCCGCTACGCCGACCGGTGCGGCCACGGCAAGTCCGATGCCCAGCGTGACCGCCAACTCGCCGATGTACGCGAGGTGCTTTTCGTTGCTCACGATAGGTCCAATCCTCGTCGGCGCCGCAGTCCCGTTCGAGGGTCACTGTGTCGCCGTCACAAGAACAAGCGTGGTCGGCGCAGCGGCCACGAGACCATCCCGCGAATCTGGGATTGTGACCGGAAGGGACGGGCGTACGCTTCAGAGGTGACCGGAGATGCGTGGTCGCACGTCAGCGACGGCATCGAACGGCTGCGTCATCGTCGCCTGACCTGGGTGGATTTCGGTGCGGCCGCCGCTGAAACGCTCTCCGGAGGTCTCCGATTCGACGCGTTCTGCGTCCACACCGTCGACCCGGGAACGATCTTGTTCACCAGCAGCATCAACCGTGGCGTCCAGTGCTCGGGATCCTGGCTCGCGCACCACGAGTACGCCATCGACGACGTCAACCAGTGGAGATACCTGGCCCGCAGCGGAAAGATCGCCGGCTCGACGAGTATCGACACCGGCGGTGACCTGTCCCGGGCGACTCGGTACCGCACGCTCGAGGCGTACGGGTTCGGCGACGAGCTCCGCGTGGCGCTGGTCGCCGACGGAATCTACTGGGGTGCCGCAGCATTCCTGCGCCACTCGGACCGGCCCGCGTTCACCGAGGCCGACGTCGGGAAGCTGAAGGCGCTGGCGCCTTCCCTCGCCGCCGGAATGCGGCGGGCGGTTCTGGGCGAGCCTGCATCGTTCGCGACGACGGACCTCGACCATGGGCCGGGAGTCGTCGTGCTCGACGAGCACGGCCGAATGGAGTCGATCTCGCCGGCGGCCGAGCGCTGGATCGCCGAATTCGTCGAGGAGCCCACGCCCGTGCAACCGTCCGAAGCCAAGGTGGTACAGGCGATCGCCGCCCGAGCACGCGCGATCCCGGTGGGCGCCGACCCGGTCGAGCGCGCGGCCCGCGTCCGCGTCCGTACCCGCAGCGGGGTGTGGCTGCTGGTCTACGGCACCCGGCTGACCGGCAACCGTGGGTCGGCACGAACGGCGGTGATCATCCACCCCGCCACTCCGCAAGATGTCGCTCCGGTGATCGCGCTGTCCTACGGCCTGACCGATCGTGAGAGCCAGGTGGCGATGCACTGCGTTCAGGGCCGAGACACCCGAGGTATCGCCCACACGCTCGCCCTGTCGCCGTTCACCGTTCAGGATCACCTCAAGTCGATCTTCGCGAAGACCGGCGTCCACAGCCGAGGTGAACTGGTCGGCCGGATCTTCCTGGATCACTACTGCACTCGGTGGGAAGCTCCGACGCCCGAACCGCCCGGCCTGCGCGTGCTCGGCCTCAACCCGGTCCACAACCAGGTCCATCGGGCGGCCCGTGAGTGAGTTCCACGCCGATGCGGTGAAGGTTGCGCATGGGGGAGTGGGGGCGTTTCACGTCTATCGTTGGGGACGAACCGGACATTCGGCTCCGGCGCAGCGAGAGCGAACCTGAGGGAGCGGTGTGATGGCGGGCAAGGGAATCGACCGGAACAAGACACAGGCGGCACTGGAGACGGTCAAGGAAAGCCCGGCAATCGCCGCGATCGTCGCCGCGCCGGTGGTGATCGGTTTCGGTGTGCTGTGGTGGGCGATCGGATTCTGGCCCGCGCTCCTCGCGGTGATCGTGGTCGCGGCCGTGGTCGTGGGGCTTCGCAAGTTCCTCGGGTGATCGGTGGTTCCGTCAGCGGAACCAGGCGAGGTCGGGGTTGGTCCGTACGGTCCGCCCGGTGATCCGCGCGAACAGCTTCGACCGGTGGAGTCTGACTGCCAGGCGCTCCGATCGGTACATGAGCCACGCCGGAATTCGGCGGACCGGCACGTCGTAGCACCCGATGTAGTCCGTGACCTCCTTGTTGAAACTCAGCTTGAACTGTCCCACGCCGTACAGCGGGTGCTCCGTGTCGTCGATCGTCGCCGACGACGGCGAGCCGTACATGTCGTAGCGGGTGCACCCGCCCTCCCGGGCCCAGCGCATGATTTCCCACTGCACCGCGTGCCCTACACCGTGGGCGCCCAGCCCGTTACCCTCCGAGCTTCCCGGATCCTTCCGGACGGACGCGCCGGTCAGGTACAGCGCGCTTTCTCCGAGCCTCATCGCGTAGGCGCCGGCGACGATCCTTCCCTCGTGACGGGCGAAGAACAATTGCCCGTTACCCGCCGCCTGGAGCTGCTGGTAGGAGCCGGTGGTCGCAGCGAGATTCATGATCGAGAACCGCTGATCCGCGGTGGCCTGCAGGAGTTCGTATTTGAGTCGGCAGTTCTCGTCGGTGGCCTCGACCCGTTCGACGACAACGCCGTCGCGGGCCGCACGCTTGATCCACCGCCGCGCGCGCGTGCTGAACCTCCCGAGCACCTCCTCGTCGGTGCCGCTGATGTCGACCAGCACCGTGTGATCGGTGGTCCAGGAGATCGTGCGCCGGAGTCCCCGGCTCTCGAGGTGGCGCCGGACCGTGTCGTCCTCCCTGATCTGCGGGTCGACGCGAACGGTGAAGATCCCGTTCTCCGCTGCGAGTGCGACCAGGGCGTCGGTGACAAGCAGCAGGTCGTCGACGTCGCTCACGCCCGGCCCGGGAATCTGCCAGAAGGAGCCGAGGCGTGGAACCCGCACCTGGGCCGCGGTCACCGCGAGGTCGTCCACGAACAGGTAGACCGGTGTGTGGCCTTGAAGCCGCAATGACTCGGCAAACGCGTGACTGCGGAAGACGGAGCCCTCGTCGGGATTGCGGACGACGAACTCGTCCCAGAGTTCGATCTCTTCGGGAGTGGCGAATCGCGCCCGAGGGTTCCCCGATGTGGGTGTCGAGTGCTTATATAGTTCGTGCTGCGAACTTTCGTTCCTGGTCACCGTCGAACTCCCCCGGTCTCGTTCGACCCACCTGGGCAGCCTCGGTCGTGCGTCCATGGCAGATGGGCCAGAAAACGGGGACATCGTATGGCGCGGAGCGGTCCGCCGCCCGGCGAACCGGCAAATGTGTCGCAATTTCACCTTTCGGGCGCTTTGGTGCACGCGCGCCCGGTGGTACCCATGGTGAGTCGTCCGGTGTCGCAGGCCGTCGCGGATCGTCGGTGGCGTTGTCGAAAAACTCGGCCGGTCAACCGTGGATTCTCGGTGACTCTGCTTGCGTTGCCCGGGTATTGTTGCGAGAACAGGTTCTAGTTTGGAGGAGATCGACAGTGGCGTTCGTGATCACTCAGCCTTGCTGCAACGATGCCAGTTGCACCGAGGTGTGCCCGGTGGACTGCATCCATCCGACGCCGGACGAGCGGGCGTTCAAGACCACCGAAATGCTATACATCGACCCCGAGACCTGCATCGACTGCGGTCTCTGTGTGGACGCCTGCCCGGTGAACGCCATCTTCCGCGACGACGACCTGCCCCCGGGGATGGAGCGGTACGCGTCGATCAACGCCGACTACTTCGCTGCCGTTGACGTCGAGGACGCGGCCCCCGGACCGTCGCTGAAGTTCCCCAAGACCGACCAGGACCCGTTCCGGGTCGCGATCGTCGGCTCCGGTCCTTCCGGCTTCTACGCGGCGCGGGAGTTGCTGGCGCTCAAGCGGTCCGGGATCGAGGTCGACATGTTCGACCGACTGCCGACCCCGTGGGGGCTCGTGCGCGCCGGTGTCGCGCCCGACCATCCGGAGACGAAGGCCGTCACCGACCTCTTCGCCGAGGTGTCCCGCAGGCCGGGGTTCCGCATGCACCTCAACGTCGAGGTCGGCAAGCACATCACCCACGCCGAACTGCTCGAACACCACCATGCGGTGCTCTATGCGGTTGGCGCGCCCAGCGACCGGCACCTCGGCATCCCGGGGGAGGACCTGCCCGGCAGCCTCGCCGCGACCGAGTTCGTGGCCTGGTACAACGGCCATCCCGACTATGCCGGACGGGAATTCGATCTGACCGGTACGCGAGCCGTCATCGTCGGCAACGGCAACGTCGCGCTCGACGTGGCGCGGTTGCTGGTCGTCGATCCCGACACCCTCGCCAAGACCGACATGGCGCAGCACGCCGTCGAGGCACTGCGGGCGAGCTCGATCGAGGAGGTCGTGTTGCTCGGCCGCCGCGGGCCCGCGCAGGCGGCGTTCACGAACCCGGAACTGCTCGCGCTCGGGTACCTGCCGGGAGTCGACATCGTGGTCGATCCAGCGGAACTCGAACTCGACGACGTCAGCGCCGCCGAGGTCGAGGGCAACCCGGCGAAGAAGCTCAAGCTCGACATCCTGCGCGAGTACGCAGCCCGCCCCCTGGCCGGTCACCCCAAGCGAATCGTGTTGCGGTTCCTGGCTTCCCCGGTCGAGGTGCAGGGCGCCGACCACGTGACCGGGCTGCTCGTCGCCCGCAACGAAATGGTCGCGGACGAGTCCGGCACGATGCGCGCCCGCAGCACCGGCGACACCGAGCTCCTCGAGACCGGCCTGGTGCTCAGGTCCGTCGGCTACCGCGGGGTCCCCGTCCCGGACATGCCGTTCGACGAGGCGCGGGGCACCATCTCGAACGTCGGCGGCCGCGTCACCGAGGTCGGCACCGACGTGCCGGTCGCCGGTACCTACACGGCGGGCTGGATCAAGCGGGGGCCTTCGGGTGTCATCGGCACCAACCGGCAGTGCTCGCACGACACCGTCGCGCTGATCCTCGAAGACCTTGCGGCAGACCGGTTGAACCCGCCGAAGGGGGACCGCGACGCGCTGGTGGCGCTGCTCGCGGACCGGCAGCCCGACGAGGTCGACTGGGCGGGCTGGAAGCTGATCGACGCCCGCGAACGCGAGCTCGGCAAGGCTGCGGGCCGGCCCCGAGTCAAGCTGCTCGACGTCGGCGAGATGGTGTCGATCGCAAAGGGGTGACCCTCACGGGCATGTGACGGAGACGTCGAGCCGGGCCATCCGCGCGGTGGCCCGGCCGACGCCATCGACAAGGAACCACAGCGTCACCGAGTCCGCGTCCTCGCGCCGCCTGACGACCAGGTGCTCGCCGGAGGTGATCGGGGATCGGTACTCGATCACCAACCGGTGCGGCCCGGCCAGCAGATCGGGGCGCGTGATCGCGTGGTCCTCGACGGCATGCAGGTACGCGGCGTTGTTGACGTGCTCGAGGGGGTCGAGGTCCGTCGACCGCAGCGGGAACGGGGTGTCGGTGCCGTCGTCGTCCGGCATCGGCTCGTCGAGCCAGGACTTCCACTTGAGCCGGTTCTCGTCCGTGTGGCTGCCGAGCAGGGCGAGGGTGCCGTCACTGATCCGGGTCGGCATCCCCGTGTCCGGGTTGATGTTGATCCAGAATCCCTCGGTCTCGATCCGGGCACCGCCCTCGCTGCGGAACTGCACACGCATGTTCGACCAGCGCGTGGAGTAGGCCGAGCACCACCGGCGCAGGTGCATCCGGTCCGGCCACAACGCGGGGGTGAGCACGTCGATCACCGTGCGGCGCAGGATCCAGACGGGATCGGAGTCTCCGAATCCGCCGGCGTCGACATTGTCGGAGGCGATGTCCTGCAGGTACCGGGCGATCCCGTCGAAGCGGAGCCGGTTGTCCGGGGCGACGTCGCCGGTCCGAACCGGACGGGACGTGGCGAACAGCTCGCCGCGGGCGGGCGGAGGGGCGAGCGGCTGATCGAACGGCAAGGCGGGTCCTCTCCTGGGGTGGGCGCCGGGTGCGCCCCAGTATCGCCGAACCATCGCCCACCCCGGTGGAGTGGTGAGGCACCGCCTCGTGACCTTTGTGAGGCGCCGCCTCAGCGGGGGACGTGAAACGCCGTCAGGGTCGCCCCGGCGGCGTGGATCCCAGACCAGGCGTCGGTGACGGAGAGGGTCGCAAGCGCCGAGGTGGGGAACTTGTCCGAGATCCGGTCGGCGTATCGCGACCTCGGGTCGAGTGCCATCGCCGCGCCAGGAATGCCGGGGTCGTGACCGACGACAAGCAGGGTGCGGACATCGGTGTCGGCGCAGGCGATCTCGTGCAGCACCTGCGCCGGTGTCGCGCCGTAGAGCAGGTCGCTGTACCGGGTCGGTGCGTCGATACCGGTCGCGGCGAGGGTGAGACGGGTGCGGGTGGCGGTCGAGCACAGCACCGCGTCGACCGGCGGTTGGGTGCGCCGGATCCAGTCGCCGGCGAGGGCGGCCTCGCGTCGACCCCGCCGAGCGAGTGGCCGATTCTGGTCCCCGATGCCGTCGGGATACGCGGACTTGCCGTGGCGCATGAGGATCAGGGTGCGGACGGCGTCGGCCATGAACTGCAGCGTAGCCGCGCAGGGGAACGCCCGGGTGTACGGCAATATTCGGTTGCCCGACGGGCCGGCATCGTGATCGGATCGACGGGCTGGGTGATTGCCCTCACAAGTGTTCGCGTTTGGGTGGCGGTGTGCGTCATCGTTGACACTTGCCTTGTGTCACGAGGTGCGTGGATTCACCGGGTCTCGGTCGATCATCACCCACCCGTTCCGGCACGCCAGTTCTGCCAGTATCACTCGCGGGCGAAGTCCGCCGAGCCAATCGCAATTGTCAGGAGACCTCATGACGACGCCGACACCTCCGGGAGCCCCGGCGGCCTCGGACAAGATCGACGGCGCAGTTCTCAAGATCGCCAGCGTGGTGGTGCTCGGTGCCATCATGTCCATCCTCGACGTCACCGTCGTGTCGGTCGCGCTGCCGACCTTCATGCAGGAATTCGACGCCACCTACGCGACCGTCGCCTGGACGATGACCGCGTACACGCTGGCGCTGGCGACCGTCATCCCGGTCACCGGGTGGGCGGCCGACCGGTTCGGCACCAAACGGCTCTACATGACGGCGCTGGTGCTGTTCGTGGCGGGTTCGGTGCTGTGCTCCATGGCGTGGAACATCGAGTCCCTGATCGCGTTCCGCGTGGTTCAGGGTCTCGGCGGCGGCATGCTGATGCCGCTCGGCATGACGATCATGACGCGAGCCGCCGGCCCGCAGCGGGTCGGCCGGGTGATGGCCGTGCTCGGCATCCCGATGCTCCTCGGTCCCATCTGTGGACCGATCCTCGGCGGCTGGCTGATCGAGGCCGCGACCTGGCACTGGATCTTCCTGATCAACCTGCCGATCGGCATCATCGCGCTGATCGCGGCGTTCGTGCTGCTGCCCTCCGACAACCCGCAGCCGTCGGAGTCGTTCGACTTCCTCGGCATGCTGCTGCTCTCGCCCGGTCTGGCGCTGTTCCTTTTCGGTGTGTCCTCGATCCCCGAGACCGGGACCGTCGCGTCCGCTCGCGTTCTCGTCTCGGCAGTCGTCGGCCTGGTGCTGGTGATCGCGTTCGTGTTCCATTCGCTGCATCGCGCCGATCACCCGCTGATCGACCTGCACCTGTTCAAGAACCGCAACCTGACCATCGCAGTGTGCACCTCGAGCCTGTTCGCGATCGCGTTCATGGGCGCCGGCCTGCTGTTCCCGAGCTACTTCCTGCAGGTGCGCGGTGAGACCACCCTCGCGGCGGGCCTGCTGCTGGCCCCGCAGGGTATCGGAGCGATGGTCACGATGCCGATCGCGGGCAACCTGGTCGACAAGATCGGCCCCGGCAAGATCGTCATGTTCGGTGTCGCGTTGATGTCGGTCGGCATGGGTGTCTTCACCCAGCTCGGTGCCGACACCCCGTATCCGCTGCTGCTCGGGGCGCTCTTCGTGATGGGTCTCGGCATGGGCTGCACGATGATGCCGATCATGACCGCTGCGATGCAGACGCTCACCGATCAGACGGTGGCCCGCGGTTCGACCTTGATGAACATCGTCCAGCAGGTGGCCGGTTCGATCGGCACCGCGACGATGTCGGTGGTGCTGACCAACCAGATGCTCGATCGGGGTCTCGACACCAAGACCGTTGCCATGCAGCATGTGCCGGAAGTTGCCGCCGCGCAGCCTCCGGGCATGGCGGAGCAGATTCTCGGTCAGGCCGCGGACGCGTTCGGCAACACCTTCATGGTCGCGCTGGTGCTACTGCTGCTGACGCTGATTCCGGCGTTCTTCCTGCCGCGCCGCAAGCCGGCCGCGCCCGTCGAGGGCGAGTCGGCGCCGATGATGATGCACTGACGTAACCCGCGCCGCGCCCGTTCCCCGCTGTCGCATTCGGTCACCTCGAGTGGCCCGATGTGACAGCGGGGAACTGTGCGTTCGGGGGTCACTTCGCCGTCCGGCTCCGGTCGATCAACGCGGCGGATCCCTGCGCGGCGGCGCACAGCGTGGTGCCGTTCGGGCCCTCGACGTACACCTCGCATCTGCACAGCGCCTGCCTGCCGGTGCCGGTGACGACGCTCGCCTCGGCTCGCAGCAGCGTGCCGACGGCGGGACGCAGGTAGCTGATCGTGAACCCGGAGGTGACGATGCTCGGTCCGAGCACCGTGCCCGCCGCGAAGGTCAGCGCGTTGTCCGCGGCGTACGACAGCACCCCGCCGTGCACGAAACCGTGCTGCTGCAGCAGCTCGGGCCGGATCGGGATCTCGAGGGTGGCGATGCCCTCGGAGTACTCGGTGACCCGGGTACCGAGGAGGACACTGAACGGTTGCGCCGCCAGGACCGCGGCCGCGTCGGTGAGAACAGGGGGCGGGACGTCGTTGCGACTGTTCACGGCCGCGATGATGCCACCACGGCGCGGTCGAGGTTGGGCGTGGCGCCGCAATCCTGTCGGTGCCCGGCGTTAACGTCTAACGCAGCGGAACCGATGTGGGAAGCACACACGGAAGAAGGCGCACCATGGCGACCGTACCCACGCCGACCGAAGCCCGACTCGCTGCCGGCACCTCGACTGCATCCGCGACGGAGGGCAGTGACTGGGCCTTTTACGCCGTCGTCGGCACCTCGGTCCAGGGTGGTCACACCCTGGCGCGCTTCGGCCCGGAACGGACTGCTCTCGGCGCGCTGCGGTTGGCGGTGCAGTCGGTCAACCACACCGCCTACTCGATGCTCGAACAGGGCGTTCCCGGCGACCCCTGTGCCGACCCGCGCCTGCTGGAACGGCTGCCCATCACCGACTTCAGCATCGAGCGGCGTCGTCCCGGCAGTGCCGAACCCGACATGACGTGGGGGCTGACGGGCGGTCGGCACCAGCGACGGCGTCGGGCCGCCTGAGTTCGCGGGCCGTCAGGCGCGGCGACGCCCGTAGACGAAGTATGCGATCGGGCCGAGGAAGTTGACGAACGACGCAGCCGTCCACGCCTTCTTCGACCCGCGGATCGCGTTCGGGTCGCGACGGCGGATGTCGAGCAGGGCGGCACCGGTCAGTGCGATCTGGATGGCGGCGGCGACCGCGATCGGGACGCGGAGGCGGGGATTGAGGGGCTTGCGGCTCATGGCCTCAGTATCGTCGTTCGCCGGTGCGGTCGCCGAGCGCAACACGCGACCGCTTTCCGAATCCGACCCGGGATCCCGGCCTGTCACTCGGTGCGGGTCAGGTGGTACCACCGGGGTGCGGCGCTGCGCAGTGGGCGGGGAAGCTCGGTCGGGTCCGACGCCTCGTCCTTGTCGAGTGTCCAGTGGGTGAAGGTCCGCGCCACTTCCGCGTGACTGACGCCCGCGGGGACCGGACCGCGCCGGCCCGGACTGAACGCGAACATCAGCAGGTGCGCGCCGGGGTCGGTGACGGCGGTGACCTCCCGCGCGTAGTCGAGGCGCTGCGAGTGGGTCAGCCCGTGGAAGCATCCGACGTCGAGCACGAGGTCGAATGCGCTACCGGCGAAGGGGCCCAGTCGGGTGGCATCGCCGACGAGGAACGTGACGTCCACCTTTTCGGCGGCGGCCTTGCGGCGGGCCCGTTCGACGGCCGCATATACCGCGTCCACGCCGGTCACGTGCCAGCCGCGGCCGGCGAGTTCGATCGAGTGGTCGCCGGTGCCGCATCCGACGTCGAGGGCCCGACCGGGCTTGCCCGACCGTTCCTCGTGGTCCAGGTGGTCGCCGAGTTCGCGGCGAAATCCGGCTCGCGGGTGTTCCCACGGTGTGATCCGGAGTAGGTATGCGAGCGTGTATCCCAGATGGTTCATTGTGGCTCCCGACCGCATGGGCGCCGATGTGGCCGTCGCCCGAGTGCAGTGTGCGCCGGCGGCTGCGCCGCTGTCCAGGGCGATCTCGGCGACACGGAATAAGAACGTGTTCTATATTTGCATCGTCTGCGTTCTTTACCCGAAAACACTTGGAGTTCACGACATGTACGAGTGGTCCGACACCGACCTGATGTTCCGCGACGCGCTGCGTGGCTTCATCGACAAGGAGATCAAGCCACACGTCGACAAGCTCGAGAGCGGTGAACTGCCTCCGTTCGGGATCATCCGGAAGATGTACGCCACCTTCGGCATGGACGAGATGGCGCGGGAGGCGCTCGACAAGGCCTTCGCGAAGGAGGAGGCGCGCGAGCGCGGCGAGACCGTTGCCGAGTCGGGGGAGAAGGGCGGCGGGTTCAGCGGCGCCGGCAGCATGGGCGTGATCCTCAACAGCGAACTCGCGGGTGTGAGTCTCGGCCTCGTCGCGTCGATGGGTGTGAGTCTCGGCCTCACCGTCGGCACGCTGCGCAGCCGCGGCACCCTGGCGCAGAAGAAGCGCTGGCTGCCCGAGCTCGTCACCATGGAGAAGGTGGGCGCGTGGGCGATCACCGAGCCCGACTCCGGCTCGGATGCGTTCGGCGGCATGAAATCCTACGTCCGCCGCGACGGCGAGGACTACATCCTCAACGGCCAGAAGACCTTCATCACGAACGGGCCGTACGCGGACGTGACCATCGTGTACGCGAAGCTGGACGAGGGGGACGCCTCGGTCGATCGCCGGGACCGCAAGGTCCTCGGCTTCGTGCTGGACAAGGGCATGGAGGGCTTCACTCAGAGCGCTCCGTTCAAGAAGATGGGCATGAACTCTTCGCCCACCGGCGAGCTGTTCTTCGACAACGTCCGGATCACCAAGGACAGGCTGCTCGGCGAGACCGAGAACCCTGCGAAGGGTGACGGCAAGGAGAGCGCGAAGGAGTCGTTCGCGGCCGAGCGCATCGGCATCGCGTCACTCGCACTGGGCATCATCAACGAGTGCCAGCGCCTGTGCATCGACTACGCCAAGAACCGCAAGCTGTGGGGCAGGGAGATCGCACAGTTCCAGCTCATCCAGCTCAAGCTGGCCGAGATGGAGGTTGCGCGCCTCAACGTGCAGAACATGGTGTTCAACGCGATCGAACGCACCGCGGCAGGCAACAAGGTGACGCTCGCGGAGGCGTCGGCGATGAAGCTGTATTCCTCGCGCGCGGCCACCGAGGTCGCGATGGAGGCGGTGCAGCTGTTCGGCGGCAACGGTTACATGGCCGAGTACAAGGTGGAGCAGCTCGCGCGGGACGCCAAGTCGCTGATGATCTATGCGGGCAGCAACGAGATCCAGGTGACCCACATCGCCAAGGGGCTTCTGGCCTGAGGGTGCCTCCGGCCGGCCGCCTTCAGTCGGTCAGCCGGTAGAAGCGCCAGAACCCGAAGTTCTCGATCGGGAGGACCTCGAAGCCGGTGAACCCGGCCGCGGAAGCGTAGTCGCGCAGCGTGTTCGGCCGCATCACGGTTCCGGTGCCCGCGCTCGGCGGATGACTCATGCCGTCGGGAAGGCAGACGAACAGGCTGAAGCCGTACATCAGGCGTTCGGTCTCGTCACCGGGAGCGGTGAACTCCTCCGCGACGGCCTCGTCCATGACGACCACGCACCCGCCGGGCCGCAGTGACCGCCGCGCAGCGGTGAGGACGGCGACCGGGTCCGGCATGTCGTGGACGCACTCGAACGCGAACACCGTGTCGAAGGCCGCGCCCGGCAGCTGCGCGGCGTCCCCGGTGTGGAAGGCGATCCGGTCGGCGACCTCAGCCGGGACGTTGCCGGTCGCCATCCGCACCGAGGGTTCGTCGACGTCGTATCCGTCGACGCGCGCGTCGGGGTAGGTGCGGGCCAGCGTGATCGTGGACCAGCCGCCGCCGCAGCCGATGTCGGCGATCCGGGTTCCGGCCCGGCGCAGCTGTGAGTCGAGGTCGGGGACGGATTCGAGCGCGCCCGGCAGCTCCCGCTCGTACCAGGGCCGGTTCATGTCGGCCTGGGATTCGCGGGCATCGCCGCCGAACTGCGCCCAGCCCACGCCGCCCCCGTTGCGGTACGCGTCGAGCAGGGCGGGAAGCTGGCCGGCCGCGCCGGCGAACATCCGGGCGAGTGGAGCCAGGTAGGTGAGGCTGGTGGTGTCGGTCAGCACTTCCGCGGCGGCGGCAGGCAGCGTGAACCGGCGCGGGCCGACTTCGCTCACCTCGGCCTCGAGAAGCCCGGTCACGGCCTGTTGTTCGAGCCACTCGCGGGTGTAACGGGGGTCGGTGCCGGTCCGGGCGGCGAGGTCGTCCGCCGTTGCCGGGCCGTCCGAGGCCAGGTTGCGGTACCAGCCGAGCCGGTCGCCGAGGTAGATCGCAAGCAGATCGATGGTCCCGAGAGACGCGTCCAGCAGGCGCTGCGCGAGTAGGTCGGTGGGAGACACGGTGGTGGACACGGGTGGCCCTCCTTCGATCACGGGAGCGGGATCGGTGTCTCCATCGTGGTCCCCCGCAACGGCGGTGTCACCGCCTCAGGACCGGCGTGCGCCCCTGTCGAGTTCCTCCACCAGGGCCCGGAGCGTGGACTCGGTGTGGGCGACGGCGGTGCCGACTATCGGCTCGACGATCTTCGCAAGGGCCCTGCCGAGCAGGCCGCCGGGCAGCGTGTAGTCGAAGTCGACGGCCAGTTCGGTGTGACCGTCGTCGGTGGGGGAGAAGCGCCACGTCGACCCGTTGCTGATGCCGTCCACGGATTCGAGGCGGATCAGCCGGTCCTGCTCCCACTCGGTGATCCGGACCCGTGAGTGCAGTGCCTTCGGGCCGAGTTGCATCGTCGCGTCGAAGGTGGCGCCGAGGCCCTGGTTCTCCACGCCGACGGGCGCGAAGCGCGTCACCCCGAACATCCAGCGGGGGACGTTGCGGTAGTCGTCGACGTACGCGAATCCGGTGCCGACGGGGGCCTTGGCGACGGCGGTGCGGTGAATGTGACCCATGATTCTCCTCGAGTGGCCAGGTCCCCAGGGACCTGTTACCGACAGTAACGGATACATGCTCGAGTTGGGTGCAGGTTGGACCGGGCGATGTGCGCATAGGGTGGAACGGTGGAGCAGCGCGAACGGGACGAGAAGGGCAGGCCCCGTAACGAAAGGCCCCGGGACGGACTGGGTCGCCCGCTGCCCCGTGGGGCGGTTGGCGTCCCACGCGCGCCCGAGGGTCTGATCCGTACTCCGTCCGACACGGTGGCCGAGGCGCAGCGACTGTTCGACGCCGGGATGCCGTTTCACGCGCACGAGGTCCTCGAGGATGCCTGGCGGTCGGCGCCGGAGGCCGAGCGTTCGTTGTGGCAGGGGCTCGCGCAGCTCGCGGTCGCGCTCACCCACTTGCGTCGGGGCAATCAGAAGGGGGCGCGGACCCTGCTCGCGCGCGGGAGCAATCGAATCAGGCCGTTCGCGGCCGATCCGCCCCACGGACTCGATGTGCGTGGACTGCTCCAGTGGTCGAACGACGTGCTGCTCGTGCTGGATTCCACCGGGTCCGGCGATGCCGTTTGCGGCCCGCGCCTGGCCAGCTGAACCCGGTCGGGGCGACGCCGGACGGCGAGGGCTCGGAGGGGCGCGGCGTGGGCGGCGGATCCGATCCCGAACAGGTTCACCTACCGGGATCGGATTCCGCCACTCGATCACGAAATGATTGCGGGAGCCCTAGCTCAGGCTGACGCCGAAGCTGCCGAGGCTGCCGAAGTTGAGCTCGAATCCGGTCGGGCTGAAGCTGCTTCCGATTGCCTGGGAGTTGATGGGCTGCACGCCCATCAGGTCGTGGACGATGTTCTCGAGCGATCCCATGTTTGCTCCTGAGGTCGAGGTCCGATGTGACGCCCCGGGTGAGGGGCGCACCAGTTCTACCGCACCCTGCAGCCCGGCGGATCGGATTTCCGGTAGGGGGTGTTCTGGTTCGACTCGATGAAAGTTCTTGGTGTTCAACGCTATTCGATTTGATCGACTCGGGGAATGCGAAAGGCCACCGGCGTCAGCCGGTGGCCTTTCGGAGTGCTTCGCTTGCGTTACTCGGACGACAGGCCGCTGGTCGAGCCGCCGTCGCCGGAGCCGCTGGAGATGCTGTCGAGCGCGTCGAACACGATGGCCAGACCGCCGAACAGGTCCGCGAGATCAGACGAGAGCATAGTTACTCCTGGTTTGCTGGTGCCTACTTGGTGGACGCCTGGACAAGCGTTCGGCTATTTGTACACGACGAGACCTCATCGTGACCATGCTTTCCGGCGGAATCCTGGCTGATGTCCGCCGTTCGGCCGACATTCGCTGCGGTTTTCGTCGCGGCGCTGCGGTGGGTCAGCTGAAGAAGCTGGCCGAACCGAGATTCAGGACGTAGCTGGGGGTGGTGTCGACGTCGACCTCGGTGTTGGCGTCGGACTCCAGTAATGACGCAATGAGCGAGGTCAGGCCCGGCAGGGCTGGGATGACAATCACACCGTCTCCTCTGTGTGTCGGCGGGAAGTATTCGTGTCGGCGCGGATAGTACCGTCAGCTGCCGAAGTCGAGGGTGAAGAACGGAAGACCCACGCTGCTTCCGGTGTCGGCGGCGGCGGCGATGTCGCCGTCGGTGAGCAGGCTGGAGAGTGCGGTGATCGGATCGAGCATGGCTCACTCCTGGGGTTCGGTGGTGTGTGTCTGCGCCCGGGGTGGCGCCGGTCTGTTGTACAGCAAATCTGCGGCACTCGGAGTCGTTTTGTTGTCACGACAGTTGCGTTGAACGCTAATGCGGCGCAACGGTGTTCGTGCTTCCGGCAAGGGAGGTGGGGGTCCGTCCGTTCAGATAACAAGCATGCGTGCTTGCTTTTTTGTCGACGCGGGGTGATCCTGGACACATCATCGTGGAGGGAGATGCATGGCCGAGCTGGAAACGGTGGTCGCGGACCTGCTTGCCGAGGGCGCCGGGCTGGACGCACTGGTCGCCGACCTCGAGGTGGGCGGGTGGCGCACAGCCACGCCTGCTCCGGGGTGGACGATCGCGCACCAGATCGGGCATCTCGCCTGGACCGATCGCGCCGCCCTGCTGTCGGTGACCGACCCGGACGCCTTCGCGGAGTCGTTGACAGCGGCATGGGCGAACCCCACGGGATTCGTCGACGAGGGCGCCGAGGCGGAGGCCCGGCGGCCGCCGGCCGAACTGCTCGCGGACTGGAGGGCCGGCCGTGACGCCCTGGCGAAGGCATTGGCCGAGGTGCCCGCCGGAAGCAAACTGCCGTGGTACGGCCCGCCGATGAGCGCGATGTCCATGGCGACCGCGCGGCTGATGGAGACCTGGGCGCACGGACAGGATGTCGCCGCCGCGCTGGGAGTCGTGCCCGAGCGCACCGACCGGCTGCGGTCGATCGCGCACTTGGGGGTGCGTACCCGCGACTTCGCGTACGCCGTGCACGAACTGCCGCCGCCGGACACGGAGTTCCGGGTCGAGCTCGTTGCGCCGAGCGGTGAGCTGTGGGTGTGGGGGCCGGAGGACGCTTCCCAGCGGGTGACCGGACCTGCCCACGACTTCTGCCTGCTGGTGACGCAGCGGGCGCACCGCGACGATCTCGCGTTGACGGCGACCGGCGACGACGCCGACACCTGGTTGGGCATCGCCCAGGCGTTCGCGGGGCTGCCCGGCGCCGGGCGCGAACGAAAGGCGGGCGAGTGAGCAGGACGATCCGGATCGGAAACTGCTCCGGCTTCTACGGCGACCGGATCTCCGCGATGACGGAGATGCTCACCGGCGGTGAGCTGGACTACCTCACCGGCGACTACCTGGCCGAGCTGACCATGCTGATCCTCGGCAAGGACCGGATGAAGGACCCGGGCCTCGGCTACGCCAAGACCTTCCTTCGGCAGATGGAGGACGGCCTCGGCCTGGCGATGGACAGGGGCGTCAAGATCGTCGTCAACGCGGGTGGGCTCAACCCCGCCGGTCTGACCGCGAAGCTGCGCGAGCTGGCCGACCGGCTCGGCGTGCCGGCACGGATCGGGCACGTCGAGGGCGACGACCTGACGTCCCGCGCCGGCGAACTCGGGCTGGGGCAGCCGCTGACCGCCAACGCGTACCTCGGCGCCTGGGGTATCGCCGAGTGCCTCGCGGGCGGTGCCGACGTGATCGTCACCGGCCGCGTCACCGACGCGTCGGTCGTGGTGGGTCCGGCGGCGCACCACTTCGGCTGGCAGCGAACCGATTACGACAGGCTGGCCGGTGCGGTGGTGGCCGGGCACGTCATCGAGTGCGGTACCCAGGCGACCGGCGGCAACTTCGCGTTCTTCACCGAGATCGCCGACCTCACCCGCCCCGGGTTCCCGATCGCCGAGATCCGCGAGGACGGATCGTCGGTCATCACCAAGCACGCAGGCACCGGTGGCGCCGTCACCGTGGACACCGTCACCGCGCAGTTGATGTACGAGATCCAGGACGCGCGATACGCCGGACCGGACGTGACCGCGCGGATCGACACCGTCGCACTGACGCAGGAGGCCCCGGACCGCGTCGAGATCTCGGGGGTGCGCGGCGAGGCACCACCGCCACAGCTGAAGGTCTCGCTCAACACCCTCGGCGGATTCCGCAACGAGATGGCGTTCGTGCTCACCGGACTCGACATCGAGGCCAAGGCCGACCTCGCCCGCACCCAGCTCGAGTCGTGGCTGACGGTGCGCCCGGCGGAGCTGACCTGGGACCTGGCGCGTCTGGACCGGCCCGACGCCGAGACGGAGGAACAGGCCAGCGCGATCCTGCGCTGCGTCGTCCGCGACCCCGACCCGAACAAGGTCGGCCGCGCGTTCTCCAATGTGGCCGTCGAGCTAGCCCTGGCCAGCTACCCAGGCTGCACCTTCCTGTCGATGCCGGGCAACGGCTCGGCATACGGCGTGTACACGCCGGGATATGTCGACGCGGGGCAGGTTCCGCACGTGGCGGTGTTGCCGGACGGTTCCCGGGTCGACGTCGCACCCGCCTCCGAGACCCGGCCCCTCGCCGCGGTGGCCGCTCCCGTGCTGCCGCAGCCGCTGCCGGACGGTGAGACCCGGGACCTGCCGTTGGGCACCGTGGCCGCCGCGCGCAGCGGCGACAAGGGTGGCAACGCGAACATCGGCGTCTGGGTCCGCACCGACGAGCAGTGGCGCTGGCTCGCGCACGCGCTCACCGTCGACGAGGTGCGCCGGCTGCTGCCCGAGACGGCGGAGCTGCCGATCACCCGCACACTGCTGCCGGAGCTGCGGGCGGTGAACTTCGTGATCGAGGGGATCCTCGGCAAGGGCGTCGCCTACCAGGCCCGATTCGACCCGCAGGCCAAGGGACTGGCGGAGTGGCTGCGCTCGCGGCACCTGCCCATCCCGACCGCGTTGCTCGACCAGACCACGACATCCGACCCGGCACGCCCGGGCCGGGCTCGAGATCCACTGCAGGAGGCCACCTCGTGACCGACGACTGGAACACCCCGGAGCGCCGCGAACTACGGGAAACCGTGCGCCGCTTCATGGACAAGGACGTCCTGCCGCATCAGGACGACTGGGAGCGGGGTGGCGAACTGCCGCGCGACCTGCACCGCCGCGCAGGCGAACTGGGACTGCTCGGTGTCGCCTTCCCGGAATCCGTCGGCGGCGGTGGCGGCGATCCGATCGACGCGATCGTGGTCTGCGAGGAGATGCACTACGCGGGGTGCTCGGGCGGCCTCTTCGCCTCCCTGTTCACCTGCGGGATCGCGCTGCCGCACCTGATCGCGGCCGGTGATCCCGAGCAGATCGAGAAGTGGGTGCGACCGACCCTCGCCGGGGATCTGATCGGCTCGCTCGCCATCACCGAACCCGGTGGCGGCTCCGACGTCGGGCACCTGACCACCCGTGCGGTGCGGGACGGCGAGGACTTCATCGTCAACGGCGCCAAGACGTTCATCACGTCCGGCTGCCGCGCCGACTTCGTGGTCACAGCGGTCCGCACCGGTGGCGAGGGCGCGGGTGGGGTGTCGCTGCTCGTGATCGAGAAGGGCACACCGGGATTCACCGTCTCGCGCAAACTGGAGAAGATGGGCTGGCTCGCCTCGGACACCGCGGAACTGTCGTTCGCCGACTGCCGGGTTCCGGCCGCGAACCTGGTCGGTGCCGAGAACACGGGCTTCGCCCAGATCGCCCAGGCGTTCGTCACCGAACGGGTCGCGCTCGCCGCGCAGGCGTACTCGAGTGCGCAGCGTTGCCTGGACCTCACACTCGAGTGGTGCCGCGACCGCGAGACGTTCGGCCGGCCGCTGATCAGCAGGCAATCCGTGCAGAACACCCTCTCGGAGATGGCGCGCAAGGTCGACGTGGCCAGGGTCTACACCCGCACCGTCGTCGACCGGTACACCGCGGGTGACGAGAACGTCCTCGCCGAGGTGTGTTTCGCAAAGAACACGGCGGTCGAGGCGGGCGAGTGGGTGGCGCACCAGGCGGTGCAACTGTTCGGTGGGCTCGGTTACATGCGCGAGTCGGAGGTCGAGCGGCAGTACCGCGACATGCGGATCCTCGGCATCGGTGGCGGCACCAACGAGATCCTGACCTCCCTGGCCGCAAAACTTCTGGGTTTCCAAGCGTGACCGGCTTCCAGCCTGACAAGTGGGGTAGCAGACGATGACACTGATCGGATCGACATTGGACACCGCGGGTGAGGGATTCGTCGCCGCCGCGGAGTCGATGCAAGCCAAACTCGCCGAGGTCCAGGGCGAGTTCGACAAGGCGCTCGCCGGAGGCGGCGAGAAGGCCGTTGCCCGGCACCACAAGCGGGGGAAGCTGCTCGCCCGGGAACGGATCGAGCTGCTGATCGACGAGGACTCACCGTTCCTCGAACTCTGCACGCTGGCTGCGTGGGGCAGCGAGTTCCCGGTGGGCGCCAACGTGGTCACCGGTATCGGGGTGATCGAGGGCGTCGAGTGCATGATCGTCGCCAACGATCCGACCTCGCGCGGCGGTGCCAGCAACCCGTGGACGATCAAGAAGACCTTCCGGATCAACGAGATCATCGAGCAGAATCGGCTGCCCGTGATCTCCCTGGTCGAGTCCGGTGGTGCGGACCTGCCCACCCAGAAGGAGGTCTTCATCCCGGGCGGTCGGATGTTCCGGGACCTGACCCGGGCCTCGGCGGCCGGAATCCCCACCGTGTCACTGGTGTTCGGCAACTCGACCGCCGGCGGTGCCTACATTCCCGGCATGTCCGACCACGTGGTGATGATCAAGGAACAGTCGAAGGTCTTCCTCGGCGGACCGCCGCTGGTGAAGATGGCGACCGGCGAGGTGTCCGACGACGAGTCCCTCGGCGGTGCCGAGATGCACGCCCGCAAGTCCGGGCTCGCCGACTACTACGCCCAGGACGAGTACGACGCGATCCGGATCGGCCGGAACATCGTCAAGCGGTTGAACTGGCGCAAGCAGGGGCCCGCGCCCCGAGCGGAGGTGATCGAGCCGTTGCACGACGCCGAGGACCTGCTCGGCATCGTGCCCACCGACCTGAAGATCCCTTTCGATCCCCGCGAGGTCATCGCCCGGATCGTCGACGGCTCCGATTTCGACGAGTTCAAACCGATGTACGGCAGCTCTCTGGTCACGGGATGGGCGGAGCTGCACGGGTATCCGGTCGGCATCCTCGCCAACGCGCGCGGCGTGCTGTTCTCGGAGGAAGCGCAGAAGGCCACCCAGTTCATCCAGCTGGCCAACCGCGCGAACACCCCGCTGATCTTCCTGCACAACACCACCGGCTACATGGTCGGTAAGGAGTACGAGCAGGGCGGCATCATCAAGCACGGCGCGATGATGATCAACGCGGTGTCCAATTCGACGGTGCCGCACCTGTCGATCCTGATGGGCGCCTCTTACGGTGCCGGGCACTACGGCATGTGCGGCCGGGCCTACGATCCGCGCTTCCTGTTCGCCTGGCCCAGTGCGAAGTCCGCGGTGATGGGGCCGGCCCAGCTCGCCGGTGTCGTGTCCATGGTGATGCGCGGCAGCGCCGAGGCGAAGGGGGTGCCGTTCGACGAGGAGGCCGACAAGGGCATGCGCGCGATGATCGAGGCCCAGATCGAGGCCGAGTCGCTGCCGTTGTTCCTGTCCGGCCGGGTCTACGACGACGGCATCATCGACCCGCGCGACACCCGCACCGTGCTGGGAATGTGCCTGTCCGCCATCGCCACCGCCCCGATCGAAGGCACCGCGAACTTCGGTGTCTTCAGAATGTGAGCCCTTCGTGACTGTCCCCACTTCCCGGAACGCGATCACCTCCGTACTCGTCGCGAACCGCGGCGAGATCGCCCGCCGGGTCTTCGCGAGCGCGCGTTCGGCCGGCGTCGCCACTGTCGCGGTGTACTCCGACGCGGACGCGGAATCTCCTCATGTCCGGGAGGCCGACGTCGCGGTGCGCCTGCCCGGAAACACCCCCTCCGAGACGTACCTGCGGGGCGAGAGAATCGTCGAGGCCGCCCTGGCCGCCGGTGCCGATGCCGTCCATCCGGGCTACGGATTCCTTTCCGAGAACGCCGAATTCGCCAAGGCCGTACTGGACGCCGGCCTGACGTGGATCGGACCGCCCGTCAAGGCGATCGAGCTGATGGGCTCGAAGGTCGAGTCGAAGAAGATGATGGCCGCCGCCGGCGTTCCGGTGCTGGCCGAACTCGACCCGGCACACGTCACCGAGTCCGATCTTCCGGTGCTGATCAAGGCGTCCGCCGGTGGTGGCGGCCGGGGGATGCGGGTCGTACGCGCGCTCGGCGACCTGGCGGGGCAGATCGAGGGCGCCCGCGCGGAGGCGCAGTCCGCGTTCGGTGACCCCACCGTCTTCTGCGAGCGGTACCTCGAGACCGGCAGGCACATCGAGGTACAGGTCATGGCCGATGCACACGGCACGGTCTGGGCGGTGGGGGAGCGGGAGTGCTCGATCCAGCGCCGCCACCAGAAGGTCGTGGAGGAGGCGCCGTCTCCCCTCGTCGACCGGCTCGAGAACGCCGGTAAAGGCATGCGCGCCAAGCTGTTCCAGGCCGCCGTCGATGCGGCCGCAGCGATCGGGTACGAGGGCGCGGGCACCGTCGAGTTCCTCGCCGACGAAGACGGTGGCTTCTACTTCCTGGAGATGAACACCCGCCTCCAAGTCGAGCACCCGGTCACCGAGCTCACCACCGGACTCGACCTGGTGGACCTGCAGATGCAGGTCGCCCGGGGCGACGCGCTCGGTGAACGGCCGCCTGCCGCGTCCGGCCACGCGATCGAGGTCAGGCTGTACGCGGAGGATCCCGCGCAGGAATGGCAACCCCAGTCGGGCGTCGTCCACACCTTCGAGATCCCCGGTGTGGATGTCGAATTCGGGGTTCCGGGTTCCCGGCGCGGGTTGCGACTGGACTCCGGCATCGTGGACGGTTCGACGGTCGGCGTCCACTACGACCCGATGCTGGCGAAGGTGATCGCCTGGGCGCCGGGCCGGCAGGATGCGGCCGGCCTGCTAGCCGCCGCACTGGCGAAGGCGAAGATCCACGGACTGGTCACCAACCGGGACCTGCTGGTGAACGTGCTGCGCCACCCGGCCTTCCTGGGCGGGGACACCGACACCGCCTTCTTCGACCGGCACGGTCTGGACGTGCTCTCCACGCCGGTCGCGTCACCGGAGGCCGAGCGGGTCTCGGCCCTGGCCGCGGCGCTGGCCCTGGCCGCAGGCAACCGCGACGCGGCGCGGGTGAACGGCGGGCTGCCGAGCGGATGGCGCAACGTGCCGTCGCAACGTCAGCGCAAGGTCCTCGGGGGCACCGGCACCCACGAGGTCGACTACCGCATCGGGCGCCGTGGCGAACTGGACACCGACTTCGTCGCGGGCGTACAGCTCGTGTCCGCCACCGCCGAGACGGTTGTGCTCGCAGTCGGAGGACTCACCCGTCGCTTCGCGGTGGCCCGCTACGGCGACCTGGTGTGCGTCGATTCGTCTCTGGGCGCGTGCGCATTCCGGGCGCTGCCGAGGTTCGTCGATCCGTCGACTGTGGTGGCGGCCGGCTCGCTGCTGGCCCCGATGCCGGGCGCGGTCGTTCGGGTCGCTGCCGTGGTCGGTGACCGGGTCACGGCGGGTACCCCGATCCTGTGGCTCGAAGCCATGAAGATGGAGCACACCATCGCCGCGCCATCCGACGGTGTGCTCACCGAACTGAATGTCGCCGTCGGCCAGCAGGTCGACGTCGGCGCGGTCCTCGCGATCGTCGACGACACCGCGCCCGAGGGCACCGCGACACCTGAAAGCACCGCGACACCCGACAGCACCGCGACACCCGACAGCACAGTGACACCCGACAGCACCGGAAAAGGGGAGTGAGTCGATGAGTTTCATCGAGACCGACGAGCAGAAGGAACTGCGGGCCGCGGTTGCCAAGCTCGGCGAACGCTACAACTACGTCGACTACGTGCTGCCGCGTGCGCGCAAGGGCGAACCGTTGACCGAACTGTGGAACGAGGCGGGCAAGCTCGGCTTCCTCGGAGTGAACCTGCCCGAGGAGTACGGGGGAGGAGGCGCGGGGATCTACGAGCTGGCACTGGTGCAGGAGGAGCTGGCCGCGCAGGGTGCCGGACTGCTGCTCGTGGTGGTGTCCCCGGCGATCTGCGGGACCATCATCGGCAAGTACGGCACCGACGAGCAGAAGCGGACCTGGCTCCCTGCGCTCGCCGACGGCAGCAAGATCATGGCGTTCGGCATCACCGAACCGGACGCGGGATCGAACTCGCACCAGATCACCACCACCGCCCACAGGGACGGGGAGGACTGGATCCTGCGCGGGAACAAGATCTTCATCTCCGGTGTGGACCAGGCCGACGCCGTCCTGATCGTCGCTCGCACCGAGGATCACCGGTCGGGCCGGCTAAAGCCCGCGCTGTTCATCGTCCCCACCGACGCCGAGAACTTCGTGCGGACCCCGATGGAGATGGACATCGTCGAGCCCGACCATCAGTTCACCCTGTTCCTCGATGACGTCCGGCTGCCGTCCGACGCCCTGGTGGGCTCCGAGGACGCTGCGCTGATGCAGCTGTTCGCGGGCCTGAATCCGGAACGCATCCTCGGTGCGGCCATGGCGGTCGGTATGGCCCGGTACGCGATCGACGCCGCCGTGAAGTACGCGCGCGAGCGCACCGTCTGGAAGACCCCGATCGGCGCACACCAGGGCATTGCGCATCCGCTTGCCCAGTGCAAGATCGAGCTCGAGCTCGCGAAGCTGATGATGCAGAAGGCCGCGACCCTCTACGACGGTGGCGACGACTTCGGTGCCGCGGAGGCGGCGAACATGGCCAAGTACGCTGCCGCCGAGGCCGCCATCAAGGCGCTCGATCAGGCAATCCAGACGCACGGCGGCGGCGGACTGACCAAGGAGTACGGACTGGCCGCGATGCTCGGCGCCGCCCGGATCGCCCGCATCGCGCCGGTGAGCCGGGAGATGATCCTGAACTTCGTCTCCCAGCACTCGCTCGGACTGCCGAGGTCGTACTGACGATGGGGACCGAGCAGAGCCCCGGCCCCTTCGTCCGCTACGAGGTGGCGGGAGGTTTCGCGACGCTGACCCTGGACTCCCCGCACAACCGCAACGCGATCTCGACGCGGTTGGTGGGTGAGCTTCGGCAGGGCCTGACGGATGCGGCGGCAGACGAGGGAGTCCGCGCCGTGGTCCTGACGCACACCGGCGGCACGTTCTGCGCGGGGGCCGACCTGTCGGAGGCCGCGGCGGTTCCGGACGCCGATCCGGCGGAGCTGGCGGCGCAGCGCACGAGGCAGATGACCGAGTTGCTGCGGGCCTTCCTGGAACTGCCCAAGCCGATCGTCGCCCGCATCGACGGGCACGTCCGGGCCGGCGGGATGGGTCTGGTCGGAGCGTGCGACCTGGTGGCGGCGGGGCCGTCGAGCACCTTCGCACTGACGGAGTCGCGACTCGGGCTGGCGGCGTCGATCATCTCGCTGACCGTGCTGCCGCGGATCTCGTCGCGCGCGGCGGGCCGCTACTTCCTGACCGGGGAGAAGTTCGGGCCCGTCGAGGCCGAGGCGATCGGGTTGATCACGGCCGCGGCCGACGACGTCGATGCCACCGTGACGGCGTGGCTGCGGGAGTTGGCGCTCGCGTCGCCGCAGGGGCTGGCGGAGTCGAAGCAGCTGACCACTGCCCGGTTGCTCACGGACTTCGACAGGTACGGCGATGGCCTGGCGGCGCAGTCCGCCCGGCTGTTCGGCACCCCCGAGGCGATCGAGGGGATGACCGCTTTCCTGCAACGTCGGCCGCCTGCGTGGGCACCCGACCGGTCCTGACCGGGAAACGATCGTGACCAGGAGACGAAGGAACCCGCGCACGAACTTCGTGCGCGGGTTCCTTCGCGGTCCAGCGGGGGATTACGCCTCCGGGAACAGGCCCGCGGCAGCCTCGGAGGAGCCGGCGAAGAAGCTCAGGGCGCCGGCGAAGTCGCTGATCGCGCCGGTGAAGTCGGCGGCGAAGTCGAGGAAGGGGATGATCTCAGCAGAACCCATGAGGTGCTCCTAGTGTCTGTGTAACGGTCGTACAACGAGTGGCCCCCCTCTAGGAGCCACCTCATTCGTACCGTGCCCGATTTGTGATTTCAATGTGATCTGCAACCTGAAACGTGGAGTTTCCCCGTGTGTTACATGGGGGCGCGTGAGGAGGACCGAGGTAACCGATGCGTGAACCGCAGCAGGACCGCAGCAGGATGACCAGGCAGCGGCTGCTCGAGGCAACCATCGACTGCCTCGCAGAACAGGGCTGGGCCGCGACCACGGTCGGAGTGGTGGCGAGCCGCGCGGGCGTCTCGCGCGGCGCCGCACAGCACCACTTCCCGACGCGTGAGGACCTGATCACCGGCGCGCTCGAGTTCATGTTCGATTCGAGAATGCAGCAGGCCCGCGAGGAGGTGGTCGACCTCCCGGTCGGCCTGGACCGGACGACCGCGGTCGTCGAACGCCTCGTCGACTACTACACCGGCACCCTGTTCAAGGCGGCACTCCAGGTGTGGACGGCCGCAGCGTCGGATCCAGCGCTGCGCGAGCGCGTGCTGCCGCTCGAAGAGCGCTTCGGTCGCACCGCGCACCGGGTCGCGGTCGACCAGCTCGGCGTGGACGGCACCGACCCCCGGATTCGCTCGCTCGTCCAGGCGACCCTCGACCTTGCGCGTGGTCTGGGTCTCGCCGACGTACTCGCCGACGACTCGCGGCGCCGCCGAGAGATCGTCCGGAGCTGGTCGCAGCAACTCGACGCCGCACTCTCGGGCGAAGCCTCGGGCCGATGGGACCTGACGGATTCCGGCCGGACGAGCGAGGCGAACACGCCGACGCCCCGGTGAACACGGGGTTCACCGGGGCGTCGACGGGATGGGTCAGGCCCGCCGCAGCGGCAGTTCCCGAGCCCGGATCCGCTCGCTGTCGAGCGTGACCAGCGAACCGGTGTGCAGTGCGTTCAGGATCACCGGCGCGCAGGTCGCGATCACCGAGGTCTGCTCCGCGATCTTCGCGCCCGGTCGGCGCAGCACGAGCAGGCTCGGAGCGACGGCACCGGAGTCGGCCAGGTCGTCGAGGTAGCTCAGCTCGTTGGTCACCAGGATGCGGTTCTCACGGTTGGCCGCGTCGAGCGCCTGACCGTTGTGACCGGCATCGGCACCGACGTCGCGCAGATGCACGGCGTCGTACCCTTCGGCACGCAGGCCCTCGGCAACCTGGGGGCTGAGGTTCTCGTCGATCAGGAACCGCAGGCCGTCGACCGCGCCGGTGGAGGCGGAGGTGATGGCGTCGGCGTAGGCGACGTTCTGGTTGTCGACGCCGCCGAACCGTCCCAGGGCGGTGTCGAGCTGGGTGTCCGGTCCGGTCGACTTGGCATTCAGCCAGGCCAAACCGGCCAGGCCCGCGGCACCGGCCGCGCCGAGCCCGGCGGCCTTGCCTGCGACCGAGCCGATTCCGCCGCCGTTGCCCGTCACCGAGCCGAGGTTCGGCGCCTTGACGTCGGCGCCCGTGGTGGCGAGATGGCGCGCGCCGCCGAGGTTCGGCGACTTCACGTCGACGTCCGGGGTCTTCAGCCGGGTGGCGTCGACGTCCGGCGTCTTGAGTCGGGTGGCGTCGACGGCAGGCGTCTTCAGATTCGGTGCGGCGCCACGCGGTGCGTTGACCGAACCGCCCCGGCGGCGGCCGACCAGGCCGGCCAGGCCGCCCGCAGCGCCCGCGATGGCCAGACCCGGAATCAGCGCCCACCACTTGGAGTTCGAGTCGGAGTCGGAATCGACGTCGGCAACTTCCACGTCGGTGGCTTCGAGGTCGACGTCCGGAACGTTCACACCGGTGGGCGCGGCGACACCGGTCGGCGGGTTCACCACGGCTCCGGGAGCGAGGCCGGGAACCGAGACGTCGAGACCGGCGAGTTCGGCACCGATCGCGGGCGGCACGGTGACGAATCCGTTCGCCTTGCTCCAGCGGACCTCGACCGGGTTGCCGTCACGACCACTGAAGGTCTGGGTGTAGACGTCGCCGACCAGAGTGGTGTCGCTGAGCGGGCTGCCGAGCACACCGTTGGTGGCACCCAGGTGGGACCAGGCGGTACGGATCGGGCCGCGCACCAGCCAGGCGCCCTTCTCCGGGCTCCAGTAGATGGTCGCGCCGTCGGGCGCCGAGAACTCACTGAAGCGGGCCGCACCCGGCTCGTCGGAGTCGGACTCGTCATTGGTGGGAAAGCCGATGTCGCCGGCGCCGCCACCGAGGACCAGGTACTTGTCGAGGATCACGCCGTACATCACCTGCGCGCCCGTCTCGGGTGACCAGACGATCTTGCCGCCCTGGAAGTCCTGCGCGACACCGTCCGTTCCGAACTTGTACGGCTCGCCGACCGGCTGGCCCAGGGGGTTGGACGCACCGCCCACCTCCTGGTGGTGCGCGGCAATGGCCGCGTCGGCGGCGGTGTTTCCGGACTGGGCGAACGCGGGACCACTGAGCAGCACCGCGCCACCGATCGCGGCGGCGAAGCCGAGGCCGGCGAGGCGCACAACGGGTGCCTTCCTGTTCGGCGACGAGTTCGTGGGGGATGTGTTCATTGGGCTCCTTGAGACGTGGCACGGGGCCGGGTGCGCCGGTGGTGATGGCCGGCAAGAGATGTTTGTCGCTGGAGCGTCGGGTGCGAATCTTCTCGCTCGCGAACAGTGATTTGCCATACAGTTGCGAGCCGGTCGGATCGGTGAACCGATATGCCGTGAATTTAGTGCCGCGGCGCGCCGAGGAATTTCGTCACCCGGCGCGGATCAGCGGGTGGCGGCCTTGGACTTGGTGGTGACGTTGAGGATGGCGGAGATCGCCGCGCCCACGACGCCGCCGATTCCGACCTGGCCGAGAATCTGGGAAAAGTCGAGCCCACTGCTGGTCACGGCCTGGATGATGGCACCGGTGATGCCGCCGCCGACAGCGCCTGCGGCGCCGTTGCCCAGTGGGCCGAGTGGATTCTTGGCGCCGCCGATTCCGCCGCCAATAGCCCCGCCGAGGAGGCCGAGAAGCCATTCCATTGAATACTCCTTACCTAGGGAATAACTGGACATTTCTGAGCAGACCGTACGATATGGACGGTCTTTCAAATCGGCAGCGCGCCTTTCGGCGTGTCGAGAATTCGGGGTGCATATCGAACAGGGCGGCCGGCGGTGCCTCTGCGCCGATGCCGTGGGGCGCTCGGCGCCCGTGGTCGTGGGGGCGCCCGGCGCCCGTGGTCGTGGGGGCGCCCGGCGCCCGTGATCGTGGGTCGCTCGGCGCCCGTGGTCGTCCGCTCGTGAGTGCGTCCGGTCGGTGGATCTCCCGGAGCGTCACAACTTTCCCGGCACGTGGTGTCGGACACTCCTCTTCGGTGGAGTCGAACTACGATGACGACTTCGAGGGGACTGTCCGGTACGTGCGGCATCGACTCCGGCGAGGCGGAACTTGATGGACCAATTGACACCAACCGATTCGACTCATGTCCTCATGGAATCCGGGACCCACATCCCCCGGATCGTCGACGGCTACATCTTCGATGCCGATGGACTCCCCGGGAGCATCGATCTCGAGGACGTACTCGAGTGGGTGAGGCCGCGGATCGAACATTCCGCGGTCTTCCGCAGCCGGATTCAGCGTTATCCCCGCGATGTGGACTTCCCGTACTGGGTGCCGGACCCGGACTTCGACCTGCGCAACCACGTCACCGTCGAGGCCGCGCGCGGCCCGGGATGGCCCGCGGTCCGCGATCGGATCGCCGTCCTCTGCGGGGAACGGCTGCCACCGGGCCGGCCGCCCTGGGAGTTGCTCGTCATCACCGGCATGACGGAGGTCGACGACGTTCCCGACGGTTCGTGTGTGGTGGTGCTGAAGGTCCATCACGCGGTGGGCGACGGGATGGAGACCGTCGAGCTTGCCCGGGGACTGTTCGCGCAGCAGCCGCTACCGCCGGGCCGGCCCACGCCTGCGGTCACCCCTGCCGCCGCGCTGCTGCGCGCGATCGCGCGCGCGCCGGTGGGCGCCGCCCGGCTGGCGTGGGGGTCCGCCCGGGCGCAGGTGCTCACCCGTGCCGCAGCCAAGGCGAGCGCGCGGGGGGAGGTGCTCGCCCCGCGATGGCGATGGCCCTCGACCAGGTTCAACCGCCGACAGGGCCCGGGCTTCACCTTCGATGCGGTCACCTTCGACCTCGCCGAGATCGGCGCGGCGCGGTCGCGGTTTCCCGGGATCACGGTCACCGACGTGGTCATCGAGGTGATCGCGAACGCCATGGTGTCCTATCTGCGGGAGCACGGTGAGGAACCACCGGAGTCGCTGGGCGGGAAGGTGTCCTACTCGACCCGGGGGACGGCCGAGTCGAAATCCCGCAACAACTTCGTCGTCCTCTCGGTCGACCTGCACACGGACATCGCGGATCCGATCGAACAACTGCACGCGATCCACGACTCGATGGATTCGGAGAAACGCAGATTCCGGCATCCGGCGGTCGCCGAGTTGTCCTCGGCGCTCGAGTGCGCGCCCGCGCCGTACGTCAACTGGCTGGTGTGGAGGCGCTCGCAGCTCCCGATCGGTGAGGGCGAGACGGTGGCGCTCGGAAACACCATGATCTCGAACGTGCCGCGGCAGTCCGACGACATGCGATTCCTCGGGAGTCGGGTGATCGGCGGCTTCGGTGTTCTCGGGATCGGCGACGGATCGTGCCTGAACCACTACATTGTGACCGTCGGCACGCGGGTGACCGTGACCTTCGGCGTCGACCAGGCGCGAATGCCCGACACCGGCCGGTACGTGACCCTGTTGCGGGAGGCGTTCGATGATCTGGCTCGAGCCTGCCTCGGGCCGGTCCCGCAGACCCGTCCGGCAGACCCGCCGCTTTGACCTCCACGCTCGCCGACGGGTATCGTTGACGGTCGTGTCCGGACTTCCCGGGCCGATTTGTGTGCCTAGCGAGGTAGTCGCGCGCGCAATCACGTCGTCTCGGATGTGAATGTGTGAGCATTCGGCTGCCTGTGTGGGGGTATGCGACACGCCCGACCTCGTGGTCGAGGAATGGGTGAGGAGCAGCGTTTTCTTGCTCCAACTGCTAGATCCCTGAATACACAACGCCAGGTTTGCCTCCGGGCAAGCGGCGAAGAAGAAGAAAGCCGGTATATGCCAACCATCAACCAGCTGGTCCGCAAGGGGCGGCGCGACAAGCCGTCGAAGCAGAAGACCGCTGCACTGAAGGGCAGCCCGCAGCGTCGTGGCGTGTGCACCCGCGTCTACACCACGACCCCGAAGAAGCCGAACTCCGCGCTGCGTAAGGTCGCCCGTGTGCGCCTGACCAGCTCTGTCGAGGTCACGGCGTACATCCCCGGTGAGGGCCACAACCTCCAGGAGCACTCGATGGTGCTCGTCCGTGGCGGTCGTGTGAAGGACCTCCCGGGTGTTCGCTACAAGATCATCCGCGGCTCGCTCGACACCCAGGGTGTCAAGAACCGCAAGCAGGCGCGTAGCCGCTACGGCGCGAAGAAGGAGAAGGGCTGATGCCTCGTAAGGGTCCCGCTCCCAAGCGGCCGCTCGTCGCGGATCCGGTCTACGGTTCGCCGCTGGTCACCCAGCTCGTCAACAAGATCCTGCTGGACGGCAAGAAGTCCACGGCCGAGCGCATCGTCTACGGTGCCCTCGAGCAGGCGCGGGAGAAGACCGGCACCGATCCGGTCGTCACCCTCAAGCGCGCGCTTGACAACGTCAAGCCCGCCCTCGAGGTCCGCAGCCGTCGCGTCGGTGGCGCCACCTACCAGGTTCCGGTCGAGGTTCGTCCGGGTCGCTCCACCACGCTGGCGCTGCGCTGGCTGGTGACCTTCTCGCGGCAGCGTCGTGAGAAGACCATGGTCGAGCGTCTGGCCAACGAGTTGCTGGACGCCAGCAACGGCCTGGGCGCGTCGGTCAAGCGTCGCGAGGACACGCACAAGATGGCCGAGGCCAACAAGGCGTTCGCGCACTACCGCTGGTGATTCGACGCCGGGCGGCACCTTGCAATCGAGGTGTCGCCCGGACGTCGTCACTGCAGTGTCGGGTCCTTCAACGGACCGGCTGCCAACACAAGAAGAATGTGGTCCGGGTAGGGCCGACACGAGCTACGAGCGGGGAAGAATCCTGTGGCACAGGAAGTGCTGACCGACCTGAACAAGGTCCGCAACATCGGCATCATGGCGCACATCGACGCCGGCAAGACCACCACCACCGAGCGCATCCTCTTCTACACCGGTGTGAACTACAAGATCGGTGAGACCCACGACGGTGCGTCGACGACGGACTGGATGGAGCAGGAGAAGGAGCGTGGTATCACCATCACCTCCGCTGCTGTCACCTGTTTCTGGAACAAGAACCAGATCAACATCATCGACACCCCCGGCCACGTCGACTTCACGGTCGAGGTCGAGCGTTCGCTGCGCGTCCTCGACGGCGCGGTCGCGGTGTTCGACGGCAAGGAAGGCGTCGAGCCCCAGTCCGAGCAGGTCTGGCGCCAGGCTGCCAAGTACGACGTTCCGCGCATCTGCTTCGTCAACAAGATGGACAAGATGGGCGCGGACTTCTACTTCACCGTGCAGACCATCATCGACCGCCTCGGCGCGAAGCCGCTGGTCCTGCAGCTGCCGATCGGCGCCGAGGACGACTTCGATGGCGTCGTCGACCTCGTCGAGATGCGCGCCATCACCTGGCGCGGCGTGGTGCCGACCGGCGCCGAGCCGACCATCGAGGAGATCCCCGCGGATCTGGCCGACAAGGCCGCCGAGTACCGCGAGAAGCTGCTCGAGACCGTCGCCGAGTCCGACGAAGCTCTCATGGAGAAGTACTTCGGCGGCGAGGAGCTCACGGTCGAGGAGATCAAGGGCGCCATCCGCAAGATGACGGTCGCCTCCGAGCTGTACCCGGTGCTCTGTGGCTCCGCGTTCAAGAACAAGGGCGTTCAGCCCATGCTCGACGCGGTCATCGACTACCTGCCGAACCCCCTCGACATCGGCGAGGTTCACGGCCATGCCGTGAACAACGAGGAAGAGGAACTGGTCCGCAAGCCCAGCAAGGACGAGCCGTTCTCGGCTCTGGCCTTCAAGATTGCGGCGCACCCGTTCTTCGGCAAGCTCACCTTCGTGCGCGTCTACTCGGGTCGTATCGAGCCGGGTGCCCAGGTCCTCAACGCGACCAAGGGCAAGAAGGAGCGCATCGGCAAGCTCTTCCAGATGCATGCCAACAAGGAGAACCCGGTCGACGAGGCCGTCGCGGGCCACATCTACGCGATGATCGGCCTGAAGGACACCACGACCGGTGACACCCTGTGCGACCAGGCGAACCCGATCGTCCTCGAGTCGATGACGTTCCCGGACCCGGTCATCCAGGTCTCGATCGAGCCGAAGACCAAGTCCGACCAGGAGAAGCTGGGCACCGCGATCCAGAAGCTCGCCGAAGAGGACCCGACCTTCTCGGTCGAGCTGGACGAGGAGACCGGCCAGACCGTCATCGGCGGCATGGGCGAGCTGCACCTCGACATCCTCGTCGACCGTATGCGTCGCGAGTTCAAGGTCGAGGCCAACGTCGGCAAGCCGCAGGTCGCGTACCGCGAGACCATCACCAAGGTGGTCGACAAGCACGAGTTCACCCACAAGAAGCAGACCGGTGGTTCCGGCCAGTTCGCGAAGGTGATCATCGCGCTCGAGCCGTACGTCGGCGAGGACGGCGAGTCCTACGCGTTCGAGAACAAGGTCACCGGTGGCCGCGTTCCGCGCGAGTACATCCCCTCCGTCGATCACGGTGCGCAGGACGCGATGCAGTACGGCGTGCTCGCCGGCTACCCGCTGGTGAACCTGAAGCTGACGCTGCTCGACGGTGCGTACCACGACGTCGACTCCTCGGAAATGGCCTTCAAGGTTGCCGGTTCGCAGGCGCTGAAGGAAGCCGCCCGCAAGGCCGGCCCGGTCATTCTCGAGCCCATCATGGCTGTCGAGGTCACCACGCCCGAGGACTACATGGGCGACGTGATCGGCGACCTCAACTCCCGCCGTGGCCAGATCCAGGCCATGGAGGAACGCAGTGGTGCCCGTGTCGTCAAGGCGCTGGTTCCGCTCTCGGAGATGTTCGGTTACATCGGTGACCTGCGGTCGAAGACCCAGGGTCGCGCGAACTTCTCCATGGTGTTCGATTCCTACGCAGAGGTTCCCGCGAACGTCTCGAAGGAAATCATCGCCAAGGCGACCGGCGAGTAACCTCGGTCTCGTCGACCGCAGTACGACCAAAGTAATAACAACCGCACTGCTGCATACCGCAAGCACAATCAGTCCAGGAGGACATCCAGTGGCGAAGGCGAAGTTCGAGCGGACCAAGCCGCACGTGAACATCGGCACCATCGGTCACGTCGACCACGGCAAGACCACCACCACGGCTGCGATCACCAAGGTGCTGGCCGACAAGTACCCGGATCTGAACGAGAGCTTCGCTTTCGATCAGATCGACAAGGCGCCGGAGGAGAAGGCTCGTGGTATCACGATCAACATCTCCCACGTCGAGTACCAGACGGAGAAGCGCCACTACGCGCACGTCGACGCTCCGGGTCACGCGGACTACATCAAGAACATGATCACCGGTGCCGCCCAGATGGACGGCGCGATCCTGGTCGTGGCCGCCACCGACGGCCCGATGCCGCAGACCCGTGAGCACGTGCTGCTCGCCCGCCAGGTCGGCGTGCCCTACATCCTCGTCGCCCTGAACAAGGCCGACATGGTCGACGACGAGGAAATCCTCGAGCTCGTCGAGATGGAGGTCCGCGAGCTGCTGGCCGGCCAGGAGTTCGACGAGAACGCCCCGGTCATCCCGATCTCGGCGCTCAAGGCGCTCGAGGGCGACGCCAAGTGGGTCAAGTCCATCGAGGACCTGATGGCTGCCGTCGACGAGTCCATCCCGGACCCGGTTCGTGAGACCGACAAGCCGTTCCTGATGCCGGTCGAGGACGTCTTCACGATCACCGGTCGTGGCACCGTCGTCACCGGTCGTATCGAGCGTGGCGTCGTCAACGTGAACGAGGAAGTCGAGATCGTCGGCATCCGCCCGGAGACCACCAAGACCACGGTCACCGGCATCGAGATGTTCCGCAAGCTGCTCGACCAGGGCCAGGCGGGCGACAACGTCGGCCTGCTCGTCCGTGGCATCAAGCGCGAGGACGTCGAGCGCGGCCAGGTCGTCATCAAGCCGGGCACCACCACCCCGCACACGGAGTTCGAGGGCCAGGCGTACATCCTGTCGAAGGACGAGGGCGGCCGCCACACCCCGTTCTTCAACAACTACCGCCCGCAGTTCTACTTCCGTACCACGGACGTTACGGGCGTCGTGACCCTGCCCGAGGGCACCGAGATGGTCATGCCCGGTGACAACACCGAGATGTCCGTCGTGCTGATCCAGCCGGTCGCCATGGACGAGGGCCTGCGGTTCGCCATCCGTGAGGGTGGCCGCACCGTCGGCGCCGGTCGCGTCACCAAGATCATCAAGTGATCATTGATCACCAGTTGATCTAGCAGTACCAAGCAGGACGGCGTCCACCCCTCGGGGTGGGCGCCGTTCGGCGTTTCCGCAGGCGCCTGCGGCGCTCGTGCGTGGTCAGGGCACTCGCGAACCACGCACGAGCGGCGGAAGCGGCCTAGGAATCGGCGGGGTCGAGGTGCAGCAGCACCTGGGTGGCGACAGGAGCGCCGGGCAGGGCCGCCGCCATCGACCGGGCCAGCGCCTCGGCGCTGCGGGTGAAATCGACGACGTCGATGCCGGGTTCGGCGACGACGGTCACCCGGAGCGTGGCGAGTCCGCGGTCGTCGACGGCGGCCGAGCGGACGGTGCGCACTCCGTCGAGAGCGGACAACTCGTCGGCCAATCCCATCGCCAGCGGGCCGAGATCCACGGACAGGTCGGCCCCGACCGTGGCGCCGGGGAACACCGGCATGGTCTCCGGGCGTCCGCGACGAACGTTGATCACCAGCAGGACGAGGCCGGCGAGGAAGGCGACCACGGCCGTGACACCGAGCATGGTCGGCCACCACGACTCGTCGGGGACGGCTGTGAGCCGTGCCCGGTCGAAGCGCTGCACCAATGTCCGTGCCCAGTCGACGCCCAGACACCATGCCAGGGTGATGCCGCCGACCGCGAGGAGCGCGCAACCGGCGGCGAGCGCCACCAGACGGTCGACGACCGATGTCCTGCGTCTCACGGCTTCACCCGGCCGATCCGGACCCGGAGTTCGCGGGGCGAGGCGAGGGTGTCCAGCGACGGCGCCACCGCCTCACGCACGGTCCGCTCCAGGTCGGCGTCGGGTACTTCCCCGTTCGGGGTGACATGCAGGGTGGCGCGGCGACGGTCCACCATCGTGCGAACGGTCGCGACACCGCCCACCGCGCCGGCGCGGGCGCTGCACATCCTCGCGACGTCGGTGGGCCGCAGCCACACCGTTCCTCCCGTGCCGACCGGCAGGTGGGTCCGGGTGCGCGGTGTCAGCGACAGGAAGACGAGCAGAGCGCCCACGACCGCCGCGGCAGCCGCCACAGGCGCCATCCACGTCTGCCAGTGCAGGTCCGCGACCCAGCGGACGGAATTGCGCACCCACGCCGCCGGGGCGATCGCTTCCTTGGCGATCAGGAACTCGCGGCCGGCGACGAACGCGACCGCGAGTAGCGCCACCGCGGCGATCACCGCGATCACCGCGGCGTCCGGGCGCGCCAGCGGCGGCCGGGCTGGCACGGCAACGGCCACCGGGGAGGCGTCGGTCAGCTGACGGGTGTCGACCTCGCTGTCGGCGCCGTCACCGCGCAGGACAGCCGCGGCCACGACGACGTGCAGGTGGTCGACCGGCAGTCCGGTCAGGGTTTCGACGCGCTCGGCGACTGCGAGGTGCACCTCCCGGGACAGCACCGCCACCGGACACGGCCATGTCACCGCCACGTACAACGTCACCGCGACCGAATCCGGTCCGGCCGTGACCTCGGCGCGAGGCAGGTCCCGGCCGGGCAGCTTGAGCAGACCGCCGGACTGCCGGACCACACCGGGTACCGACAGCGCGGCCGCGACCGCGATCTTCGAGACCGCACGGTCCTTGACGGTCAGACGTCCGCGGGCGCCCCGTTCGAGTTCGAGGTCGGTGTGTTCGGTGTCGGGGGTCTCTGTCGAGAGGTGTTCAGCCACGGCCCCGGCTCCGCAGCAGCGCACCGAGGTCGAAGTGACCGTCCCGGTGGGCGCCGATGGCCATTCCGAGGGCACCGAGCATGACCGCGAACACGAAACCGGCGAAGCCGCCCAGGATTGCGGCCAGCGCGAGCAACAGTCCCGCGATCAGGCCGACGACCGTGTTGTTCATCGCGGGGTCCTTTCGGGTGGGGTGATGGCCGAACGGGTACGCGCGGTCCCGGTGCTCACGGGCGGCAGTGCGACGTCCTCGACGGTGACGGTGACAGGTACGGCGACGAGCGGTTCGACCACACGATGCACGGCCTGCGCGACCTCGACGACGTTGTGCGGGTACGCGACCACCACGTGGACCGCGCACTCGGTGTCGGTGACGCGAACTCCGAGGAGTCGGCGTCCAGGCAGGTAGGTGGCGACCTCACCGAACATGCCGCCGTGCAGTTCGCACACTCCCGGTACCGTCAGTGCCTGCGCGGCAACGACTTCGGCATCGGTGGTCTCGTTCACTGCACCCTCGGCCTGGTGTCCGGGTCGGCGGACGTCGGGTTCTCCTCGAACAGCACGACGTCGTACACGGTGATGTTGACCTCGGTGACCTCGAGTCCGGTCATCCGTTCGACGGCGGCGATCACATTGCGGCGGATTCCCGCCGCGAGCTCGTGCAGGGCGACGCCGTACTCGGCGACGATGCCGATGTCGATGGCGGCCTGCTTCTCGCCGACCTCGACGGCGACGCCCTGGCCGTGGTTGACGCGGGCCCCGGGGATCCGGTCCCGTAGCGCCCCGACCACGCGGGCGGTGCCGCCGCCGACGTCGAACACGCCGCTGATCTCCCGGGTGGCGATGCCTGCGATCTTCGCCACCACCGCGTCGGCGATGATCGTGCGGCCCTGGGATCCGACCAGTTCGGTCGACGCGGAGGTTGCGAAGTGCGGTCCCGCCGCGCTTCCGAATTGCACGGTGCCGTGGGTGGGTTGCTGCGCCGGGGGCTCGCCCCGCCCGGATTCGGTGGTCACACCGTCAACACTAGGTCGTGCGTCCCCTGTCCGCGTGGATGCGCCCGGCGAATCCACCTCGCCCGCCGGACGGAAGTGACGGAGGGAGGCCGCGGCCGCGGCTGTGAGAGTGATCACCTACGGTGGAGCGCACCGCGGATCGGACGGAGGACGGGTGCACATGGGGGACACAGGCGAGGCGGCCGAGCGCCCGGAGCCACCGCGGCCGCGGCGCGGGATCGTCGCGGTGCTCGCGGCGGTGTGCCTGGTGCTGGCCGGCGGGTGCGCCGTCCTGCTGTGGCAGTACCGAGCCGGGGCGGCCGAGGAGACTTCCCGGCAGCAGGCGCTGGAGGCGGCGAGGCAGACCGCGATGAACCTCGCGACCATCGATCACGAGCATGCCCGGCAGGACGTTGACCGGGTGCTCGCCGGCGCGACCGGTGACTTCCGGGACCAGTTTGCCGACAGCGCGGACTCGTTGGTGTCGGTGGTGGAGGACACCCGGGTCACGACGGTGGGCGAGCGCGCCGACGCGGCGGTCGAGTCGTGGGACGGCGACCACGGCACCGTCCTCGTTCAGGTCTCCTCGACGGTGACCAACCTGTCTGCTGCGCAGCCGCAGTCGCGGGTGTGGCGGCTGCGGATGACGATGGATCGCGTCGGTGACGGGTACCGGACGGCGACGCTGGAGTACGTCGCGTGAGGGGGCCCGGGTATCGGATCGTGTGGCTGCTCGCGGTGCTGGCGGTGGTGCTCGCGACGGTCGCGGTCCTGCTCGGCATTCGGCTGTACCGTGCGGACGAACGCGGCGCCGACGGTGCCCGCGCCGACGTCGCGCAGACCGCCGCCGAGGGAGCCGCGGCCCTGCTGACCTACACCCCGGACACCGTCGCGGCGAACCTGTATGCGGCGGCGCAGAGGCTGACCGGTGAGTTCCGGGACCGGTTCGGGCAGATGACGGACGCCGTGATCGCCCCCGCCGCGCGCGAGCAGGGAATCAGCACCAGCGCGACGGTCACGGGAACCGGGGTCGGGACGCTCACCGACGATCACGCGGACGCGCTGGTGTTCCTGAAACAGGTCACCACGACCGCGGCCGCACCGGATCCGGTGAGCGCGACGGTCGGTGCCCGGGTCGAATTGACCAAGGTCGACGGGGTATGGCTGATCTCGGACATGGAGGTCTCCTGAGATCGTGACACTTCTGGAACCTGTGTCTGTTTGGTATGACTGGTGGACGGCCGGAGACGGCCACAGACAACGTGTTGAAGGGTGAGGTCGCACATGGGTGTCGGACGAATCGTGATCGTCGGGGCCGGACTGGCAGGTCTGCGGACTGCGGAAGAGCTGCGCAGGGCCGGTCACACCGGTGACATCACCCTGGTCGGGGAGGAAGCGCACCTGCCGTACGACCGCCCGCCGCTGTCCAAGGATGTGGTTCGGGGGGAGAACGACGACGTCACCCTCAAGCCGGCCGAGTACTACGACGAGCTGAACGTCGAACTGCGGCTCGGCGCACGCGCGCGGTCGGTGAATCCTGCCGCGCGGTCGGTGTCGTTCGAGGACGGTACATCGCTCGACTACGACCACCTGGTGATCGCGACGGGGCTGACGCCGCGTCGCATTCCCGGCCTCCCGGAGCTGGACGGCGTCCATGTGCTGCGGACGCTGGACGACTCGCGGGCCCTGCGTGCCGATCTGGTCGCCGGTCGCACCGGTCTCGTCGTCGGCGCCGGCTTCATCGGTTGTGAGGTCGCCGCCAGCATGCGCGCCCGGGGACTCGACGTCGTGCTGGTCGAACCGCAGCCGACCCCGCTGGCGTCGGTGCTCGGGGAGCAGGTCGGTGCCCTGGTGGCCCGGCTGCACACCGATGAGGGAGTGGACGTGCGCACCGGGGTTGGACTGGAGTCGCTGCACGGGGACTCACGGGTGACCGGCGCGGTGCTGGGGGACGGTACCGAGGTGGCCGCGGACGTGGTGGTGGTCGGGATCGGCTCGAACCCGGTCACCGGTTGGCTCGACGACTCCGGGGTCGAGCTCGCCGACCGCGCTGCCGGGGGCGGTGTTCTCGCCGATGAGACCGGACGTACCAGCGACCCGAACGTGTGGGTCGTCGGTGACGTCGCCTCGTGGCGGCAGCCGGAAGGAGATCAGCGTCGGGTCGAGCACTGGAACAACGTCGGTGAGCAGGCGAAAGTGCTGGCCCACACGCTGGTGACCGGTGCCGCGCCGGAGGCTGCGCCGCAGGTGCCGTACTTCTGGAGCGACCAGTACAACATCAAGATCCAGGCCCTCGGCGAGCCGTCGGGAACCGACACCGTGCACATCGTCCGCGATGACGGCCGCAAGTTCCTCGCGTACTACGAGCGGGATGGCCAACTGGTCGCGGTCGTCGGCGGTGGACTGCCCGGTGCGGTGATGAAGATGCGGGCCAAGATCTCGGGCCGGGTGCCGATCGCGGAGGTGCTCGAGGCCGCCGCCGTCTGATCCGGCATTCACCCGACCGGAGGGGCTCGGACGGCTACCGTGAATCCATGGTGCACGGTCGGCGTGCCCTGCCGGAGCTGACGGAGCTGACCGCGACGCACTGGACCTCGGGTGCGTCCGGACGCCTGTCGGTGCAACGCTGCCTGCGCTGCCGCCGTTGGTCCTTCCCGCCCGCGCCCAGTTGCCGGCACTGCTGGGGCACCGACCTGCTGTTCGAGCCGGTTGCGGGAAAGGGCGTGCTGGTCTCGTGGGCGCGGGTCGTCGAGCCGGTCCGGCCCGCGCCCACCCCGCCCTACCTGGTCGGTGTCGTCGATCTGGTGGAGGGGGTGCGGCTGGTCCTCGGCGTGATCGGTGCGGGCCCCGATGCGCTGCGGGTCGACGCCCCGGTGCACCTGGTTTTCGAGCAGCTCGACGACCGGATCTGGTTGCCGCTCGCCGAGATCGAGGAAGCGGACCTGTTCGAGGACCGCATCGAGGCCGTGTCATGAGGTGCGTCGTCGTGAGGTGCATCGTCGTGAGGTGCACCGTCGTGAGGGATGCGTCGAGGCGGGGAACGTGGTGACCGGGGTCGCCGTGACCGGCGTCGGGCGTGCGCGGGTGGGACGGCCCGGGGTGCTCGCCGCGGCTGTCACGGCGGTCCGCTCCGCTCTCTCCGACGCCGGGATGCCCGGATCCGACATCGCGGGGCTGTTCACGTCCGGCCCTGACGCGGCCGAGGTCGCCGACGTGCTGGACATCGAACTGTCTTGGCGTGCACAGGAATCCGATCGATTCTCGGTCGGGGCCTCGCTGGTGCAGGCGGTCGAGGCGGTGACCGCGGGGCGCATCCGGAACCTCGTCTGCGTCGAGGCGTCCGCCGCCGAGCCCACCCGGCTGGCGAGGGCGGAATGGTTCGGACCCGGGGCGCCCGTCACGGGGTGGGCGAGCTGGCACGCGCCGTACGGTGCGGACGGCGCCCTGGTCGGGGTCGCGCTCGCGGCCCGCGCCTACATCGAGCGGTACGGGCTGACCCGCACCGAGCTGGCGCAGGTCGCGCTCGTCGCGTCCGCCAACTCCGGCGGCGGACTGCGGCTGCGTGACTACCTGACCGCTCCGATGCTCGCGGACCCGCTGTGCGTGCACGACCGGGCCCGCTCGGTCGGGGGCGCGGCGGCAGTGGTGCTGACCGGGTCCGATCAAGCCGGGTCGGCGGAGGAGTGGGCGTCGGCGCCGATCGCGGTGGGCGGGGTCGGCGCCGCCTACGCGGCCAGCCCACTCCCGGAGCAGGACGCCACCCGCTCGGCCGGGGTGGCGGCCCGCGCCGGCGAGGAGCTGTGGTCGGGGACCCGTGCCACCCTCGCCGACGTGGACCTTCTCCTGCTCGGGGACGAATTCTCGTTCCCGGTGCTGTCGTGGCTCGAAGCGCTCGGCTGCTGTGACCAGGGCGCGGCGGGAGGTTTCGTCGCCACCGGTGCCGCGATCGCCCGGGACGGGGTGTTTCCGGTGAATCCGCACGGTGGCCATCTCGGGGTGGGACGGCGTCCCGACCTCGATCTCGTCGTCGAGGCCGTCACCCAGTTGCGCGGCGACGCGGGGGCCGCCCAGGTCCCCGGGACTCCGACTGTCGCGGTGGTCGGGCTCGGGGGGCTCACCGCGGCGGGATGTCTCCTGCTCCGGCGGTGACGCGGGCGCGGCGAGGAGGGTCTGGATGACACCCTCGCCGAGATCGGGACTACGTTGGTTCGGTGACCGTCGCGCTGATCGATTCCGGGCTGGGGCTGCTCCCCACGTCTGCGTGGCTGCGTCGGCTTCGGCCCGAGCTGGACCTGCTGCTCTCGTTGGATCCCGACGGGGCGCCGTGGGGTCCGAAGCCGTCGCAGTGGGTGATCGACCGGGTGCTCGCCGCCGCGGACCGTGCGATCGATCTGGGTGCCCAGGTCGTGGTGCTGCCCTGCAATACCGCGAGCGTCACCGCACTGGACGAGGTGCGCGCCCACTTGGGGGCGTCTGTCCCGGTGATCGGGACCGTTCCGGCGATCAAGCCCGCAGCGGCGGCCTCGCGGTCGGTGGCAATCTGGGCGACCGCCGCGACGACGGCGAGCAGCTACCAGGCCGGCCTGATCGCCCGGTTCGCGAACGGCAGCGACGTCGTCGGGGTCGCCTGCCACGGTCTGGCCGACGCGATCGACGCGGGAGACCCCGACCGGATCTCCGCCGCCATCGACGCGGCCGTGGCGAACACCCCGGCCGCCTGTGACGCGGTGGTCCTCGGGTGCACGCACTATCCGCTGGTCGCCGACGAGATCACCGCCCGGCTGCCGGACGGGGTCACGCTGTTCGACAGCGCCCCGGCGGTCGCCGCGCAGACGTTGCGCCGTATCGACGGCCTCGGACGCGACATCGGCGGCGGCGGCGCCGTGTCGGTGCTGCTCAGCGGGCGGCCCGGCCAATTGCCCGTGAGTGCGCACTCGTACCTGGCCGGTCGGGAGCTGCTCGCGCCTCCGGCGCCGGTGAGTCCTCGTGGCACCGACCTGGACCGGAACCGGTCACGGAGTCGACAGCGCACCTAAGCCGGCGGTGAGGACCCGGGCCACGGCGCGCAGGTCCTCGGCGCGCTCGCCCTGTCCGCGGAACCGGTCGATGTGGTTGGACGAGAACATCGCGGCCACCCACGCCGTCGCGCAGGAATCCAGGACGCGGGCGGGTGCGGTGAGCGGTGCACTCAACCGAAGCACCTCGACGGTGATGTCCTGCAGGTAGGCGCGCAGCGCCCGGAGATGGTCGCGTACGGCGGGGTGGGTGCCCGCCTCCCTCCAGACGATCTCGCGGATCGTGCGCCGGTCGCGCAGGTTGAGCGCGGTGTCGAGGTTGACGAGTGCGGCCGCCGGTTCACCTGTCACCGCCAGGCCGGTCACGTCGTCGATCGGGTCCGTGGGCAGGCGCTCGGAGATCAGTGTGGTGAGAATCGATTCCTTGGTGGGGAAGTAGTAGAAGATCAGGCCTTTCGGGACGCCGGCCCGGACCGCGATCGCGGCGGTCGGGGTGGCGTCGAAGCCCCGTGCGGCGATGAGTTCTTCGGCGGCATCGAGGATCCGCTTCCGGGTGTCACCGTCCACGCGCGCCGTTCGGCGCGGGCCGGACAATTCGAACACCTCCTCCGCCGGGGAGGCTCGTGGACCTCCCCGGTTCGGCTGTCGTGGTCAGTGATGCGGCGCCAAGCCGCCGCCGTGACCGATGTGCATGCGGGACCCTTCGGGGAGCGCTGCGACGGCGGTCAGCACGGTGAGGACCCCGCCGACCCAGGAGGTCCACGCGGCGCCCGTCATGTCGGCGTACCCGGTGACCCACGGTGCGATGAACATCAGGACGCCGAGCACGCCCATCGCCCAGACGACCATCTCGTTGGTGGGGGCCATCATGTTGACGAGGCCGGCGACGGCGACGAGGACACCGAGGACGATCATCGACCACCGGGCGGCGCTGTTCGTGTCGACCCAGATCGGTGAGAGCGCGACCACGGCGCCGATCACCACGGCGGCCCAGTCCTGCCATCGAGTCATAGCTGCGTTCATTTCCAGCCTCCTCTGCCGGAGTTGTCGCGTATGTCGGAGTTACCGCACATCTGTAGGTATAGACCTGATTGACCGGCCGATCAAGAGTGTCTGCGCAGGTGAACACCGTAGGGTCTTCCGACATGCACGAGGACGTGATGCGAGCTCTGGCCGAGGTCGCCGATGCAGACCAGGCCGCACAGTCGCGGCGGTTCTTCAAGACCGGGCCGGGGGAGTACGGCGAGGGCGACGTGTTTCTCGGGGTGCGCGTGCCCGCGACCAGGGCGGTGGTGAAGAGGTTCGCAGACCTCCCGCTGTCAGAGGTGAACGCGCTGCTCGACAGTCCGGTACACGAGCACCGGTTGGCCGGCCTGCTGATCGCCACCGGCCGGTTCGAACGGGCGAGTGCGGTGCGCGCCCGCGACGACGGACAGCGTGAGCGGATCGCGGACTTCTACCTGGATGCGGTACTCAGGGGCCGCGTGAACAACTGGGATCTCGTCGACGCCTCCGCGGAGCGGATCCTCGGCGGATGGTTGTACGACCGCCCGCGCGACCTGGTGTTCGAGCTCGGCGCGGACGAGGACCTGTGGCGGCGGCGGGTGGCGCTGCTGACCACGTTCGGGTTCATCCGGCGGGGCGACGCGTCCACGACGCTCGAGCTGGCGCCGCGGCTGCTCGGCGACCGCCGCGACCTCACGCAGAAGGCGCTGGGCTGGATGCTGCGTGAGGTCGGCAAGCGGGTCGGCCGGGGACTGCTGACGGACTTTCTGGACGCCAATGCCGCCGAGATGGGCGCCACCGCGCTGGCGTACGCCACCGAGCACCTCGACGGCGCCGACCGGGCCCGTTACCGGGCGATCAGAACTCGATCTCGAGCCGGTCGGTGACCGGGCGGGCCTGGCAGCCGAGGATGTAGCCGGCGGCGATGTCCTCGGGGTCGAGGATGTCGCTGTGCTCCATCTCGACCTCGCCCTTGAGCACGGTGCAGGCGCAGGAGCCGCACTCGCCCTCCTGGCAGGAGTAGGGCACGTCCAGTCCCTTGGCCAGCATGATGTCGACGAGGGTCTGCTTGCGAGGCCAGCTCATCTCGTGGGTCTCGCCGTCGAGGGTGACGGAGACGGTCGCCGCGTCGGCGGCCTCCTCCTCGGTGATCTCCTCGAGTTCGACGTCCTGGAACGGGTCGCCGGCCAGCGAGTTGAACACCTCGGCGTGGACCTGGTTGCGCGGCACCCCGGCCTCGGCGAGGGCCTTGTGCACGGTGTCCATGAACGGGCCGGGCCCGCACATGAACGATTCGAACCCGCCGAACGGTGCGGCGAGGGTGGCGAACTGGTCCGGCGTCGGCAGCCCCTGCAGCGACTCGAGCCAGTGCACCACGGTCAGCCGGGTCGGGTACTGGGCGGCGAGGTCGCGCAGTTCGTCGCGGAAGATGACCGAGGACTCGTCCCGGTTGGCGTAGATCAGGACGACCTTGCCGCTGCCCTGGCTCAGCGCCGACTTGAGGATCGAGATCACCGGGGTGATGCCGCTGCCCGCGCCCCAGAGCAGGAAGTCGTGGTCGAGCGACTTCGGGGTGAAGACGCCTGTCGGGGGCAGCACCTCGATGGTGTCGCCGACCTTGACGTTGTCGCACAGCCAGTTGGAGCCGTAGCCGTCGACCGTCCGCTTCACGGTGACCTTCGGGTCCCCGTCGACGAAGGGCGAGCTCGCCAGCGAGTAGCAGCGCGCGACGGAGCCGGTCCGGTCGCTGGGGATGCGCAGCGTGAGGAACTGGCCGGGCTTGTACTCGAACCGGCTGCGCAGCTCCTCCGGGACCGCGAACACCAGCGAGCGCGCGTCCGACGTCTCTTCCACGACGCCCGACACGGTGAGCACAACCGACCTGGAGCTGTGCGGCATGTCAACTGTGGTCATCGTGGTCGATCCTCTCGGGGCTCTGCGGGGTGCAGGGTGCATGTACAGGGTACTTCGGCGGGGACACATTCTGGAACGTGTTCTAGTTTTAAGGCTAGCAGACACCATCGAAGCAGCTGGATCGTAAATCGCGCCCCTCGGTTCCCGATAACCGGGACACCCTGGTGATCCCGCTGGACGGGATGCCTCGGATCAGGCCGATGTCCGGTGTTGGCGTTCGAGCTGAACCTGAAGTCCGGAGATCAGGGTGGAGACGCCGAACCGGTAGATGTCCCGGCCGTGGAGCTGATCGAGGTTCGTGGTCGCGCGGGCGACGACCTCGGGCAGGCCTGCCCGATCCGGGATCTTGGGGTCCTGCGTCGACACCCCGCTGCGGCCGTAGAGGTACGTGTGGATGGTCGCGTACGCGCAGAAGACGTTGCGGTCGGTGAAGCCTGCGTCGTACAGGATCTCCATCACCAGCGCGACCAGGTGACGCTGCGACCGCAGCATCTGCTCGAGCAGCACCTCGCCCAGGCCGGGGTACGTGGACAGGCGCTCGTCGATCTGGTCGATCAGTGCCCGCAGTCGCTCGGTCCAGTCCGGACCCGGGTCGGGAGCTGCGATGCCGTCGAGCGCGGCCGAGGCAACCAGGTCGAGCAGCTCGTCCTTGTCGGACACGTAGTAGTAGGGCGCCATCGCCGAGACCCCGAGCTCGCGGGACAGCCGGCGCATGGAGAGCTTTTCGAGCCCGTCCTGGTGGATCACGCGCAGGGCCGCCTCCACGATCTCCTGCTCGGACAGGTTGCCGTGTGTCGAGCCTGATGTCCGCGAATCGGTGCCGGCATTGCGGCCGGACGGCCGACCCAAGATCACGGACTTGTCCGTCATCGTGTGCCTCATGACGCTCGGCGGGCGAATGGTGTCGATCCCGAACCCAAGTCTAGGTCGATTCGGCAGGGATAGGACCAGGTCGGGTGAATTGGGTGTGGATCGGCAGTGCGGCGAGGCCGTCGGCGAGGGTGGCGGTGCCCGATCGCAGCAGGTCGGTCAGTTCGAGGCTCTCGTCGGTGAGCCACTGCTCGTAGGCGGCAAGCGCGACCCCGAGGACCATCCAGCCGACGGTGCGGGGCAGGTGGTCGGTCGTCCGAAGTCCGGTGCGGGCGGCCACGTACTCGGCGATCACCTCCCGCCAGCCGGTGTACATGACCATCGAGTACGCCTGCAGGGCGGGCGCGTTGAGGATGACCTCCATCCGCTTGCGGTGCATCGGCGCCACGTCGGCCGGGAAGTTGTTGAACTCGAGCAGCGCTCGCGTCAGGCCCTCGGCGAGTGGGATGTCGCCGGGGAGCGTCGCGAGGTGGTCGCGCATGTCCGACAGGTGGGTGTCGAAGTTGCCCCACGGCACCGCGTTCTTGGACGGGAAGTAGCGGAAGAACGTGCGCCGCGCGATGCCCGCGGCCTCCGCGATCTGGTCGACGCTGGTCTCTTCGTAGCCGTGCTCGGCGAACAGTGCGAGTGCGATGTTGCTGATGCGGTCCTGGGTGGTCGACGGCTTGCGACCGAGCCGACCCGTCCCTGACCTGCGGGTGCGCGTCAATTTCTCCTCCGGTCTTTCATTCTGCACTCGATGCCATTATTGTGGTGAGCCGAGTCACAGCGAACAAGTGCTGGACCGGAACAACCCTGACACAGGAGGCAAGTCGATGTCCGATACTCGCGAGTCCGCAGTCAACGAGACCGAGCTCGTTCAGGAGTCCCTCGTGGAAGAGGTCTCGATCGACGGCATGTGCGGCGTGTACTGATCGTGGATCTCGACTCCGGGTGGATGCTGCACCCGCAGGTGGCGCTTCGCCCCGAACCTTTCGGGGCGTTGCTCTACCACTTCGGCACCAGGAAGCTGTCGTTCCTGAAGAACGTGACCATCGTCGGCATCGTCAAGTCGTTGACCGACCACCCCGACGCCCGCAGCGCGATCCGGGCGGCGGGTGTCGAGGACTCCCGCATCGACATCTACGCACGCGCCCTGGCCACCCTGGCCGAGTCGAAGATGATCGTGCCGGCGGCCGCGAGCTCAGCGGCCTGACCCTCCCCACAGTGCGGGCCCGTGCGCGACATCGCGACGCCCGCACACCCCACACTTCTTTCGTCTGACGAGGACACCGCCCATGACATCGGTTCTGGAACCACCCACCACGGTGACGCCCCCCGCAGCGCTCGCCCCGACGTCGACGCCTCCCGCTGTCGGTCGTCTCGTCGACCAGTTCGAGCTCGGCCTCGACGCCCCGATCTGCCTGACCTGGGAGCTGACGTACGCGTGCAACCTGTCGTGCGTGCACTGCCTGTCCTCGTCAGGCAAGCGCGACCCGCGTGAGCTGTCGACCGAGCAGTGCAAGGCGATCATCGACGAGCTGCAGAAGATGCAGGTCTTCTACGTCAACATCGGCGGCGGCGAACCGACGGTCCGCTCCGACTTCTGGGAACTCGTCGACTACGCCACCGAGCACCAGGTGGGCGTCAAGTTCTCCACCAACGGCGTGAAGATAGACAAGAAGGTCGCCGCGCGCCTGGCCGCCTCCGACTACGTCGACGTGCAGATCTCCCTCGACGGCGCGACCGCGGAGGTCAACGACGCGGTCCGCGGCCCCGGCTCGTTCGCGATGGCGGTGCGGGCACTGGAGAACCTGGCCGAGGCCGGGTTCAAGGACGCGAAGATCTCCGTCGTCGTCACCCGCCAGAACGTGAGCCAGCTCGACGAGTTCAAGGCCCTCGCCGGCAAGTACGGTGCGACGCTGCGGATCACCCGGCTGCGCCCGTCCGGACGCGCCGTGGACGTCTGGGACGACCTGCACCCGACGCACGAGCAGCAGCGCGAGCTCTACGACTGGTTGGTCGCCAACGGTGAGGGCGTGCTGACCGGTGATTCGTTCTTCCACCTGTCCGCGTTCGGCGGTGCCGACGGCGCCGGCGCGCTGCCCGGGCTGAACCTGTGCGGTGCGGGACGGGTGGTGTGCCTGATCGACCCGATCGGCGACGTCTACGCGTGCCCGTTCGCGATCCACGATCAGTTCCTCGCCGGAAACATCGTGGCGGACGGCGGCTTTCAGCAGGTGTGGCAGCACTCGGACCTGTTCGAGGAGCTGCGCTCCCCGCAGACCGCGGGGGCGTGCACCTCGTGCAACTTCTTCGATTCGTGCCGCGGCGGCTGCATGGCCGCGAAGTTCTTCACCGGCCTGCCGATGGACGGCCCGGATCCCGAATGCGTGCAGGGCTATGGGCAGTCCGCGCTGGAGGGTGACCGGAGCGTCCCCCAGTCCAGCCAGGACCACTCGCGGACCGGCAAGCGCGCCGAGCGTCGCACCCCGGCCGCGCCGGTGCCGCTGACCCTGCTGACGCGGCCGCCGGCCAAGATCTGTGACGAAAACCCCCTCGCGGGCTTGAACTGACTACCCGCACAGCGGGTGTGAATAGAGGATTTCAATGGCAAAGAATGCGTGGTTCGAGACCGTTGCCGAGGCGCAGCGCCGGGCGAAGAAGCAACTGCCGAAGCCGGTGTACATGGCGCTGGTCGCCGGCTCCGAGAAGGGCGTGACCACCTCCGACAACATCGACGCGTTCGCCGAGCTCGGGTTCGCGCCGCACGTTGCGGGGCTGTCGGACAAGCGTGAGCTCGCCACCACCGTGATGGGGCAGCCGCTGTCCTTCCCGGTGATGATCTCCCCGACCGGTGTGCAGGCTGTGCACCCCGACGGTGAGGTCGCCGTCGCCCGCGCGGCCGCCGCCCGCGGCATCGCGATGGGACTGAGCTCGTTCGCGAGCAAGTCCGTGGAGGAGGTCGTGGCGGCGAACCCGCAGACCTTCTTCCAGATGTACTGGGTCGGCACCCGCGACGAGCTGCTGCACCGGATGGAACGCGCGAAGAAGGCGGGCGCGACCGGGCTGATCATGACACTCGACTGGTCGTTCTCGATGGGCCGCGACTGGGGCTCCCCGGCGATCCCGGAGAAGATGGACTTCGCCGCCATGAAGGCGAACGCCCTGCAGGGCCTGCTGCACCCGAAGTGGCTCTCGCAGTTCGTCCGTTCGGGCGCGATCCCCGACCTGACCACCCCGAACCTCGCCCCCGCCGATGGTGGCCCTGCGCCGACGTTCTTCGGTGCGTACGGCCAGTGGATGGGCACCCCGCTGCCCACCTGGGAGGACGTCGCATGGCTGCGTGAGCAGTGGGACGGCCCGTTCATGCTCAAGGGCGTCATGCGGGTCGACGACGCCAAGCGCGCCGTCGACGCAGGCTGCACCGCCATCTCCGTCTCCAACCACGGCGGCAACAACCTCGACGGCACCCCCGCCCCGATCCGGGCGCTGCCCGCGATCGCCGAGGCCGTCGGCGAGCAGCTCGAGGTCGTCCTCGACGGCGGCATCCGCCGCGGCTCCGACGTCGTCAAGGCTCTCGCCCTCGGCGCCCGCGCCGTCATGATCGGCCGCGCGTACCTGTGGGGCCTGGCCGCCAACGGTCAGGCCGGCGTCGAGAATGTTCTCGACATCCTGCGCGGCGGCGTCGACTCCGCCGTTCTCGGCCTGGGGCACTCGAACATCGCGGACCTGTCCCCGGCCGATCTGGTCATCCCCGACGGATTCCGCCGCGACCTCGGGATCTGATCCTGCACGACCTGCTGACCTCGAAGACCACCCTGGCCGGGCGCACCGCCCCGTCCCGGGTGGTCTTCGGGTCTCACGAGACGAATCTCGCTGTCGGCAGGTCGTTCTCGGCCCGGCACACCGACTACTACGCGGCCCGCGCTCGAGGGGGCTGCGGGGTGATCGTCACCGAGTGCGCCTCGGTGGTCCCCGACGACTGGCCGTACGAGCGGGCACCGCTGGCATCCGAGTGCCTGCCGGGATGGCGCGAGGTCGTGGCGGCGTGCCGCCCCTACGGGACGCTCGTGCTCGCCGGCCTCGGGCACCGTGGGATGCAGGGATCGAGCGCGTACTCGCAGTCCGTGCTGTGGGGACCGTCTCCGGTCGCGGACGTCGTGACCCGGGAGCTGCCCGCGGAGATGAGCAGTCGTGAGATCGACTCGGTCGTCACGGGTTTCGCCGACGCCGCCGCGCTCGCGGTGGCCGCCGACCTGGACGGCGTCGAGCTCGATGCGGGACCGACCGCACTGCTGCGCCAGTTCCTGTCCCCGCTGACCAACCTCCGCGCCGACGCATACGGCACCGACCGTGCCCGACTGCTGCGTGAGGCGCTCGCCGCCGTCCGCGCGGTGCTCGGCCCGGACCGGATCCTCGCCCTGCGACTCAGCTGCGACGAACTCGCGCCATGGGGCGGCATCACCCCCGACGCCGCGGCCGAACACGTTCACGCACTGGCAGATTCGATCGACCTGATCACCGTGGTCCGGGGTGGGCCGACAACCGCCACCCGCTACCGGCCGGACATGCACACCCCGCCGATGTTCAACGTGGAACTGGCGCGCCGCATCCGCGAGGTCACTGCGGTGCCGGTCGTCCTGCAGGGCAGCGTGATCGACGCCCCGGCCGCGCAGCGCGCTCTCGACGACGGCGTCGCCGACCTGGTCGAGATGACCCGTGCGCAGATCGCCGACCCGGATCTCGTCTCCACGGTGCGCGCCGGTCGCACACCCCGCCCGTGTGTGCTGTGCAACCAGACCTGCCTGGTGTGCGATCCGCGCAATCCGGTCGTCACCTGTGTCGGCAATCCATCCCTGGGTGAAGTGCACCTTCACGCTGCTGGACCGGACGAAGGTGTCCTTCGGCCGGGGGTGGCGGCCATCGTCGCGCCGCGGGACGTGCTGGTGGTCGGTGGGGGTCCGGCGGGCCTCGAGGCGGCGCGGGTCCTCGCCGCCGCCGGACATCGGGTCCGGCTCGCCGAGCGTGAATCCCGGCTGGGTGGCATGGTCGCGCGCATCGCGGTGGGCGACCGGGAACGACTGTCGGCGTTGACGGACTGGCTCGCCGACGAGTGCAGGCGCCTCGGCGTCCGTTTCGACGTGGGTCGGGAAGTGGATGCGCCGGAGATCGCGGCCGCGGGTGCGGTCGTACTCGCGACCGGCAGTGTCGCCGCGCCGTGGCCGGTCCCCGGGAACGGGAGCGTGCCCATCTGCACCGCCCCCGACGTGCTGGAGGGGACGCGGCCGATCCCCGATGTCACGGACGGAGTCCTGGTCTGGGACCCGATCGGCGGACCGGTCGGAGTGGCGGTGGCCGAACTGCTGGCGGCACGGGGCGGGAGGGTCGGCGTGGTGACTCCGGATCCGGTGGTGGGTACCGAGTTGGGGCGCACCGGCGACCTCGCCGAAGCCAACGGACGTCTCCACCGTGCCGGCGTCCACCGGCACCTGCGCTCCCGGATCGTCGGGATCGACGGTGGCCGGGTCGAACTCGAACACGCACACACGGGGGAGCGGACGACGATCGCTGCCGTCGCCGTGGTCGACTGCGGTCACCGACTCCCGGACGATGCGCTGGTGCGGAGCGCCGAGTCGCGCGTGGCGGGCGGCGGGACGCCGGGTGCCGGGTGGGTGGCCGCCGGAGACTGCGTGGCGCCCCGCACCGTCGCCGAGGCCGTCCGCGAGGGGCGGGCAGCGGCCCTTGATCTCGTCGCTCGGTGGGCGCCGTGACGTATCCGACGCTGCTGTCGCCGCTCACGATCGGGCCTCGGACGGTGCGGAACCGTGTCGTGTTCACCGCGCACCTGACGAACGCCGCCGTCGACGGACTGCCCACCGAGCAGCACGCCGCCTACTACGCGGCCCGTGCGCAGGGCGGTGCGGGGCTGATCATCACCGAGGAACACTGCGTCCACCCGACGGACTGGCCGTACGAAAAGGTGATCCACGGCCACCGGCCCGAGGTTGTGCCGGGGTACCGGAGAATCACCGACGCGGTACATGCGCACGGCTCGGTGATCCTCGCGCAGCTCAACCACAACGGCGGCCAGGGTTCCGGCATGTACTCCCGTCGGCCGCTGTGGGCGCCGAGCCCGATCCCCGATGCGCTGTTCCGGGAGGTGCCGCGGGCCGTGGACGCCGCCGACATCGCAGAACTCGTCGCGAGCTTTGCGCGCGTGGCAACGCACTGCCGGGCGGGGGGATTCGACGGGGTCGAGATCCAGGCGTCGCAGTCGTCGATCCTGCGGGCATTCCTGTCCCCACAGGCGAACCGGCGCACCGACGACTACGGCGGGGCCCTCGCCGGCCGGGCCAGGCTGCTGCTCGAGGTGATCGCCGCCGTGCGGTCCGCGCTCGGGCCCGACCTGGTGCTGGGGGTCCGCCTGACCGGAGAGGAGTCGATCTCCAACGGGATCCACCTCGACGAGGCGGTCGCGGTCGCCCGCATGATCGAGGCGACCGGCCACGTCGACTACCTCAACACCTCGATCGGGATGGCCACCGAGACACTGCACCTGATCGAGGGCTCGATGGCCGTGCCCCGGGGCTACGCACTGTTCATTCCCAACGCGATTCGCGAGGCGGTGTTCCTCCCGGTGGTCGGCGTCGGGCGGTTCACCGGACCCGGACAGGCGGAAGAGGCACTCGCCGAGGGGCACTGCGATCTGGTCGGGGTGGTCCGCGGGCAGATCGCGGACCCCGACTTCGCCGCCAAGGCCGCCGCCGGTCACGCCGACGACATCCGCACCTGCCTGGGCTGCAACCAGGAGTGCATAGGGCGGGTCGGACTGAACCGGTGGCTCGGGTGCGTCGAAAATCCGTCCGCGGGGCGGGAATCGGTGCCGCTCCCGATGCCGCGACGGCGCGGCCGGGATGTCGTCGTCGTCGGCGGGGGCCCGGCCGGACTGCAGGCCGCGGCGACCGCCGCGCAGCGGGGTCACACGGTGACCCTGTACGAACGGTCCGAGCAGCTCGGGGGTCAGGTGTGCACCGCCGCCCTGGCCGCGGGCCGCGGTGAGTTCGGGGAGTTGGCCGCTAATCTCGAGCGTGAGTGCAGGCGGTCCGGCGTCTCGGTGCACACGGGTGTCGACGTCGACGCGGACCTCGTACGCCGGCTGCGGCCCGACGCGGTGATCGTCGCGACCGGGGCGCGGCCGTCGCGTCCGGCGTGGGCGGGCGACAGCGTCCGCGTGGTCGACGTGCGCGACGTCCTCGAGGGGGACGCCTTTCCGATGGGGCGGGTTCTGGTGTTCGACGAGTTGGGATTTCATCAGGGCACCTCCGTCGCGGAGACTCTCGCCGCCAAGGGCGCTGCGGTCACGATCGCGACCCCCGCGATGGTCGTCGGACAGGACCTGGGGCTCACCCTCGACATGGAGGGCTGGCAGCGGCGCGCACACGCGTCCGGCATCACCGAATGGACCGATGTGGTGCCGACAGCGGTCACCGACACGGGATCCGCTGTGCTGGTACACCTACTGCACCATCCCACGGGGGCAGTCCAGGAGCGCGAGTTCGATGCCGTCGTCTGCTCGGTGCATCAACGGTCTGTGGACGGATTGTGGAAGGAACTGTCCGGCAGTGCATTCGAAATACACCGAATCGGCGATGCGCTGTCGCCCCGGCGTGCGAACTCGGCGGTGACCGAGGGGCATCGTGTCGCCACCTCCCTGTGACCGCCGCGCCGTTCGGGAACCGCGGGCAGGTGTCAGATGCCGGTTTCGAGGTCGCCGGGCAGCAGGAGCTGCGGCGCCTGCGTGAACGTCCAGGCGTCGTCGGTGCGGGTGAGCACCCACACCAGGTCGTAGCGGTCCTCCGGCCACGGGTCGGGAATGTCGGCGTCGACGTCGCCGAGTGCGGCGACGATGTCGGGAAGGTACTCGCGTTGCCACGACACCAGTACCGGTCCCGGGGTGCGGCGAAGTCTCTTGGCCAGTGCCTTGACGTCGGCGCGGCGGTGCTCGGTGTCGACGTCGAGACCGAGGCGGGCGGCGAGTGGCGTCAGGGTTTGTAGTGAGCGTCTGCTGCCGCCCTTGCGGCTCGGGGTGGAGGCGAACAGCGCGCGCGGCCGGGCGAGCGGGCCCGCCGGTTCGCCGTGGTTCGGCGCGAACAGCCCGGCCAGCGCGGTGGCGCGGCGCCAGCCGGCCTCGGTCAGTGACTCGTCGCAACGGTAGCCGTCGTCGTCGACGCCGTACGGAGGTCCGCTCTCGGGTGGGCGTTCGGCGTGCCGGATGAGCATGATCACCGTGGTGACGGTCTCCGCGTTCTCGGCCATGGGCCCATTCTCGCGCTGCTGGTCATCGACGTGCCGTAACCGGTCACCGCGGCGTGGCCGAGCCTCGCTGCAGCAGACCCCAACTGAACTGCGCCTCGCATGCGGTGCCGTCCGCCACGGTGAACTCGGCGGTGGCGTGGCTGGGCACCTGACCGGCGGACATCCGGAAGCGCACGGGTGCGGCGGCGCGCTCGACATCGTCGATGGTCACCATCCACGGGCGCAGGTCGGCGAGGCCGGTGATCGCCGGCGCTTCGGCGTCGGCGGCGCGGGCCAGTCGCTCGTCGATCACCTCGCCTCCGGGACCGAAGGTGACCTGGAACTGCAGGCCCGGCCACAGCGGCGTGTCCCAGCATTCGACGGCCAGGGTCGTGCCGAGGGAAGTGGGGCGCTCGCTGGTCGTGTCGGGTCGGCCGAGGGCCAGCCGGTATCGGCCGATGCCGTCGGGGAAGTTGCTGCGGAGGCCGCGCTGCCACTGGGCGTGGGCGGCTCGGGCATCGGTCCCGCTCTTGCCGAGGGTCTTCAGGGCCGCGTCGACCAGCGACGGTTGGTGGTCGTCCATTCGGCGAAGCAGCATCAGCTCGAGGTTGACCACGCCAAATCCCTTGAGCGGCATTCGGTCCAGAGTCATCGGTCCTCCTCGGGGTCGACCGGGGTGAGACCGACAGTAGCAATCCCGGACGTGTGATCCCCGTTAATGGCCAGTTCCTCTGCAGGCGGCGGGTGCCGGTCGGCCAGACGATGAACCGGGTTGGCAGATCCGACTTTTGGATGGAATGAGCTGGACCTTCGTCACCTGGGTTGACCACGGAATAACCGAGGCCGAGGTGGCCGACCCGTGGGGCGTCGCGCCCGGGGTCCGCCGGCATCGGTGGGAGTGTGTCCGGGGTGGTCGCGTCCGCTGTGGTCATGGGATATCGCCAGCACCTGTCCCTCCTTTTCCCATCCCCGTCTCGTTCCCGTCGCCGCTGATGCTGGCGCTGTTCTGCGTCGCGGCGGGCGTGGTGGTGCGTCAACGCCGCGGCGCGGATGCCGTCGAGGCGACGACACGACTGATACCGATGTGGTCGGGCTCGTGGGTGTCGGGCTCGGCGTTCACCGGTATCGGTGTGCGGGTGGTTGCGTCCACTGTGGCTACGGCACGTCGCCGTCGCCCGCCTCATCGATCCCATGTGCCCAGCGCCGTCGATGCTCACGCAGTTCTGCGTCGCGGCGGGCGCGGTGGTGCGCCAGCGCTGCAGCGAGGATGTCGTCGAGGTGGTGGCGTTGATTGACCCGCGGTGTGCGGGTGGGGTCGATGTGCGGTGGTGGGATCCACTCGGTACGGCCGGCATTGCTGGTGGCTGCACTTGTGGTTCGGTGGGCGGGTTCTGTCATCGCGTGGCCGGTGATGGCGGTCCTGCCGGCGTCGCCGGTGCGGTCGCGGGTTGCCGCCGCGGTGCGGGTCTGCCAGCCGCCGGCGCCGTCGTGGACGAGGGCGTGGCAGTGATCGCACGCGAGATCGAGAGCGTCGATGTCGGTGCGTCCGCCCTTGTTCCATTCGGTCAGGTGATGCACGGCGGTCATCGAGGCTGGTGCGTCGCAGTCCGGTCTCGTGCAGCCGCGCGAGGCGGCGATCAACGCCAACCGCTGATCAGCCGATGCCAAACGCTTCGACCGACCGAGGTGCAGCGGCCGGCCGTTGTGATCGAAGAGCGCGAGCACCGGATGTGCCTTCTCGGCCATTCGGAGCGCATCACGGATCGGGACCAGGCCGCCGGTGGCGGTGGTGGCCACCCCGGATGCTTCTTCGACCTGCCGCACGGACATCGTGAGGATCGCGGTGACGGGCAGTCCGCGATGACTACCCAACACCCCGGACGAGAGCAGGTGCCGTAGCGCGACTTTCAGTGCGTCGTGTGGACGGCGGTGCGGGTGTCGCGGGCGGCGGCGTTCGCCAGCGCGGTGCGGTCGAGGGTGTCGGATTCGATGTCGCCGCAGGGTGATTCGGGGTCGTCGGGGTTGTTCATGCCGGGGCGGGCGAGTTTCGCGAGGACCGGATCGAGCAACGCCTTCGTTTCCGGATTCAGTAATCCCGAGATCGGTGTCATGAGATCGGCGCCCTGCTTCCCGATGCGCAGGCCGCGGCGGCGCTTACGGTCCTTCTCGTCGGGACGTCGCCGTCCGGGTTCAGGTGCGCGAGCAGGTGGATTCCGACCTTCGTGACGTCTTCGGGTGGCATGGTTCGGGCGGCGTCGGCCAGGATCTTTTCCGCCACGGCGATCTCGTCGGCGCCTGTGCCGTGGGGGACCTTGCGCATGGTTTTCGCGATCGCTGCGACATGATCCGGGCCGACGGCACCCTCCCGCACGGCGTGCGCGGTGACCGGCAG
>NZ_JBSFRT010000018.1:0-114985 GCF_053589375.1 Rhodococcus sp. NPDC003348
GGCGTGAAGATGGTCCTCTCCGGCGAGGGCGCCGACGAGATCTTCGGCGGCTACCTGTACTTCCACAAGGCGCCGTCGGCCGAGGCGTTCCACGAGGAGACGGTTCGCAAGATCGACGCCCTCCACTACTACGACTGCCTGCGCGCCAACAAGTCGATGATGGCCTGGGGCGTCGAGGCTCGCGTTCCGTTTCTCGACCTCGACTTCCTCGACACCGCAATGAGCGTGGACGCACGACACAAGATGGCCGGCGGCGGTCGCATCGAGAAGCACCTGATGCGCGAGGCCTTCGTCGGCGCCCTGCCCGACGAGATCCTCTGGCGACAGAAGGAACAGTTCAGCGACGGCGTCGGATACGGCTGGATCGACGGCCTCAAGGACCACGCCGAGATCATGGTGACCGACGAGGATTTCGCCACGGCCTCCGAACGCTTCCCCCACAACACCCCCGCCTCCAAGGAAGCGTTCCTCTACCGCACCATCTTCGAACGCCATTACGCCGGTGCCGCACCCGCCGCCACCGTCCCCGGCGGCAAGTCCATCGCCTGCTCCACCCCCGCAGCACTCGAATGGGACCCCGAGTTCGCAGCAATGGCCGACCCATCCGGACGCGCCGTCCGCGGCGTGCACGATCAGGCCCTCGCCTGACCACCCGGGGACCGTCAGCGAGAACGGGAAGGGGCTCCAGCCGAATGGCTGGAGCCCCTTCCCGTTCTCCGCGGTCAGCCGCCGAGGGCCACCTTGTCGGCATCGGCCGCCATCGCGGCGATCAGGCTCTTCGGACGCATGTCCGTCCAGTTGGCCTCGACATACTCGACACACGACTGGCGTGACGCCTCACCGTGCACGGTCGACCACCCCGCCGGCACGTCGGCGAACGCGGGCCACAGCGAATGCTGCCCCTCCTCGTTCACCAGCACGTAGAACGTTCCAGCCTCATCGTCGAACGGATTGCTCACTGCGGTACTGCCTTTCGTTTCACCGTACCGACTGTCGTGCCGGCACTGTCACGGTCTTCGCCCTCGTCACTTCACGATCCGCTACTGCGCCGGGCCTCACCCACGACCTTCGTCCGACGCCCACGTCTCGGTGAGAACAGCCGCGATCCGCGTCAACGCCGCCGGCGACGCCATCGTCCAGTGGGTGGTGTCGATGGGGTGATTGTGGATGCGACCACCGATCACCCGTTCCCAGGTCGACACCCCCCGCACTCCGGTCGGATCGTCCTGCATCGCGGTGAAGTACACGAGATCACCCTTGAACTGTGCGGGCTCGTAGGCCGCGGACAGCGCCATCGAGGTCTCCGCTGCCGCCATCGCCGCCGCAATCCGATCGGCGCCGAGCCCGTTGAAGGGCTCGGGCAGCCCGGCCACCAACTCCGCAACAGCGCCAGCGGTCAGGTCGCCCTCGACTGCGGGTCCGTCGAGGTCGACGCCCGGCAGCACCAGCGCAAACAGGTCCCGCGCGGTCGGGGCGGCCGGCTCGACGGCCGGATCCGCCTCGATCTCCGCGGCATGCTGGAGTCCCGCGGCAGCGAAGCTGTCCATCATCGACAGCAGGGCCACCTCCTCGCCCTCCGCCTGCAACTGCACCGCCATCGCGTGCGCGATGACGCCGCCGAGCGACCAACCGAGAATGTTGTACGGACCGGTCGGCTGCACCGCGCGGATCTCCCGGACGTACCGCTCCGCCCACGCCTCGATCGAATCGGGTACGGCTCCGTCGCCGCTCAGTGCGGGCGACTGCAGCCCGTAGACACCACGTGTCGGATCGAGGTTCTGCGCCAGCCCGGCGAAGGCCCACGAGAGGCCGACGACCGGATGGACGCAGAACAGCGGTCGATCGCGCCCCTCCCGGATCGGCAGCACGACTCCGAACGCATCCGCGCCGAGGAGCTCGATCTCGCCGGACCGCGCAGATGCGATTCGCGCCGCCAACGCTTCCGTCGTCGCCTCCGCGAACAGCCAGACCAGCGGCACCTCGAATCCGAGTTCCGAGGTCAGTCTGGACACGATCTTCGTGGCGATGAGCGAGTTGCCGCCGACGTCGAAGAAGTTGTCGTCGAGACCGACTCGCTCGATTCCCACGACCTCCGCGATCGCCGCGGCCACCAGCTGTTCCTCGGCGGTGGACGGTGCCCGGTACTCCGTCGCGACGAAGACCGGCGCCGGCAGCGCCTTCCGGTCCACCTTGCCGTTGGCGTTGAGCGGCAACTCGTCGAGAACCGTCACCACCGAGGGCACCATGTACGACGGCAACCGCGCGCCCATCCAGGACCGCAGGTCGAGTGCTTCGACCGCGACACCGGGCTCGGCGACGACATAGCCGACCAGCCGATCGCCGGTGTCGTCGCCGTGCACCAGAACGACGGCCCTGGCGACCGCGTCGTGAGCGAGCAGCACCGCCTCGATCTCGCCGAGCTCGATGCGCAGTCCACGCAGCTTCACCTGGAAGTCGGTGCGCCCGATGTACTCGAGTGCCCCTTCGCGGTTCCACCGCACCAGGTCACCGGTGCGGTACATCCGGTCGCCGGGCTCCCCGAACGGATTGGCGACGAATCGGTCGGATGTCAGGTCGAACCTTCCGCCGTAGCCGCGTCCGACGCCCACACCACCGACGTACAGCTCGCCCTCCACACCGGCCGGAACGATGTTCAACCGGCGATCGAGGACGAACAGGTCGAGGTTCGGCACCGGGCGTCCGATCGGTACTCCGGCAACATCGTCGACGGATGCGGCCTGGAACGACACCACGTCCGATGCCTCGGTGGGTCCGTAGCTGTTGACCACGCGCACACCGGATTCCATCAGTACCGCGAGTCTGCCGACGTTGATCGGCTCACCGCCGAGGAACACCACGTCGAGTGCCGCCAGCGCGCCGTCGGCATCTCCGTCGACGACCGCCTCGAAGGCACTGGGCGACATGTTCGCCACCCGGACACCGCCACCGGCGACGATCGCCAGGATCTCCCGGGGATCGAAACCGTCCGTGGCGAGATGCACCGACCGGCCTCCCGCCAGCGCCGCCCACACATTCTTCTGGGTCAGGTCGAAACTCGGCGACGACGCGATCAACAGTCCGCCCTCGGCGGGAAGCTCACCCTCGTACCACGCCACGGTGTTCTCGATACCCGCCATCGGAACGAGCGTCGGCTTCGGCTTGCCCGTCGAGCCCGACGTCGAGATGACGTAACCCAGCCGGCGGCCCGCGTGCTCGTCGCGCCACCGGTCGGTCGGGTGCGTCGCCGTGTGCCCGGTGACAGCGTCGGGTGCGATCACCGGAACCGCCAGTTCCCGATCGGCCGCGCCGATCACGCAGCGCGCCGCCGTGTCGATCAGGATCGACTCGACACGGTCTGCGGGGTGCGAGGGGTCGATCGGCGCGTAGGCTGCACCCGCCTTCCACACCGCGATCATCGACACGATCCACGACACCGACCTCGGCAGCATCACCCCGACGACGTCATCGACGCCGACGCCGCGTTCGATGAGCGTGCAGGCCAGCTCCGTCGAACGCCGGTCGAGCTCCGCGTAGGTGACCGACTCGTCGCCGCACACCACTGCCGCTGCGTCCGGAGCCACGTCGACCCGGGCGGCGAACCGCCCGAGCAGTGACGTCTCGGTCCCGGGGACACGGGGACCGCGCGACCACCCCAGAACCCGCTCGCGCTCGGCCTCGTCGAGCACCTCGACATCGCCGACCGCGGTGGACGTGTCCTCGACGATCGCCCGCAGGACCTGCTCGAACTGTTCCGCGAACGACGCGATCGTCGCCTCGTCGAACAGATCCGTCGCGTACGTGAACGCGGCACTCATGTCGCCCTCGCCGGCGCCCTCCACCAGCGTCAGCTGCAGGTCGAACTTCGCCAACGCGGCGTCGAAGTCGACCCCGGACATTGCCAGCCCCGGCAGTTCCAGACTCGTCGGCGCCAGGTTCTGGAAGGCCAGCATCACCTGGAACAGCGGATGGCGCGCCTGCGAACGAGCCGGGTTGAGCACCTCGACCAACCGTTCGAACGGCACGTCCGCGTGTGCGAACGCCTGCAGATCCGTGTCCCGGACCCGCGCCAGCAACCCGCCGAACGACTCCGCGGCGTCCACCTCGGTCCGCAGCACCAGCGTGTTCACGAACATGCCGACCACGTCGTCGAGTGCAGCGTCCGCTCGGCCGGCGATCGGCGTGCCGATCGCGATGTCGGATGTGCCGGACAGCCGCGCCAACAGCACCGCCAGCGCCGAGTGAACCACCATGAACAACGTCGACCGGTGCTCCCGGGCCACCCTGTTCAGTCCGGCCTCGACACTCGCGTCGATCGAGAACCCGTACGTCCGTCCGAGATTCGATGCGACGGCAGGCCGCGGCCGGTCGGCGGGCAGATCCAGCTGTTCGACAAGTCCGTCCAGCGCCCTCTGCCAGTGGGCGAGCTGCCGCGACACCTGCGACTCGGGGTCGTCCTCGGACCCGAGCACCTCACGCTGCCAGAGCGTGTAGTCGGCGTACTGCACCGCCAGGGGAGCCCATGCCGGCGCCTGCCCCGCGCTTCGCGCGGCGTACGCGACTGCGACGTCCCGGACCAGCGGCGCCACCGATGCGCCATCCGAGGCGATGTGGTGGACGACAACAACGAGGACGTAGTCGGCATCGTTTCCATCGCGCTGCGCGGTGCGCAGCAGCCTTGCACGGAACGGCACCTCGGTCGTGACGTCGAAGCCGACGGTCACCGTCTGGAGAACCTCCGCGAGCACCGCGTCATCGGCGACATCGACCGGAACGAGGTCGAGCGACACCCGGTCGGCAGGCAGCACGATCTGCTCCGGCCCGTCCACGCTGTCGGGATACACGGTGCGAAGCACCTCGTGCCTGCCGATGACGTCGGCGATCGCCGCCCCGAGGGCGTCGACGTCCAGCGCACCCGACAGCCGGATCGCCGCCGGAATGTTGTTGACCGCCGAGCCCGGTTCGAGTCGGTTGAGGAACCACATCCGTCGTTGCGCCAGCGACAGCGGAATCCGGTCGGGGCGGGGCCGCGCGATCAGCGCAACCCGCTGCCCCGCTCCCCCTCCGGCATCGATCCGCGCCGCAAGCGACTCGACCGCCGATGCCTCGAACAGCACGCGAAGCGGCACGGTGGCATCGAGCGCGACACCGAGCCGGGCGGTGACCTTCGCTGCGATCAGCGAGTTGCCGCCGAGGTCGAAGAAGTCGTCGTCGAGCCCGACCTGTTCGACTCCGAGGGTCTCGGCGAACACCATCGCGACGACGATCTCGGTCGTGGTGACCGGTGCCCGGAAGGTGCGCGCCTCGAACACCGGCTCCGGCAACGCCTTCCGGTCCAGCTTGCCCGACGAGTTCAGCGGGAACGCATCGAGGACGGTGAGCGCCGACGGAATCATGTAGGACGGCAGCGAGCGCGCGGCGTGGGTCTTGACCTCGTCGAGGTCGAGGGCCCCCTCCGGTGTGGGCACCAGATAGCCGACGAGGTGGTCGCCGTTCGGCGTCTCCACCACCGTCACGGCGGCCTGCAGGACCGACGGATGCGTCAGCAGCGCCGACTCGATGTCACCCAGCTCGATCCGCTGTCCGCGGAACTTCACCTGGAAGTCGGTGCGGCCGATGTAGCTCAGCGCACCGTCCTTGCCCCAGGCGACGAGGTCACCCGTCCGGTACATCCGCTCCCCCGCAGTGGAGAACGGGTTGGCCACGAACCGATCCGACGTCAGGTCCACCCGACCGTGGTAACCGCGTGCCAACTGGGCACCCGCCAGGTAGAGCTCACCCGGGACCCCGGCAGGTACCGGCTGCAGTCGCGAGTCGAGGACATACGTCTGCGAGTTCCACTGCGGACGACCGATCGACACCGCGCCGCCGGCCACCGTGTCGGTCACGTCGGCGTAGGTGATCGACACCGCGGCCTCCGTCGGGCCGTACAGGTTGTGGATGCGTGCCGACGACACCGCGGCGAAAGCGCGCACCGTTTCCGCGGGCAACGCCTCGCCGATGACGAACACGTCCCTCAGGGAACCGAGCGCGTCGGCAGGCGCGTACTCCGCGAAAACCGTCAGCATCGACGGCACGAAGTCGGTGAGTGTCACGCCGTGTCGGCCGATCGTCTCGGCCACGTACGCCGGATCGCGGTGTCCGTCATGGGTGGCGACGACCAGCGTGCCGCCCGCGCGGAGCGGCAGGAAGTAGCCCCACAACGACACGTCGAACGTCGTGGCCGTCTTCTGCAGGTACACGTCATCCGCGCACAGGCCGTATTCGGCTGCCATCCAGTGCATCTGGTTCACGATCGCACCGTGCGGGACCGCGACGCCCTTGGGCTTGCCCGTCGATCCCGAGGTGAAGATCACGTACGCCGGGTGGGTGGGCCACAGCGGCCGCACCCGGTCCACATCCGAAACCGGCGCATCCGACTCACCCGACACATCGACCGTGTCGATACACAGCACGGACCGGTCCCCCGCGACCGCGAACCCGTCCCTGGCGGTGGTCAGGACCACCACCGGATCCGCGGTGTCGAGGATGTGGCCGATCCGCTCCGCCGGGTGGTCCGGGTCGATCGGCACGTATGCGCCACCGGCCTCGACCACGGCGTACATTCCGACGACGAGGTCGAGCGACCGTCGGATTGCCAACGCCACAAGCGATTCCGGACCGACACCGGACGCGACCAGCCGGCGCGCGAGACGGTTGACGCGGCCTGCGAACTCGCCGTAGGTCAACGACTGTCCCTCGTACACGACCGCCACCGCGTCCGGAGTCGCCGCCGCCCGAGCACGGAACCGGTCGAGGAGCAGTTCATCGCCGGGCACCGCGTGCACCGAGTCGTTCCATTCCGTGATCACCTGTCGACGCTCGACCGCGTCGAGCATCTCGATATCGCCGACCACCACGTCCGGGTTCGCAACCACGGCCGTCAGCACCCGGACGAATCGGTCTGCGACGTCCTGCGCGGTCTCTCGGTCGAACAGCGCCGTCGCGTACGTCAGCGACGTCGTCATCCCATCCAGTTCACCGTCCGCTGCGCGCATGTCGGTCACCGACAGGTGCAGGTCGTACTGCGAGACCTCGACGTCGAACTCAACGGGGGCGATCCGCAGACCCGGCAAGGTGAACTCGCTCGCCGCCATGTTGTGGAACGAGAAGCCCACCTGGCAGAGCGGATGCCGCGCCGTGGACCGCGTCGGGTTGAGCACCTCCACGAGACGTTCGAACGGCACATCCGCATTGCCGAAGGCGCCGAGGTCCGTCTCGCGGACCTCCGAGAGCAGGTCGGTGAAGGCCGACGCCGGGTCGACGTGGGTCCGGAACACGAGGGTGTTTACGAACATGCCGATCAGGTCGTCGACTGCCGCCTCGTCACGACCGGCGAACGGGGTGCCGACGGCGATGTCCGAAGTCCCGGACAGTCGCGCCAGCAGCACCGCGAAGGCAGCGTGCACGACCATGAACATCGTCGAGCCGTGGGAGCGGGCGAGCTCGTCGAGAGCTCGGTGCAGTTCGGCGTCGACCGAGACCGTCACCCTCCCGCCCTGGTACGACTGCACCGACGGGCGCGGCCGGTCCGCCGGCAGGTCGAGCTGATCCGGCAACCCGTCGAGCGCCGACTTCCAGTAGTCGAGCTGCTGGTGCATCAGCGATTCCGGGTCGCTTTCCGCGCCCAGGACCCGATGCTGCCACAGCGCGTAGTCCGCGTACTGGATCGGAAGCGGCGCCCACTGCGGCGCCGATCCCGCGCTGCGCGCGAGGTAGGCAGTCATCAGGTCACGGGTCAGCGGCGCAACCGAGTAGCCGTCGCCGGAGATGTGGTGGATGGCGATGACGAGCACATGCTCGTCCTCCTCCACGCGATACAGACGCACCCGGATCGGGACAGTGGCGGTCACGTCGAACCCGGTCGACAGGAACTCGCCGACCGCCGGGATGACGTCCTCTTCGGAGAGCGGGACCGGATCGAGATCCGGAATCGCCTTGTCCGCGGGAAGGACCACCTGGACCGGGCCGTCGGCCGTGTCCGGGTACACCGTCCGCAGCACCTCGTGCCGAGCGATGAGATCGCCGACCGCGGCGCCGAGCAACTCGAGATCCAGTGCGCCGCTCAGCCGCAGCGCGATCGGGATGTTGTACGCGGCCGAGGAGGGGTCGAACCTGTTGAGGAACCACATCCGCTGCTGAGCCAGCGACAGCGGCACGGTCCGCTCCGAACGCGGCATCGCGACGAGCGCCTCCCGGCGCCCCGCGCCGCGGGCACGCTCGACCCGGGTGGCGAGACTTGCAACGGTCGGCGCATCGAACAGGTCACGCACCGACACCCGGCCGTCCACCCGTGCCGACAGCACGGACACCACCCGCATCGCGATGAGCGAGTTGCCTCCCAGCTCGAAGAAGTCGTCGTCCGCACCAACCCGACCGGCCTCGAGGACCTCCGTGAAGACCTCCGCGACCAGCTCCTCGGCCGGAGTCGCGGGGGCACGGAAGGCCCGGGTCTCGAAAATCGGAGCCGGCAGCTTCTTCCTGTCGAGCTTCCCACTGGTGTTGAGCGGGAACTCGGCGAGGACCATCACCGTCGACGGCACCATGTACGCGGGCAACGCCGCTGCCACCGCGGTCCGCAGGTCACCACCGACCAACTCGGCACCGGCGACCGGCACGACATACCCGACCAGCCGGTCGCCGGCCGAACCACTCGAGTCGAGCACCACCACGGCCTGCGAGACGCCGTCGATGCGTTCGAGCGCGGACTCGATCTCGCCCAGCTCGATCCGCTGACCACGCAGCTTCACCTGGAAGTCGGTGCGCCCCAGGTACTCCAGCTGTCCATCGCCGCGCCAGCGGGCGAGGTCACCGGTGCGGTACATCACCGAACCACCGTCACCGAACGGATTGGCGACGAACCGCTCCGCCGTCCGATCCGCCCGTCCGTGATAGCCGCGCGACACCTGGCCGCCGGCCAGGTACAACTCGCCGGCCACTCCGAGCGGAACCGGATGCAGACGCGTGTCCAGCACGTACGCCTGCATGTTCCACACCGGCACACCGATCGGCATCGTGTCCGACTCCGACCCGTCGCACCAATAGTGCACCGAAGTCAATGTCGTCTCCGCGGGACCGTACGCATTGTCGACCCCGACGCCCCACGCCTCGATCGTCCGGGCCGCCAGCTCCGGGCTCAACGCCTCACCGGCCAACTGCAGCGCCCGCACCGAGGGCGGCAGCGCGTTCTCACCGTCTGCCACCAACGCCGCCAGCATCGACGGCACGAACCCGAGGATCGTGACGCCGTACTCACGGCACACCTCGGTCAGGTACCGCGAGTCGCGGTGCCCGTCCGGCGCCGCGATCACCAGGTGTGCACCGGCGACGAACGGCACGAACAATTCCCACAGCGACGGGTCGAACACCACCGGAGTCTTCTGCAGCAGCACGTCGTCCGCGGTTACCCGGTACTCGTCGACGAACCAGCTCAACTGGTTCACGATCGCCGCGTGACTGACCGAAATACCCTTCGGCACACCGGTCGAACCGGACGTGAAGATCACGTACGCCGCATTCTCCGGCCGCAGCGGACCGACCCGCTCGGCATCGGTCACCACAGACCCGGCCCACGCGGACTCGACGAACCGATCCACCTCGACCACCGGGAGGCCGGGCGGCAGATCGACCGCGTCCCGCGCGGTGGTCAGCACACACACCGGTCGTGCGATGTCGAACACCGACTCGAGCCGTTCCACCGGCTGATCCGGATCCACCGGCACGTACGCCCCTCCGGCGGTCATCACCGCGTGCATCGCCACCAGCATCTCGGCCGAGCGCCGCGCCGCAACGACGACGGTGGACTCCGGACCGACACCGATCGAGATCAACTGCCGCGCGAGCGCGTTGACCCGACCGGAGAACTCCCCGAATGTCGCCGTCGCACCGTCGAAGGTCACTGCTGGCGCGTCCGCTCGGTCCTGCGCGGTCGCGACGAGCAGATCCACGAGAGTGCCCGCAGGCACCGCCGCATCCGTCGCGTTCCACGCCTCGAGCATCAACTCCGCATCCGCGGCCGGCACGATCTCGACATCACCGACCGGCAGGGCCGGATCGGCCGTCACCTGCCGCAGAATCTGCGCCAGCGCCTCCGCGAACCGCGCCGCGGTCGCCGCGTCGAACAGGTCCGTCGCGTACGTCAGCCGCGCACCGATCCCCGCGGGCCGACCGTCGTCGTAGGCGTCGGCGAACGCGAACTCGAGATCGAACCGGGCCGGAACCACATCGGGTTCCACCGGTGCGACCCGCAACCCGTCCAGCTCCAGCGCGCTGCCGCCGAGGTTCTGGAACGCCAGCGACACCTGGAACAACGGCGAGTGCGACTGCGAACGAACCGGATTGAGCGCCTCGACCAGCCGTTCGAACGGCACATCGGCGTTCGCGAACGCCGCCAGATCCGCCTCCCGCACCGAGTCGAGAACAGCCGTGAACGACTGCGCACCGTCGACCGGCGTCCGCAACACGAGAGTGTTGACGAACATGCCGACCAGGTCGTCGAGCGCCTGCTCACCACGGCCCGCGACCGGTGAACCGACGGCGATGTCACCGGTGCCGGTGAGCCGGGCCAGCAGCACCGCGACCGCGGCGTGCACCACCATGAACGCGGTGGCCCGCTGCTGCCGGGCGAGCGCATCCACCGCGGCGTGCAGCTCCCGGTCGATCTCGAAGTCGTGCACCGCACCCCGGTTCGACGCCAGCGCCGGCCGCGGACGATCCGTCGGCAACTCGAGCACATCGGGCAGATTGTCGAGCGCGTCCGTCCAGAACCCGAGCTGACGACTGATCAACGACGCGTCGTCGTCCTCGGAACCGAGCACCTCCCGCTGCCACAGCGCGTAGTCCGCGTACTGCACCGGCAGCGGATCCCAGCCCGGCGCCAGGCCGGCCTGTCGGGCCGCGTACGCCACCATCAGATCCTGCACCAGCAGCCTGGTAGACCAGCCGTCGGCACCGATGTGGTGCACCACCAGCGCCAACACGTGCTCGTCGCCGCCGAGCCGGTACAGCGCCACCCGCAGCGGCACCTCCGCCGTCAGGTCGAACGCCGTCCCGAACAGCCCGACGACCGCACCGAGCAGGTCCGCCTCGACCACATCGACCGGTTCCAACGCCACCGGGACCGACGAGACCGGCAGCACCACCTGGGTGCCGTTGCCCTCGAATTCCGGATACACCGTCCGCAACGCCTCGTGCCTCTCCAGCACGTCACCGATCGCAGACCGCAGTGCATCCACGTCCAGTGCCCCGGTCAACCGCACCGCCGCCGGAATGTTGTATGCCGACGACTCCGGGTCCAACTGTCCCAGGAACCACAACCGCTGCTGAGCCACCGACAACGGAATCCGCTCCGGCCGCGGACGCGCGACCAGCTCGACTCGGTCGCCGTCACCGGTCTCGGATTCGATTCGGGCGGCGAGGGTTTCGACGACCGGGGCCTCGAACAGCACCCGAACGTGCACCCGGGTGTCCAGTGCCGCGCTCAGCCGTGCGGCGACCTGCGTCGCGATCAGCGAGTTGCCACCCAGCTCGAAGAAGTCGTCGTCCAGGCCGACCCGGTCGACGCCGAGTACCTGCTCGATCACGGTGGCGACGACCGTCTCCGCCTCGGTCGACGGCGCCCGGTACTCCTTCGCCGCGAACTCCGGCGCCGGCAGTGCCCTCCGCTCCACCTTGCCGTTCACGCTCAACGGCATCGCGTCGAGCACCATCACCACCGCCGGCACCATGTACGACGGCACGGCGCCCGTGATCGCGCTGCGGATCTCGGATCCGTCGAGTCCGTCACCGACGACGTAGCCGACGAGCTGGGTGCCCCCGGGCGCGTCGTCCCGGGCCACCACGACCGCCTCGGTGACGCCGGGTCGGGCGCGGAGCGCGGACTCGATCTCCCCGAGCTCGATGCGGAATCCGCGCACCTTGACCTGGAAGTCGGCGCGCTCGAGGTACTCGAGGTTCCCGTCCGAGTTCCACCGCACGATGTCACCGGTGCGGTACATCCGCACGCCACCGGCGAACGGGTTGGCCACGAACCGATCCGAGGTCAGGTCGGGGCGGCCGAAGTAGCCGCGCGCGAGCTGCGCACCTGCCAGGTACAGCTCACCGGCGACGCCGGCCGGGACCGGGTGCAGCCGCGAATCGAGTACGAACACCTGGGTGTTCCACTCGGGGACACCGATCGGCACGGTGAGAGTGTCGGTTTCGCGAGTGCGATACGCGGTCACCGAGACCGCGGCCTCCGTCGGCCCGTACAGGTTGTCGAGCCGGGCACTGCTGGCCGCCCGGAGTCGCGCGGCGGTCTCCGCCGGCAACGCCTCGCCGATCGCCAGCACGCGGGTCACCGACTCGGGGAACCCGGCGCCGCTGTCGGACAACAGCATCGACAGCATCGACGGCACAGCGTGCAGGGTCGTCACCGACTCGCGGGTCATCAGATCGAGCAGGTAGCCCGGGTCCTGGTGTCCGTCGGGGCGGGCGATCACGAGCCGGGCACCGGTCTGCAGCGCCCACCAGAACTCCCACACCGACAGGTCGAAGGTGGCGGCGGTCTTGAGCAGCACCGCATCCTTCGTCCCGAGGGCGTATTCCGCCTGCTTCCACACCATCTGGTTGACGACGGCGGCGTGAGACACGGAGACGCCCTTGGGCCGTCCCGTCGAGCCCGACGTGAAGATCACGTACGCCGGGTTCCCGGTCCGCAACGGTGCGCGCCGGTCCGCGTCGGTGACCGGAGCCGCGTCGACGCCGGACAGGTCGACGGTGTCGATCGCGAGAGCCCGCACCTGCCCGGGCAGCGAGATCGCGTCCGCGGTGCGGGTGAGCACCACCGTCGGGGCTGCCGACTCGAGCACCAGCGCGATCCGGTCGGCCGGATGGTCGGGATCGATCGGCACATACGCGCCGCCGGCCTTGACGATGGCGTACATGCCGACCATCAGGTCGAACGACCGGCGCGCGGCCAGACCGACCAGAGATTCCGGGCCGACACCCTCACCTATCAACCTGCGCGCCAACCGGTTCACCCGCGCGTCGAACTGCGCGTAGGTCAGCGTCTCACCCTCGAACACCAACGCCGGAGCATCGGGCGTCCGCGCCACCTGGGCGTCGAACAACTCCACCAGGGACACATCCGGAACCGATTCGTCCGTCGCGTTCCAGTCTCCCAGCATCCGGCCGGACTCGGCCTCGTCGAGCAACTCGACGTCGCCGACCACCGCCGACGGATCAGCGACGATCGCCTCGAGTAGGCGGACGAACCGGGCCGCCAGCTTCTCGACCGTCTCCGGGTCGAACAGGGCTGTGGCGTAGGAGATACCGGCCGACATTCCCACCGGGCTCCCGGTGCCGTCGTACGCGTCGGCGACGATCAGGTGCAGATCGAACTGTGAGATCTCGGACTCGAAGTCGACCGCGGAGATGGACAGGCCCGGCAGTTCGAAACTCGTCGCGGCGATGTTCTGGAACGAGAAGCCCACCTGGCACAGCGGATGCCGTGCCGTGGACCGGGTCGGGTTGATCACCTCCACCAGACGCTCGAACGGCACGTCCGCGTTACCGAAGGCGCCCAGATCGGTGTCGCGGACACTCCCGAGCAGATCGGTGAACGTCATCGCCGCGTCCACCTCGGTGCGGAGGACGAGGGTGTTGACGAACATGCCGATCATCTCGTCGAGCGCGGCCTCGCCACGGCCGGCGAACGGGGTGCCGACCGCGATGTCACCGGTGCCGGAGACCCGGGCCAGCAGGGCCGCGTAGGCGGCGTGGACCACCATGAACAGCGTCGTGCCCTGGGTTCGGGCGAACTCGGCGAGCCGGCGATGCAGGTCCGCGTCGACGTCGAAGTGCACCCGGCCACCGTGATACGACTGCACCGGGGGCCGCGGCCGGTCCGTCGGCAGGTCGAGCTGGTCGGGCAGGCCGGCGAGCGCCGCCTTCCAGTAGTCCAGCTGGGTCGAGATCAGCGACTGCGGGTCCGATTCGGAGCCGAGTACGTCCCGCTGCCACAACGCGAAGTCCGCGTACTGCACCGGCAGCGGCGCCCACTCCGGGGCCTGCCCCGCCGAGTGGGCCGCGTAGGCCACCATCAGGTCCCGGGTGAAGGGCGCCATCGACGCGCCGTCCGCCGAGATGTGGTGGACCACCACCGCCAGCACGTGTTCGATCTCCGTGTCCGGACGATCGATCCGAAGCAGGAGCGCACGAACCGGCACGTCGGTGGTCACGTCGAACCCGCCCTGCAGGAACGCACCGACAACGGCGGTCACCTCGGACTCGGGCACGGTGACGGGAACCAGGTCCGGCATCGCGTCCGCTGCGGGGACGACCACCTGGACCGGCCCGTCGGCCGACTCGGGGTACACGGTGCGCAGCACCTCGTGCCGTGCGACCACGTCGGCGACAGCGGTGCGAAGCACATCCGCGTCCAACTCACCGGAGAGCCGGATCGCCGCAGGAATGTTGTACGCAGCGGAATCCGAATCGAACCGGTTGAGGAACCACATCCGGGACTGCGCGAGGGACAGCGGAATCCGCTCGGGGCGCTCCTGTGCGACCAGCTCCGGCCGACGACCTCGCCCGGCCAGATGCCCGACCCGAGCGGCCAGGCCGGCGACGGTGGCGTCGTCGAAGATCGCCCGAACCGGCACCGTGGTGTCGAGCGCGGCGCCGAGCCGCGAAGCGACCTGCATCGCGATCAGCGAGTTGCCGCCGAGGTCGAAGAAGTCGTCGTCGAGGCCGACCCGACCTGCGCCGAGCACGTCGGCGAACACGTCGGCGACGGTCTGTTCGACCGGTGTCGTCGGCGCCCTGAACTCCTTCGCTTCGAACGCCGGTGCGGGCAGCGCCTTCCGGTCGACCTTGCCGGACGAGTTCACGGGGAACTCGTCGAGAACCATGATCCGGGTCGGCACCATGTATGCAGGCAACTGTGCGGCCGCGGCGGCGGTCACCTCTGTGACGTCCACGTCGGAGCCGGGGGTCACCGTCACGTAGCCGACCAGATGCGTTCCCGCGGCGGTGTCGACCACTGCGGCGACGGACTGCCGCACGTCCGGATGCGCGGCGAGTGCGGCCTCGACCTCGCCCAGTTCGATCCGCAGGCCGTGCAGCTTGACCTGGAAGTCGGTGCGGCCCAGGAACTCCAGCTCACCCGACGGACTCCAGCGAACCAGGTCGCCGGTTCGGTACATCCGCTCACCGCCGCCGAACGGGCTCGCCACGAACCGCTCCGCGGTCAGGTCGGGGCGGGCCTCGTAGCCGCGGGCCAACTGGGCACCGGTCAGGTACAGCTCGCCCGGCACGCCCACCGGCACCGGATGCATGCGGGTGTCGAGCACGTACACCCGAGTGCCTTCGACGGGGCCGCCGATCGGCACGATCGCCGGGTCGCCGGCCTTCGCCTCACGACGGGTGACCTGCATGGCGGCCTCGGTCGGACCGTACAGGTTGTGCACCCGGGCACCGGTGACGCGGCTGAACTCGGCCGCGACGGTCGCCGGAAGCGGCTCGCCGCCCGCGAACAGGCGCCGCAGTGGCGACGTCCGGGACTCGGACAGCTCGGCGAGGACCATCGGAACCATCGACGGCACGAACTGGACGGTCGTCACCGACTGCTCGACCAGCACCCGCGCAAGGTACTGGGGGTCCCGGTGTCCGTCCGCGGTCGCCAGCACCAGCCGGGCACCGCTCTGCAACGGCCAGAAGAACTCCCACACCGAGGCGTCGAAGGTGGCCGGTGTCTTCTGCAGCACCGAATCGTGTTCGTCGAGAACGTATTCGCGCTGCATCGAGGCCAACTGATTGGCCGCCGCGGCGTGCGAGACGGCGACGCCCTTCGGCCTACCGGTCGACCCGGAGGTGAACAGCACGTACGCGGTGTTCTCCGCGTGGAGTTCGCCGATCCGATCCGCGTCGGTGACCGGGCGGTCGTCCGTGCCGTCGACGAGGCCCAACACCTCGATGACCGGGCCGGACCAGTCGACGGCGGTGTTCGGATCGACCAGGACGCACACCGGATCCACGGTGTCCAGGACGTACCGGATCCGTTCGGCGGGCTGGTCCGGATCGACCGGAACGCAGGCACCGCCGGCACGCACGATCGCGTACATCGCCGTCACCTGGTCGATGGAGCGGCGCACCGCGAGCGCCACCCGGGACTCCACCCCGACTCCCCGCCCGATCAGGTGCCGCGCGGCCGCGTTGACCCGGCTGTCGAACTCACGGTAGGTGAGGGTGTCGGTGCCGGAGACGATCGCCACGGCGTCCGGCGTCGCCGCGACCTGGGCCGCGAACATCGAGTCCAGCGTCGTGGACGACACCGGCGCCCCGGTGTCGTTCCAATCCACCAACATCCGGTCGCGCTCCGCCTCGCCGAGGAGGTCGATGTCACCGACCGGGGCGGCCGGGTCCGCGACCACGGCATGCAGGACCCGCAGCAGCGCCTCACCGAGTCGCTGTGCACCCGACTCGTCGTAGAGCGCGCGGGAGTAGGTCAGCACGCCGGTCATGCCCGCGGGCGTGCCCGCGTTGTCGTATGCGTCGACGAAGCCGAAGTTGAGGTCGAACTTGGCCGGCGACACGTCCGTCTCCACGGCGGCGATCGACAGCTCTCCGAGATCGATCTGCCCGCCGTCCTGGCTCTCGAACGACATCGCCACCTGGAACAGCGGCGAGTACGCCTGCGACCGAGCGGGATTGAGTGCCTCGACGATCTGCTCGAAGGGCACGTCCACATGACCGAACGCGCCCAGGTCGGTCTCCCTGGCCTGTGCCAGCACCTCGTCGAAGGAGTTTCCGCCGTCCACCGCGGTGCGCAGCGCCAGCGTGTTGACGAACATGCCCACCAGGTCGTCGAGCGCGGCGTCGCCGCGGCCCGCCACCGGCGTTCCGATCACGATGTCGCCGGTACCGGACAGCCGTGCGAGCAGGACCGCGAGTGCCGCGTGCATCGTCATGAACTGTGTCGCGCCGTGGCGTCGCGCCATGGCGTCGAGCGCCGCATGCAGTTCGGCGTCGATCGTGAATTCGTGCCGCGCACCGATATTCGACATCACCGCCGGCCGCGGCCGGTCGGTCGGCAACTCCAGGACATCGGGTACGCCACGCAGGGCGTCGACCCAGAAGTCCAGCTGCTTCGACATCAGCGACTGCGGATCACGCTCGGAGCCGAGCACCTCGCGCTGCCACAACGTGTAGTCGACGTACTGCACCGGAAGCGGATCCCACCCCGGCGCGGTACCGGCGCTGCGGGCTCCGTACGCCAGCATCATGTCGCGCATGAGCAGGCCTGCGGACCACCCGTCGGCGCTGATGTGGTGAACGACCAATGCCAACACGTGATCACCGTCGCCGAGGCGGTACAACGCCATTCGCAGCGGCACCTCGGCGGTCAGATCGAACGCCGTCCCGAACAACCCGACCACCGCACCGAGCAGGTCTGCCTCGGCCACATCGACCGGCTCCACCGCCACCGGCACCGAATCGGCAGGAAGGACCACCTGGGTGCCGTTGCCGTCGACATCCGGGAACACGGTCCGCAGCGACTCGTGCCGCTCGAGCACGTCACCGATGGCCAGGCGCAGCGCCTCCACGTCCAGTGCACCGGTCAACCGCACGGCCGCCGGAACGTTGTACGCGGTCGATTCCGGATCGAACCGGTTCAGGAACCACAGCCGCTGCTGCGCCACCGACAACGGAACCCGCTCCGGACGAGACCGAGCCACCAGAACCGGCCGCGCACCCGTACCCGCGATCCCCGCCACAGCCGATGCCAACGCAGCCACCGACGAGGCCTCGAACAGCACCCGCACAGGCACAGTCGCGTCGAGTGCGGCACCGATCCGGGCGACGACCTGCGTCGCGATCAGCGAGTTGCCACCCAACTCGAAGAAATCATCGTCCGCACCGACCCGATCCACACCGAGCACCTCGGCGAACACAGCCGCCACCGCCACCTCGACCGGAGTCGACGGCGCACGGAACGGCCGAGCCTCGAACACAGGCTCCGGCAACGCCTTCCGATCCAACTTGCCCACCGGCGTCCGCGGAATCGCATCCAACCGCATGATCGACGCAGGCACCATGTGCGACGGCAGCGACCCCGCCAGCGCCACCTTCAACACCGCAGGATCGAGCTCGATCCCATCCGCACCGAGCACGTACGACACCAACGACGTCGTCCCGCCCACACCGTCGTGCCCGACCGTGACCGCGAACTCCACCCCCGGCAACGCCGACAGCGCCGCATCGATCTCACCGAGCTCGATCCGGAAGCCACGCACCTTCACCTGGAAGTCACCACGACCCAGGTAGTCCAGCTCCCCGTCCGCGGTCCACCGCACCAGATCACCCGTGCGATACATACGCTCACCCGACGGCGAGAACGGATCGGCAACGAACCGCTCCGCCGTCAAATCGGGCCGACCCCGATAACCGCGGGCCAACGCCGGACCCGCCAGATACAACTCACCCGTCACACCGACCGGAACCGGCCCGAGCCGGTTGTCGAGCACCATCGCCCGCACCCCGGACACCGGAGCGCCCACCGTCACCGGCTGTCCCGGCACCAGCGGGTCGGTGCTCGTGACGACGATCGTGGTCTCGGTGGGGCCGTAGGCGTTGACGAACTCTCGGTCGCCGGCCCAGCGCGCCACCAGCTCCGGCGGGCACGCCTCGCCGCCGGTGACGACGACACGCAGATCCGGGAGGTCGGTCGGGTCGACCGACGCGAGCGCCGCCGGGGTGATCACCATGTGCGTCACCCGTTCGCGGCGCAGCAGGTCTGCCAGCTCGGCGCCGCCGAACACGTTCGGCGGGGCGATCACCAGGGTGCCGCCGGCCGCACCGGCCAGCAGCATCTCGTTGATCGAGATGTCGAAGCTCGGCGACGCGACATGCAGGGTGCGGTCGGCGGCAGTGATTCGGTAGTCCGCCTGCTGGTGATCGACGAAGTTCGCGAGACCGGTGTGGGTGACGACGACGCCCTTGGGCAGGCCCGTCGAACCCGACGTGTAGATGACGTAGGCCGGATTCTCCAGCCGCAGCGGACGGATCCGGTCGGCATCGCTCACTGCAGCCGCGGACATAGCGTCGCGGCGCACCGTGAGATCGGGATCGTCCAGCGCCAGCCAGCTGACTCCGCCGGGCAGCTCGTCGAGGAAGCGCGCGATCGTGACACCGGCCACGGCTCCGCTGTCGGCGACCATGTGAGCAACCCGGTCCGCGGGGTAGTTCGGGTCAACCGGCACGAACGCCGCACCCGACTTGGCGACGGCCCACACCGCCAGAACGGACTCGATCGACCGTGGCACTGCCACGGCCACGGCCGTCTCCGGCCCTGCGCCTGCTTCGATCAGCACTCGGGCCAGTCGCGAGGACCGCTCGTCGAGTTCGCGGTAGGTCACCTCGCGGCCGTCGTCGCCCACCACGGCGACCCGGTCCGCACCGGAGTCGGGTCCGGTCGTGAGGAGCTGCGCGAGGGTGCGCGGCACCGGCATCATGTCCGGCGTGTCGGCATGACCCCGTCCGCGCCGCTCGGTGAGGTCGGCACGCTCGGCCGGTTCGAGGATTCCGATGTCACCGACCGCGGTCGACGGATCCGTGGCCACCTCGTCGAGAACCCGGAGGAACCTCGACCCGAACTCGCGAGCGGTCGACTCGTCGAACAGGTCCCGCGCGTAGGTGAGATGCACCAGCGCCCCCGCGGGAGCACCGTCGACACCCGTCTTCTCCACGACCGTGATCTGCAGGTCGAACATCGCGATGGTGGTCTCGGCATCGAGACCGCTGATGGTCAGCCCGTCGAGTTCAAGGGTCGGCTGCGAGTGGTTCTGGAAGGCGAGAGCCACCTGGAACAGTGGATGCCGCCCCTGTGATCGTGCCGGGTTCACCGCCTCGACGAGCCGCTCGAACGGCAGGTCTGCGTGCCCGAACGCGCCGAGATCGACGTCGCGCACTCCACCGAGGAATTCGGCGAAGGGCGCACCCGCCGGCACCTCGGTCCGCAGCACCAGGGTGTTGACGAACATGCCGACGAGGTCGTCGAGTGCGGCCTCGCCGCGACCGGCGACCGGAGTACCGATCGCGATGTCGCCGGTGCCCGACAACCGCGCCAGCAGCACGGCGAGCGCTGCATGCACGACCATGAACGGAGTCGAGTTGTGTTCGCGGGCAACCGAGGTCACCGCTCGGTGCAGGCGCTCGTCGATCGCGAGTTCGACCGCACCTCCGAGATGCGAGAGGACGGCGGGGCGGGGCCGATCTCCTGGCAGATCCAGCTGTTCGGGGAGTCCGGCCAGAGTCGTCGTCCAGTAGTCGAGTTGCGCACTGATGAGGGAGCCGGCGTCCGATTCCGATCCCAGGACCTGGCGCTGCCACAGGGTGTAGTCCGCGTACTGGACGGGCAGCGGCGTCCAGCCCGGTGCCTCGCCCGCCGAGCGAGCCGCGTAGGCGATCATGACGTCTCGCACCAACGGGCCCGTCGAGAAGCCGTCTGCCGCGATGTGGTGGACGACGATCATCAGCACGTGTTCGGTCTGGGAAATCCGGAAGATGCGCATTCGCAGCGGTACTTCCGATGTGACGTCGAATCCCTTGAGCGCGGTCTCGGTGGCCACGGCGAGGAGCTGGTCCTCGGAGATCTCGATCGGATCGAGGTCGGGAACGGACGTACCGGCAGGCAAGACCACCTGAACCCCGACACCGTCCGACGACACCGGGTAGATCGTGCGCAGGACCTCATGACGCGCAATGACATCCGCGATCGCCGCCTGGAGAGCCGGCAGGTCGAGCGCGCCGGACAGCCGGATCCCGGCCGGCAGGTTGTTCCGGGCCGAATCGCTGTCGAACCGGCTGAGGAACCACATCCGCTGCTGTGCGAGCGACAGCGGGATCTCGTCCGGCCGATCCATCGCGGTCAGCGCCGGTCGACGTCCCCCACCGGCGAGCGCACCGACACGGACCGCGAGCGCTGCGACGGTCGGCGCCTCGAACAGCGCGCGTACCTCGACGGTCGCGTCGAGTGCCGCGCCGAGCCGCGCGACCGCCTGGGTGGCGATCAGCGAGTTGCCGCCGAGTTCGAAGAAGTCGTCATCGGCGCCGACCCGCTCGACACCGAGCAACTGACCGAACAGCCCGGCGACGATCTCCTCGACCGGCGTCGAGGGCGCGCGGAACTCCTTCGCCTCGAACACCGGGGCCGGCAGCGCCTTGCGATCGAGTTTGCCCGACGCGTTGAGGGGGAACTCGTCGAGCACGACGAACGCCGCCGGAACCATGTACGACGGCAGGGTCGCCCGCAGCGCCTCCTTCAGCGCCCCGAGGTCGAGGGCGGTGTCGGCAGACGGGACCAGATATCCGACCAGGGCATCGCCAGTCCGCTCGTCGCGGTGCAACGTCACCACCGCCAGCGCAACCGAGGCCTCCGCCAGCAGCGCCGCCTCGATCTCCCCGAGTTCGATTCGCTGGCCGCGCAACTTCACCTGGAAGTCCGTACGACCCAGGTACGCCAGTTCACCCGACCGCGACCATTCCACGAGGTCACCGGTCCGGTACATCCGCTCACCCGACCGGAACGGGTTCGCGACGAACCGGTCCGCCGTCAGATCCACCCGGCCGTGGTAACCGCGCGCCAATTGCACACCCGACAGGTACAGCTCGCCGGGAACACCCACCGGCACCGGATGCATGCGTGCGTCCAGCACGAACGCCTGGGTGTTCGACACGGGCGCTCCCATCGGAACCGACACCGTCTCGGTTCCGTCGACCTGACGATGCGTCGAGTGCACCGCGGCTTCGGTCGGGCCGTACAGGTTGTGCAGTTGCGCCGCACTGGTCGAGCCGAAGCGGACCGCCGTCTCGGCAGGCAACCCCTCACCCGCCGCGAAGACGTGGCGCAACGCACCATTCGACGCCGTGGTCCCGGTCTGCGCGTCGAGGTACACCGACAGCATCGACGGGACGAAGGAGGTGGCGGTGATGCCGCGCTCGGCAATGACCGACGCCAGGTACTCGGGGTCACGGTGACCGTCCGGCCGAGCGACGTGCACCTCACCACCGGTGATCAGCGGCACGAACAGTTCCCACACCGACACGTCGAACGTGAACGGCGTCTTCTGCAGCACCACGTCCGTGGTGCCGAAGGCGTACCGAGAGGCCAGCCAGGCCACCTGGTTCACGACCGCCGCGTGGCTCACGGCGACACCCTTGGGCCTACCCGTCGAGCCGGACGTGAAGATCACGTACGCCGTGTTCTCCGGACGCAGCGGCGCGAGTCGCTCCCCGTCCGACACCGGCACGTCCGGATACCCCGACAGGTCCGTCTCGTCCAGGAGCAGGACAGACCTGTCCCCTGCGCCGTCGATACCGTCTCGGGCGGTGGACAACACGCAGACCGGTGCCGCGGTGTCGAGGATGTGACCCGTGCGTTCCGCCGGCTGATCGGGATCGATCGGCACGTACGCGCCACCCGCGGCCTGCACCGCGTAGATCCCGACCATCATCTCGAGCGAACGACGCATCGCGACCGCCACCAGGGACTCCGGACCCACCCCGGACGCAATCAGGTGCCGCGCAAGGCGATTGACTCGAGATGCGAACTCCGCATAGGTCATCGACGCGCCGTCGAACGACACTGCCACCGCATCCGGCGACGCCGCCACCTGAGCCTCGAACAGCGACACCAGCGTGCCCTTGGGCAGCTCGAACTCGGTCGCGTTCCAGGTGTCGACCACGAGCTCACGCTCGACGTCGTCGAGCAGGTCGATGTCGCCGACCGGCTGCAGGGGCTGTTCGACGACGGCCTCGAGGATTCGCACGAGGCGAGTCCCGATCGCCTCGACCGTGGATCGGTCGAACAGGTCGGTGGCGTATCGGAGACCGGCCGTCATCCCGGCGACGATGCCGTCGGAGTCGACGTCCTCCGTGATGCCGAGAGCGAGGTCGAACTGGGTGGTTCCGTAGTCGTAGTCGAAGGCGGACAGCGTGACGCCCGGCAGTTCGAATGTGGTCTCGCGCCGCGGGTCGAAGGTGAGCGAGACCTGGAACAGTGGCGAATGCGACTGTGAGCGAACTGGGTTGAGGATCTCGACGAGCCGTTCGAACGGCAGGTCGGCGTTGCCGAATCCGGCAAGGTCGTCGTCACGGACGTGACCGAGCAGGTCCGAGAAGCTGCCCGAGGCGTCGACCGCGGTCCGCAGGACCAGCGTGTTGACGAACATGCCGACCTGGTCGTCGAGGGCGGCTTCGCCGCGTCCTGCGACCGGGGTGCCGATGGCGATGTCGTCGGTTCCCGACATCCGCGCGAGTAGGATGCTCAGCGCCGCCTGCACGACCATGAAGGTGGACGCACGGTGTGTCCGAGCGAGCTCGCCGATGCGCGACACCAGGTTCTGGTCGATGTCGAAGTGGACGATGTCGCCACGACCGGATGCGACCGTGGGCCGGGGCCGGTCGGTCGGCAGGTTGAGCAGTTCCGGTAGGCCGGCCAGCGCCTCGCGCCAGTATCGGATCTGGCTCGACACGACCGAATCCGGATCGTCCTCGGATCCGAGGTGTTCACGCTGCCAGAGGGTGAAGTCCGCATACTGCACCGGCAGCGGGGTCCAGACGGGCGCCTGACCGAGAGTCCGCGCGGTGTACGCGATCATCACGTCGCGCGCCAGGACGCCCATGGACACGCCGTCGGCGCTGATGTGGTGGACAGCCATCACCAACACGTAGTCGTCGGTTCCGGTGCGCAACAACCGTCCACGCACGGGCGGAGCGGCGGTGACGTCGAATCCGGCGGTGAGAATCTCGAGCGCCAGTGTGCGGAGGGAATTCTCGTCGACGTCGACGGGAGCGAGGTCGAGTTCGACCTCGCCGGCGGGCAGGACCACCTGAACCGGCGCGACTCCGTCGTTCGGGTAGACGGTCCGAAGCGATTCGTGGCGGCCGAGGACGTCCCTCACTGCGGAGGCGATCGCGTCGGTGTCCAACTCCCCCGACAACCGGATCGCCAACGGAATATTGTACGCAGCCGACGACGTGTCAAAACGATTCAAAAACCACATCCGCTGCTGCGCCAACGACAACGGCACCCGCTCCGGACGAGGCCCCGCCACCAACGCAACCCGACCACCACTACCAGCCTGCGAACCCAACCGCGCCGCCAACGCAACAACAGTCGACGCCTCGAACAAATCCCGAACCGGCACCCGCATGTCCAACGCAGCCCCGAGCCGAGCCGCCAACTGCGTCGCCACCAACGAATTACCACCGAGCTCGAAGAAGTCGTCATCCAAACCGACCTGCCCGACCCCGAGCACCTCCCCGAACGCCTCAGCAACAGCCCGCTCGACAGGCGACGCCGGCGCCCGAAACTCCCTCGCCTCGAAAGTCGGATCCGGCAAAGCCTTACGATCCAACTTCCCCGACGAGTTCAACGGGAACTCATCCAACACAACCAACGCCGACGGAATCATGTACGACGGCAACCGATCACCGAGACCAGCCCGCACCGCAGCGACATCGAACTCCGCACCAGCAGACGGCACCACATAACCGACCAACTGATCACCAGTCGCCGTCGCCACCACCAGCACGACCGCCTGGCTCACCGCACCATCCGCCAGCAACGCCGTCTCGATCTCACCGAGCTCGATCCGCTGACCACGGAACTTCACCTGGAAATCCGTACGCCCGATGTAGTTCAACTCACCCGACGCACTCCACGTGACAAGGTCACCGGTCCGATACATCCGCTCACCCGACAACGAGAACGGATTCGCCACGAACCGATCCGACGTCAGATCCACCCGCCGGTAATACCCCCGCGCCAACTGCGCACCCGCCAGATACAACTCACCCGGAACCCCCACCGGCACCGCATGCAACCGCGAATCGAGCACATACATCTGCGAATTCCACTGCGGACGCCCGATCGACACCACCCCACCGGCAACCACGTCCGTCACATCGGCATACGTGATCGACACCGCCGCCTCCGTCGGCCCGTACAGATTCTGCACCCGCGCCGACGACACCGACCCGAACGCCCGCACCGTCTCCGCCGGCAACGCCTCACCGATCACGAACACATCCCGCAACGACACCAACGACGACGCAGGCGCGTACTCGGCGAACACCGTCAACATCGACGGCACGAAGTCGGTCAACGTCACCCCGTGCGCCGCAATCACATCCGCCACATACACCGGATCCCGATGACCGTCATGCGTCGCGACAACCAACGTCGCACCCACCCGCAACGGCAGGAAATACCCCCACAACGACACATCGAACGTCGTCGCCGTCTTCTGCAGGTACACGTCCTCCGCAGCGAACGAGTACTCGTCCTCCATCCACCGCATCTGGTTGACAATCGCACCGTGCGGAACCGCAACACCCTTCGGCTTACCCGTCGACCCCGACGTGAAGATCACATACGCCGGATGCCCCGGCCGCAACGGAGCAGCCCGGTCCACATCGGTCACCGGAGCATCCGACAACCCCAACACATCCACCGTGTCGATGCACAGGACAGACCTGTCCCCTGCCGCATCGAAACCATCCCGCCCGGTGGTCAGCACACACACCGGATCAGCCGTATCGAGAACGTGACCGATCCGCTCCGCAGGATGATCCGGATCGATCGGCACATACGCGCCACCAGCCTCGAGCACCGCATACATGCCCACAACCAGATCCAACGACCGCCGAACAGCCAACGCCACCAACGACTCCGGCCCCACACCCGACGCAATCAACACCCGCGCCAACCGGTTCACCCGCGACGCGAACTCCCCATACGTCAGCGACTCACCCTCGAACACCACCGCCGTCGCATCCGGCACCGCCGCCGCCCGCGCCCGGAACGCATCCAACAGCAACTCACCGGCCGGCAACACATGCGCCGAATCGTTCCACCGATCCAACACCCGAACCCGCTCGGCACCATCGAACAAATCCACGTCACCGACAGCAACCCCAGGATCCGCCGTCACCGCAGACAGAATCCGAACGAACCGACGCCCGAACTCCGCAACCGAACCCTCATCGAACAAATCCGTCGCATAGGTGACGAGGACCGTCAGGCCCTGCGAGTCGGTGCTGGGATCGCTCGACTCGAGAACTTCGAGCTGGAGGTCGAACTTCGCCACACCCGCGTCGAAGTCGACGGCACTCACGGTGAGATCGGGAAGCGCGATCTCGGTCTGGGCGAGGTTCTGGAAGAACAGCGCGACCTGGAACAGCGGGTGCCGTGCCTGCGAGCGAGCCGGGTTGAGCACCTCCACCAACCGCTCGAACGGCACGTCGGCGTGCGCGAATGCCGCCAGATCGTCCTCGCGCACCTGCGCGAGCAGGTCCTCGAAGGATTGCGCCGACTCGACCTCGGCGCGCAGCACCAGGGTGTTGACGAACATGCCGACCACGTCATCGAGCGCGGCAGCGCCGCGACCTGCGACCGGGCTGCCGATGGCGATGTCGGTGGTGTTCGACAGTCGGGCAAGCAGCACGGCCAGCGCCGCGTGCACGACCATGAAGGGCGTCGTGCCCTGAGCCTGGGCGAGAGACTCGATGGACTGCTTCAGGTCGGCATCGATGGCGAAGCGGTAGCCGGCGCCGCGGTTGGACGCCACCGCAGGCCGCGGCCGGTCGGACGGCAGATCCAGCTGTTCCGGCAGGCCCGCCAAAGCCTGCTTCCAGTATCCGAGCTGCGCCGAGATCAGCGACTCCGGATCGTCCTCCGAGCCCAGGTGGGCGCGCTGCCACACGCTGAAGTCGGCGTACTGGACCTCGAGCGGATCCCAGCCGGGAGCAGTACCGGCCGAGCGTGCCATGTACGAGGTGACGAGGTCCCGCACCAGCGGTCCCATCGAGAACCCGTCCGCCGCAATGTGATGCACCACGATGACGAGCACGTGATCCGAGTCGCCGGTGGTCAGCAACGCCGCCCGCACGGGTACCTCGGCGGTGACGTCGAAGCCGGCGCCCGCCAGTGCGACCACCTTGCTGACGAGCTCCGACTCCTCCACCCTCGTCGGCACGAGTTCCGGAACCGGTTGGTCTGTCGACAGAACCAGCTGGATCGGACCGTTCTCGGTCTCCGGATAGATCGTGCGCAGCACCTCGTGCCTGCCCACCACGTCCGCCACGGCCGCCCGCATGGCGTCCTCGTCGACGCGACCCGAGAGGCGCACCGCGATCGGAATGTTGTTCACGCCCGACTCGGTGTCGAACCGGTTCAGGAACCACATCCGGGACTGGGCCAGCGACAACGGAATTCGGTCGGGGCGGTCGAGCGACCCGAGCAGAGGGCCGGTCGACGCGACCGCAGCACCGTCGATGACGACGGCGAGCTCGGCGACCGTCGGCGCGTCGAAGAACTCGCGCACGTCGATCCGGACGCGGAAGTCCGCATTGGCCCTCGCGATCGCCCGAGTCGCGATCAGGGAATTGCCACCGAGTTCGAAGAAGTCGTCGTCCACGCCGATCCGCTCGAGACCGAGCAGGTCGGCAAACAGCTCCGCGAGGGTTTCCTCGGTGGGGGTGCTCGGTGCCCGGTACTCACGGGCGAGCGACGAGAAGTCCGGCGCAGGCAGCGCCTTGCGATCGAGTTTGCCGCTGGAATTGATCGGGAACGCGTCCAGCACCACGAACAACGACGGCACCATGTAGTCGGGCAGCCGCTGCTTGAGGTCCGCGGTCAGCTCTCGATGGTCGGGGGCGGCACCCGGTTCGGCGACCAGGTAGGCGACGAGATGGTCGCCGAGATTCGGGTCGTTGTGGACGACGACCACCGCCTGCGCGACCTCGCTCCGCGCGAGGAGCGCCGACTCGATCTCGCCGAGCTCGATGCGCAGACCACGGAGTTTGACCTGGAAGTCGATCCGTCCCAGGTAGTCCAGCGAGCCACCGACGCCACCTGCGGTGCTCCACCGCACCAGGTCACCGGTGCGGTACATCCGGGCGCCGGGCTCGCCGTACGGGTTCGCGACGAACCTGTCCGCGGTCAGTTCCGGTCGCCGCACGTAGCCCCGCGCGAGCTGGACACCCGCCAGGTACAGCTCGCCCGGCACGCCGGCAGGCACCGGACGCAGCCCGTCGTCGAGGACGAGGAGCTCGGTCTCCGCGACCGCGGATCCGATCGGGATCGCAGTGCCGTCCCGTTCGCTCGTCCGGTGGTAGGTGACATCGACGGCGGCCTCGGTCGGTCCGTACAGGTTGTGCAGGTCCGCCGCGACAGTTGCCCTGAATCTGGCCGCTGCGTCGGCAGGCAGCGCCTCTCCGGAGGCGAACACCATCCGCAGGCAATCGACCTGTCGCACAGCCGGTTCCGCGAGGAAGACCGACAGCATCGAAGGAACGAAGTGAGCGACGGTCACTCCGTGTTCGATCATGGTGCGGGCCAGGTAGGCCGGGTCGCGATGCCCCTCGTGGGTGGCGATGACCAACTTGGCGCCGACCAACAACGGCAGGAACAGTTCCCAGACCGACACGTCGAAGGTGAAAGGCGTCTTCTGCAGGAAGACGTCGTCGGCGGTGAAGCCGTACTCGGACTGCCGCCACAGCAGGTTGTTGACGATGGCACGGTGACCGACGGCAACGCCCTTCGGCCGTCCGGTCGAACCGGACGTGAAGATGACGTAGGCGACGCCGTCCGCCGACAGCGGGGAGCGTCGGTCCGCATCGGTGACGGTGGCGCCCGAGTATCCGGATACGTCGAGGGTGTCGATCTCGAACACGGTCCCCGTCGGGGGCAGGGACACATTGTCTCGGGCAGTTGTCAGGACCGCGGTCGGCTGGGCGACGTCGAGCACGTATCCGATGCGATCCGCCGGGTGGTCGGGATCGAGTGGCACGTAGGCACCGCCGGCCTTGACAATTGCGTACATGCCGACCAACAGGTCGAACGAGCGCCGCATGGCAAGTCCGACCATCGACTCGGGACCGACTCCGGACTCGATGAGCTTGCGCGCCAGGGAATTAGCACGGGCATCGAATTCCGCGTAGGTCATCGCGGCTCCGTCGAACTCGAGCGCGATCGCGTCCGGCGTGCGCGCGACCTGCTCGTCGAACAGGGTCGCGAGGGTGCGCGGTGCGACGGCGCGCGTGCCGGTTGCCTCGCTCACGTCCAGGAACAGTCGGTCCAGGACGGTCGCGATGCCGTCGTCCACGGTCTCGTCGAGCCCCGGCAGCAGCGTCGAGAGGACCACCGGGATCAGCGCATCGGGCCCGAGCGCGCCTCCCATGGCCGCATCGAGACTCTCGAGCTCCGCGTGCAGTGTTCGGTAGCTGACACCGGTGCCGGCGTGCTCGATCGCGGAGCGATCGGGTTCGAGCCGGACAACCTCCGCAATCAACCGTGGCAAATCTTCGACAGCAAGGGAGTGCCCCCGCGGCTCAACACCCGACATCTAGCCCAAACCTCCCGTAAAACAACTGCGAACCGGCACGACGAACCGGCATTGACGAACCGGCGATGCGCATGCCAACAGGTCCGGTGCGACCCGGCTCCGTCCGCTGAACTATAGGGTCACGACCCGGTATCGAACTGCGCTTTCTGAACAATTGACCGAGACGCACTGATCAGCGATTCGAGTGCCCTGGCGTGGCCTTCCGGACCGAGTGCGGGCAGGATTCCGGGCAGCAATCCGGACAGCGACACGGTGACCAACGCCTCCGGCTTGAGGGTCGCCCCCATGGCCTTCGTGACCGCCGCGAGCTTGGCCCCGAGTTGCCCGTAGGTGACGTCGGTGCCGTCGTGGCTCAGGGCGATCGCATGCGGTTCCGCAGCCGCCGCCGCGGCCACCAGTTCCGGCAGATCCCGCACTGTCAGCGCCGGCTTCTGGGCGAGCCGGGACCGTTCCTCGTCGGTGAGGATGTCGATGCTCCGGAGGACGACGGAAGGGTCGACCACCGCCTCCAGGATGCGAACGAACCGGCCGGCGAACAGTCGGACGGTCTCCGGGAGGAACAGGTCGGTCGCGTACGTGAACTGCATGTGCAGCCCGACGAGTCGGCCGAGGTCGTCGAACTGTTCCGAACCGGTCAGTTGCAGGTCGAACTTCGCCTGTTCGAAGCCGCTCTCCATCAGCGCCACCTCGAGGCCCGGGAGCTGCAGCGACGTCACCGCCATGTTCTGGAACGCGAACAGCACCTGGAACAGCGGCGAGTAGGCGGAGGACCGTTCCCGGCCGACGACGTCGACGACGCGCTCGAACGGCACGTCCGCATGCGCAAAGGCGGCGAGGTCCTTCTTCCGTGCCTGCGCGAGCAGTTCCGCGAAGGACATCGACGATCCGACCTCGGTCCGCAACACCACGGTGTTGACGAACATCCCGACCAGGTCGTCGAGAACCTGTTCGCCGCGGCCGGCAACCGGGGTGCCGATCGCAATATCCGTCGACCCGGACAGCTTCGCCAACAGCACCGCGAATGCGCTGTGCACGACCATGAACACGGTCGAGTTGTGGTCACGCGCCAGCTGTGCCAGCTTCCCGGTGAGCTCGGGATCGACGTCGAAGTGGAAAGCCGCTCCCTGCATCGACTGCCGGGCAGGCCGCCGATGATCGGTCGGAAGTTCGAGCTGCTCGGGCAGACCTGCGAGCTCGTCGTGCCAGTAGCCGATCTGCCGCATCAACGGGCTGTCCGGATCGTCCTCTGAGCCGAGGACCAGTCGCTGCCACAGGCTGTAGTCGGCGTACTGGACGGCGAGCGGCGCCCACCCCGGTTCCCGCCTGTCCACCCGAGCGGAGTAGGCGACCATGACGTCCCGGGTGAGGGGACCCATCGAGAACCCGTCCGCGCTGATGTGATGCACCATCACGACGAAGACGTGCTCGGTGGGGCTGAGCTCGAACAGCCTTGCACGCACCGGCAGGTCGACCGTCACGTCGAATCCCGACGTCACCATCTCCAGAACCAGGCCAGGCAGCGACTGCTCCGTGGCTGCGACCCGCGTCAGCGTCGGGGTCGCCTCGGACGGCGGAAGCACCAGCTGCTCCGGGCCGGCGGTGCCGTCCGGGTAGACCGTCCGCAACACCTCGTGCCTGCTGATGACATCGGCGAGGGCGGCCTCGAGTGCAGGCACGTCCAGCAGACCGGACAACCGGATCGCCGCAGGAACGTTGTAGGCCGCCGAGTCCGGCGCCATCCGGTTGAGCACCCACATCCGTTGCTGTGCGAGCGACAGCGGAATGCTGTCGGGACGCGGCATCGGCTGCAGGGGAACCCGGGCCCCGGATCCCGCGGTCTCCGCGACCCGGGACGCCAGGTCACCCACCGTCGGCGTCTCGAACAGCCAGAGCACGGGCACCTGGGTGTCCAGCGCCGCTCCCAGCCGTGCAGTGACCTGGGTGGCGATCAGCGAGTTGCCGCCGAGCGCGAAGAAGTCGTCGTCCAGACCGATCACGTCGACCCCGAGCACCTCGGCGAAGGTTCCGGCCACCAGTCGTTCCGTCTCCGTGGTCGGCTCCCGGAACTCGGCAGCCTCGAACTCGGGATCCGGCAGCGCCTTCCGGTCGATCTTTCCGTTGATGTTCAGCGGAAGTGCTTCGAGAACCACGAAGGCGGCGGGAACCATGTAGCTCGGTAGCACCCGTGTGGCCGCCGCCTTGAGCTCGGCGGTGTCCACCGAGGCCCCGTCGGCGGGCACCACGTATGCCACCAGGCGATCACCCGAACGCTCGTCGGAGCGGGCGGCCACCACCGCAGCGGCAACAGATGTTTCGCGCGCGAGGGCGGCCTCGATCTCACCGAGCTCGATCCGGAATCCACGCACCTTGACCTGGAAGTCGCGGCGCTCGAGGTACTCGAGTCCGCCGTCCGGTCGCCAGCTCACCAGGTCGCCGGTCCGGTACATCCGCTCGCCCGGCGCACCGAACGGGTTGGCCACGAAGCGGTCGGCCGTCAGATCCGCCCGCCCGTGGTAGCCCCGCGCGAGCTGGGTGCCGGCCAGGTAGAGCTCCCCTGCGACGCCCACGGGAACGACGTTGAGTCGATCGTCGAGTACGTGCACCCGCGTGTTCCACTCCGGGACACCGATCGGCACCGAGACGACATCGGCGTCGGTCACCTCGTGTGCCGTCACCGACACCGCGGCCTCGGTCGGTCCGTACAGGTTGAACAGGCGGCCGCAGTTCACCGCACGGAAGTCCTGTGCCGAGGCGGCGGGGAGGGCCTCGCCGATCGCCAGCACGCGACGCAGTGAACTCGAGAGCGCCGCACCGGACGCCGTGGCCGAGAGCATCCCAACCGTGGACGGGACCGCGTGCAACGTGGTCACCCGCTGAGCCCGCAGCAGGTCGAGCAGGTACTCGGGGTCCTGCTGCCCGCCGGGCCGGGCGATGACCATCCGGCCGCCGGAGACCAACGGTGACCAGAACTCCCACACCGACAGGTCGAATGTCGCCGCGGTCTTGAGCAGCGCCGAGTCCGAGCCGTCGAGCCCGAACGCGGCGGTCTTCCACTCCAGCTGGTTCACGATCGCCGCATGGCTCACGGCGACACCCTTGGGCCTGCCCGTCGAGCCGGAAGTGAAGATCACGTAGGCCGGGTTCTCCGGCCGCAACGGCCGCACCCGCTCGGAGTCCTGCACCGGCCCGGTCGCGAAACCGGTGAGGTCGTCGGAGTCCAGGAGAAGCACAGACCTGTTCCCTGCGCCGTCGAAACCGTCTCGGGCGGTGGACAACACGCAGACCGGTGCCGCCGTGTCGAGAATGTGACCCGTCCGTTCCGCCGGCTGATCGGGATCGATCGGCACGTACGCGCCACCTGCCTGGACCACCGCGTACATGCCGACGACGAGGTCGATCGAGCGACGCATGGCCAGCGCGACAAGGGATTCCGGTCCGACACCGCGTTCGATCAGCGCGCGGGCAAGCCTGTTGACCCGGGTGTCGAACTCCCGGTAGCTCAGTTCCGTTCCCTCGAACCACAATGCCGGCGCGTTCGGGGTGGCGGAGGCCTGCGCGCGGAACAGGTCTGCCAGGGTCCGGTCCGCAACGTCGGCCCGAGTCTCGTTCCAGTCCACCATCAGTCGGTCACGCTCGACGCTGTCGAGCAGGTCGATGTCACCGACCACGACATCCGGGTTCGCGACGGCGGCCTCGACGATCCGCACGAATCGATCCGCAAAACGCTCGACCGTCGACTGATCGAACAGGTCGGTGGCGAAATGGAACATCGCCTCCACGCCGTCGGGGGCGCCGTCGGCGTCGAACCGTTCGACGAGGAAAAGCTGCAGATCGAACTGGGTGATGCCGTTGTCCACCTCGAGCGCGGACACGGCCAGACCAGGCAGTTCGAGGCTCGTCTTCGCGAGGTTCTGGAACGAGAAACCGACCTGGAACAACGGGTGCCGGGCGGTGGACCGAGTGGGGTTGAGCACTTCGACGAGGCGCTCGAACGGCACATCGGCGTGACCGAACGCCGAGAGGTCGGCATCCTTCACCGCGGCGAGCAGCTCGGCGAAGGAGGCGGCTCCGTCGACAGCGGTGCGCAGGACGAGGGTGTTGACGAACATGCCGATCAACCCGTCCATCGCGGCGTCTCCACGTCCGGCGACAGGAGTACCGACGGAGATGTCGTCGGTACCGGACAGCCGGGCCAGCAGCACCGCGAGTGCCGTGTGGCTGGCCATGAACACGGTCGCCCCTGCGGAACGAGCGAACTCTGCCAGCTCACGGTGCAGGCGCGCGTCGAGCTCGAAAGCGACCCGACCTCCCCGGTTGGACCGAACCGCAGGCCGGGGCCGGTCGCTCGGGAGGTTCAGCTGGTCGGGGATACCGGCGAGGGTGCGCCGCCAGAAATCGATCTGCTGCCCCGCGACGGAGCTGGGATCACCCTCGTCTCCGAGCATCCGACGTTGCCAGATCGCATAGTCGGCGTACTGCACCGGCAGCGGCGCCCATGCCGGCGCGGCGCCGCCGAGGCGCGACGTGTAGGCGGTCATGATGTCGGTGACGAACGGCGCCATGGATGCGCCGTCGGCGGCGACGTGGTGCACGACGGCGGCGAGCACGTACTCGGTCGGAGCGAGTTGGAACAGGGTGACGCGCAGCGGAACCTCGGCGGTCACGTCGAACCGGGTGGTTGCGAGCTCGAACAACCGCTGCCGCAGTTCGTCGGCATCCACCACTACCCGCCCCAGCGTCGGGACCGCGTCCACGGGCGCCGCGATGACCTGGATCGGCCCTTCCGCGGTCTCGGGATAGTGGGTGCGCAGCGTCTCGTGCCTGCTGGCCACGTCCGCGAGTGCGATCTCCAGCACCTCGGTGTCGAGGGTGCCCGACAACCGGATCGCCAACGGAATATTGTACGCAGCCGACGACGTGTCAAAACGATTCAAAAACCACATCCGCTGCTGCGCCAACGACAACGGCACCCGCTCCGGACGAGGCCCCGCCACCAACGCAACCCGACCACCACTACCAGCCTGCGAACCCAACCGCGCCGCCAACGCAACAACAGTCGACGCCTCGAACAAATCCCGAACCGGCACCCGCATGTCCAACGCAGCCCCGAGCCGAGCCGCCAACTGCGTCGCCACCAACGAATTACCACCGAGCTCGAAGAAGTCGTCATCCAAACCGACCTGCCCGACCCCGAGCACCTCCCCGAACGCCTCAGCAACAGCCCGCTCGACAGGCGACGCCGGCGCCCGAAACTCCCTCGCCTCGAAAGTCGGATCCGGCAAAGCCTTACGATCCAACTTCCCCGACGAGTTCAACGGGAACTCATCCAACACAACCAACGCCGACGGAATCATGTACGACGGCAACCGATCACCGAGACCAGCCCGCACCGCAGCGACATCGAACTCCGCACCAGCAGACGGCACCACATAACCGACCAACTGATCACCAGTCGCCGTCGCCACCACCAGCACGACCGCCTGGCTCACCGCACCATCCGCCAGCAACGCCGTCTCGATCTCACCGAGCTCGATCCGCTGACCACGGAACTTCACCTGGAAATCCGTACGCCCGATGTAGTTCAACTCACCCGACGCACTCCACGTGACAAGGTCACCGGTCCGATACATCCGCTCACCCGACAACGAGAACGGATTCGCCACGAACCGATCCGACGTCAGATCCACCCGCCGGTAATACCCCCGCGCCAACTGCGCACCCGCCAGATACAACTCACCCGGAACCCCCACCGGCACCGCATGCAACCGCGAATCGAGCACATACATCTGCGAATTCCACTGCGGACGCCCGATCGACACCACCCCACCGGCAACCACGTCCGTCACATCGGCATACGTGATCGACACCGCCGCCTCCGTCGGCCCGTACAGATTCTGCACCCGCGCCGACGACACCGACCCGAACGCCCGCACCGTCTCCGCCGGCAACGCCTCACCGATCACGAACACATCCCGCAACGACACCAACGACGACGCAGGCGCGTACTCGGCGAACACCGTCAACATCGACGGCACGAAGTCGGTCAACGTCACCCCGTGCGCCGCAATCACATCCGCCACATACACCGGATCCCGATGACCGTCATGCGTCGCGACAACCAACGTCGCACCCACCCGCAACGGCAGGAAATACCCCCACAACGACACATCGAACGTCGTCGCCGTCTTCTGCAGGTACACGTCCTCCGCAGCGAACGAGTACTCGTCCTCCATCCACCGCATCTGGTTGACAATCGCACCGTGCGGAACCGCAACACCCTTCGGCTTACCCGTCGACCCCGACGTGAAGATCACATACGCCGGATGCCCCGGCCGCAACGGAGCAGCCCGGTCCACATCGGTCACCGGAGCATCCGACAACCCCAACACATCCACCGTGTCGATGCACAGGACAGACCTGTCCCCTGCCGCATCGAAACCATCCCGCCCGGTGGTCAGCACACACACCGGATCAGCCGTATCGAGAACGTGACCGATCCGCTCCGCAGGATGATCCGGATCGATCGGCACATACGCGCCACCAGCCTCGAGCACCGCATACATGCCCACAACCAGATCCAACGACCGCCGAACAGCCAACGCCACCAACGACTCCGGCCCCACACCCGACGCAATCAACACCCGCGCCAACCGGTTCACCCGCGACGCGAACTCCCCATACGTCAGCGACTCACCCTCGAACACCACCGCCGTCGCATCCGGCACCGCCGCCGCCCGCGCCCGGAACGCATCCAACAGCAACTCACCGGCCGGCAACACATGCGCCGAATCGTTCCACCGATCCAACACCCGAACCCGCTCGGCACCATCGAACAAATCCACGTCACCGACAGCAACCCCAGGATCCGCCGTCACCGCAGACAGAATCCGAACGAACCGACGCCCGAACTCCGCAACCGAACCCTCATCGAACAAATCCGTCGCATAGGTGAGATCGATCGCCAGACCGGCGACGGCTCCGGTCTCGTCGGCGGATTCCGCCACCGTCACCTGCAGGTCGAACTTCGCCACCTGCGCATCAACTTCGAGTGGTGCCACGCGGAGCCCGGGCAGTTCGAGGTCCGTTCGGCCGAGGTTCTGGAAGAACAGCGCGACCTGGAACAGCGGGTGCCGTGCCTGCGAGCGAGCCGGGTTGAGCACCTCCACCAACCGCTCGAACGGAGCATCCGCATGAGCGAACGCACCCAGATCGACCTCGCGCGCATGAGCCAACACATCGACGAACGAGGACGACGAATCAACCTGCATCCGCAACACCAACGTGTTGACGAACATCCCCACCAGATCGTCGAGCGCCGCGTCACCACGACCGGCCACCGGCGCACCCACCGCGATGTCATCCGTGCTCGACAACCGAGCCAACAACACCGACAACGCCGCATGCACAACCATGAACAACGACGCACCCTGCTGCCGCGCCAACGCGTCCAGAGCCTGATGCAACCCCGAATCGAGCACGAACGAATACGTCGCACCACGATTCGACGCCACCGCCGGCCGCGGCCGATCGGACGGCAGATCCAACTGCTCCGGCAACCCCGCCAAGGCCTGCTTCCAGTAACCCAGCTGCGCCGAGATCAACGACTCCGGATCATCCTCGGAGCCGAGCACCTCACGCTGCCAGAGCGTGTAGTCCGCGTACTGCACCGGCAACGGAGCCCATGCCGGCGCGACACCCGCAGACCTCGACACGTACGCCGCCATCACGTCCCGCGCCAACGGCCTCATCGAGAAGCCGTCCGCCGCAATGTGATGCACAACCATCACCAGGACGAACTCGGTCTCCGCAGTCTGGAACAGCTGTGCCCGTACCGGCACCTGGTCGGTGACGTCGAATCCCGCCAACGCCAACTCGGCAGCCCGGGCGAACAGATCCGCTTCGGACACCGACACCGGCGTCAGGTCCGGAAGGACCTGATCGGCGGCCACGATCACCTGCGACGGACCCTCGTTCGTTGCAGGGTAGAGCGTCCGCAGAACCTCATGACGCTCGAGCAGATCCCGCACGGCAGCCTGTAGAGCGGGCACATCCACTTCGCCGGACAGTCGCACGGCGAACGGAATGTTGTTGACCCCGGACGCGGTGTCGAATCGGTTGAGGAACCACATCCGCGCCTGTGCGGTGGACAGTGGAATGCGTTCGGGGCGAGGTGCTGCGACCAGCGGAGTTCTTTCTGCACCCTGGTCGTCGATCCCGTCAACCGCGAGCGCGAGCGCCGCGACCGACGGCGTGTCGAAGAGCATGCGGACGGCGATCTTGGTACCGAGAACAGCCCCGAGCCGTGCCACCACCTGGGTGGCGATCAACGAGTTGCCACCGAGTTCGAAGAAGTCGTCGTCGGCACCAACGCGCTCGACACCGAGTACCTGCTCGAACACCCCGGCCACGATCTCCTCGAGCGGGGTTGACGGAGCGCGGAACTCCCGCGCCTCGAACATCGGTTCCGGCAACGCCTTCCGGTCGAGCTTGCCGGACGCGTTCAACGGGAAGGCGTCGAGCATGACGAACGCGGCCGGAACCATGTACGACGGCAACGTTGCCCGCAACGCGCCATCGAGCACCCGAGCCTCGGCCGGTGCGTCACCCGCCGACACGATGTAGGCGACGAGTCGCTGACCGGACCCGGCATCCTCGCGCACCAGCGCAACCGCCTGCGACACGGTCGGCTGGGCGAGCAGTGCCGCTTCGATCTCGCCGAGTTCGATGCGCTGGCCTCGCAGCTTCACCTGGAAGTCCGTGCGACCGATGTACTCCAGCTCGCCCGACGTGGTCCACCGAACCAGGTCACCGGTGCGGTACATCCGCTCACCGTCACCGAATGGACCGGCCACGAACCGATCGGCCGTGAGGTCCACTCGACCGTGGTACCCACGCGCAAGCTGCGCGCCCGACAGGTACAACTCGCCGGGCACACCAACCGGAACCGGATGCAGGCGCGCGTCGAGCACGTACACCTGGGTGTTCGACACCGGCGCACCCATCGGAACCGACACGGACTCGGTGCCGTCGACGTGGCGGTGCGTCGAATGCACCGCCGCCTCCGTCGGTCCGTACAGGTTGTGCAGCTGCGCCGAGAAGACAGCGGCGAAACGGGCCGCCGTCTCCGCGGGCAACGCTTCACCAGCCGCGAACACGTGCCGCAGCGCACCCGGCGACGACACACCGATCGCCGACTGCACGTCGAGGAACACCGACAGCATCGACGGCACGAACGACGTCGCCGTGATGCCACGCTCGGCGATCACGCCGGCGAGGTACTCGGGATCGCGATGGCCGTCCGGCTCGGCAATGTGCACGGAGCCACCGGTCACCAACGGCACGAAGAGCTCCCACACGGACACGTCGAACGTGAAGGGCGTCTTCAGCAGCACAATGTCCGAGACGCCGAACTCGTAGCGAGACGCCATCCAGTCGACCTGGTTGACGATCGCGGCATGACTGACCGACACGCCCTTCGGTCGACCCGTCGAGCCCGACGTGAAGATCACGTACGCCGTGCTCTCCGGGCGCAGCCGCCCGAGCCGATCCGCATCCGACACCGGTGCATCCGACAGCCCCGACAACTCGAGCGCGTCCACACACAGCACGGACCTGTCCCCGGCGCCGGCAAACCCGTCACGAGCCGTCGTCAACACGCACACCGGGTCCGCTGAATCGAGAATGTGGCCGGCGCGCTCCACCGGCTGATCCGGATCCACGGGTACGTACGCACCACCGGCAGCCTGCACCGCATAGATCCCGACCAGCATCTCCAACGACCGGCGCATCGCAACCGCAACCAGCGACTCCGGACCCACACCCACCGAGATCAGGTATCGGGCGAGACGATTCACCCGCGATGCGAACTCGCCGTACGTCACCGACTCACCGTCGAACGACAGTGCCGCCCCACCGGGCGTCCGCGCCACTTGCTCCTCGAACAACGAGACCAACGTCGCTTCGGCGAACGGCTGTGCCGTTGCGTTCCACCTGTCGACCACAAGGCCGCGCTCGACATCGGTCAGCAGGTCGATGTCTCCCACTGCGGTGGCCGGTGCGGACACGACCGCGTCGAGCACACGTACGAAGCGCTGGGCGAACTCCTCGACGGTCGAGCGGTCGAAAAGGTCCGTGGCGTAGGTCAGCTCACTCTGGATTCCGGACAACTCACCGCCGGGACCCACCTGATCGGTGAGGGTGAGATGGAGGTCGAACTTCGACACCTGCTCGTCGTAGTCGAGCACCCGGACACTCAGGCCAGGGAGTTCCAGGTCGGTCTGCGCCTGGTTCTGCAACGAGAGCATCACTTGGAACAGCGGGTGCCGTGCCTGCGACCGCGCAGGCGCCAACACCTCGACCAACCGCTCGAACGGAGCATCGGCATGAGCAAACGCACCCAGGTCGACCTCACGCGCCTGAGCCAACACATCAACAAACGACGACGACGACTCCACCTGCATCCGCAACACCAACGTGTTGACGAACATCCCCACCAGATCATCGAGCGCCGCGTCACCACGACCCGCCACCGGCGCACCCACCGCGATGTCACCGGTGTCCGACAACCGAGCCAGCAGCACCGACAGCGCCGCATGCACAACCATGAACAAGGACGCGCCCTGCTGCCGAGCCAGCGCGTCAAGACGCCGATGCAGGTCCGCATCGACCGAGAACGAGTATGTGGCACCACGATTCGACGCCACCGCCGGCCGCGGCCGATCGGACGGGAGGTCCAACTGCTCGGGTAGCCCCGTCAGTGTCTGCCGCCAATAGTCGAGCTGCGCGGACACGAGCGAGTCCGGATCCTCCTCCGAACCCAACACCTCACGCTGCCAGAGCGTGTAATCCGCGTACTGCACCGGCAACGGAGCCCATGCCGGCGCGACACCCGCAGACCTCGACACGTACGCCGCCATCACGTCCCGCACCAGCGGGCCCATCGAGAGACCGTCCGCCGCAATGTGATGCACAACCATCACCAGGACGTAGTCACGGTTCGCGGTCTGGAACAGCCTGATTCGCAGGGGGACCTGTGTGGTGACGTCGAACCCGACGGCGAATTCCTCGACCAGGGCGGGGTAGAGGTCGGCCGCGTCCACGGGTGCCGGCGTCAGCGCGGGAGCGGCATCCGCCACGGGCACCACCACCTGCCATGCCTGGCCGTCGAGTTCGGGATAAACGGTCCGCAACGCCTCGTGCCGCTCGAGCACGTCCCTGACAGCCAGCCCCAGTGCCGCGACATCCAGGTCGCCGGTCAATGAGATCGCTGCGGGGAGGTTGTAAGCGACAGATTCCGGATCGAACCGGTTCAGGAACCACAACCGCTGCTGCGCCACCGACAACGGAACCCGCTCCGGACGCGACCGCGCCACCAGAACCGGCCGAGCACCCGTACCCGCAATCCCGGCCACCGCCGATGCCAACGCACCGACTGTCGACGCCTCGAACAGCACCCGCACCGGCACCGACGCATCGAGCGCGGCACCCAGTCGAGCAACCACCTGCGTGGCGATCAACGAGTTGCCACCCAACTCGAAGAAGTCGTCGTCTGCGCCGACCCGCTCGACACCGAGCACCTCGGCGAACACACCCGCCACCGTCTCCTCCACCGGAGTCGACGGAGCACGGAACGGCCGCGACTCGAACACCGGCTCCGGCAACGCCTTCCGGTCCAGCTTGCCCACCGGCGTGAGTGGGATGGCTTCCAACGGCATGATCGCCGCGGGCACCATGTGCGACGGCAACGACTCCGCCAGCGCCACCTTCAACGCCGCCGGATCGAGATCGGCCCCGTCCGCACCGAGCACGTACGACACCAACGACGTGGTCCCGCCCGCGCCGTCGTGCCCGACCGTGACCGCGAACTCCACCCCCGGCAACGCCGACAGCGCCGAATCGATCTCACCGAGCTCGATCCGGAAGCCCCGCACCTTCACCTGGAAGTCGCCGCGCCCCAGGTAGTCCAGCTCCCCGTCCGCGGTCCACCGCACCAGGTCACCCGTGCGGTACATCCGCTCACCCGACGGCGAGAACGGATCGGCGACGAACCGCTCCGCCGTCAGCTCCGGCCGACCCCGATACCCGCGGGCCAACGCAGGACCCGCCAGATACAGCTCACCGGTCACACCGACCGGCACCGGCCCGAGCCGGTTGTCGAGCACCATCGCCCGCACCCCGCACACCGGAGGACCCACCGTCACCGGCTGTCCCGGCACCAGCGGGGCGGTGCTCGTGACGACGATCGTGGTCTCGGTAGGGCCGTAGCCGTTGACGAACACCCGGTCGCCGGCCCAGCGCGCCACCAACTCCGGCGGGCACGCCTCGCCGCCGACCCCGACGAACCGCAGATCCGGCAGACCGTTCGGATCCACCGACGCGAGCGCGGCCGGGGTGATCAACACATGGGTCACCCGCTCACGGCGCAGCAGGTCCGTGAGCTCGTCGCCGCCGAAGACCGTGGTCGGAGCGATCACCAGCGTCGCGCCGGAGGCTCCCGCCAGCAGCATCTCGTTGATCGAGATGTCGAAACTCGGCGACGCGACATGCAGTGTTCGGTCGGCGGCAGAGATCCGGTAGTCCGACCGCTGGTACTCCACGAAGTTCGCGAGGCCGGTGTGCGTGACGACGACACCCTTGGGCAGGCCGGTGGACCCCGACGTGTAGATGACGTACGCCGGATTCTCCAGCCGCAACGGACGAATCCGGTCGACATCGACGATCGGCGCCGCTGCTTCAGCAGCGCAACGTGATTCGATCTCCTCGGTGTCGAGCGCCAGCCATGGAACCACTGCGGGCAACCGATCCGCGTGCGCGCCGACCGTGACTCCGAGCACCGCACCACAATCGGTGACCATGTGCGTCACTCGGTCCGCGGGATAGTTCGGATCCACGGGAACGAACGCGGCACCCGACTTCGCGACGGCCCACACCGCAAGCACGGACTCGATCGAGCGCGGAACTGCCACCGCCACGGCGGTCTCGGGACCCACACCCAACCCGATCAGAACCCTGGCCAGCCGCGAGGAACGCTCGTCGAGCTCACGGTAGGTCAGCTCCCGACCGCCGTCCCCGACCACCGCGACACGGTCCGGATCCGACTCGGGACCGGTTCGGAGGATCTGTGCGAGAGTGCGCTGCACCGGTAGCGCGGCCCGGGCCCCGGGAAGCCCGCGTCCCCACCGCTCGGTCAGATCGGCCCGCTCGCAGGGGTCGAGGATCTCGACGTCACCCACGGCCATCGCCGGGTCCGCGAGCACCGAATCGACGATGCGAAGGAACCGAGCCGCGAATCCGGCGATGGTGGACTCGTCGAACAGGTCCCGCGCATAGACGAACTCCGCGGCCACGCCCTCGGACACGGAAGCGCCGCGTGGTCGGTCGGCGATCGTCAACTGCAGATCGAACTTCGACAGGTCGACGCGGACCTCGTCGGCCGTCACGGTGAGCCCGGGCAGTGCCACCTCGGCGCGTTCCATGTTCTCGAAGGACAGGCCAACCTGGAACAGCGGGTGACGAGCCGTGGAACGCGCCGGGTTGAGCGCCTGAACCAACTGCTCGAACGGCACGTCGGCATGTCCGAAAGCAGCGAGGTCGCGATCGCGCACCTGCTTCAGCAGGTCGAGGAACGACGACCCACCGTCCACCTCCGTGCGGAGCACCAGCGTGTTGACGAACATGCCGATCAGGTTGTCGAGGGCCTGCTCACCGCGACCCGCAACGACGGTACCCACCGCGATGTCGGACGTGCCGCTCAGTCGCGACAGCAACACCGCCAGCGCCGCGTGCGTCACCATGAACGGTGTGACACCCTGCGCCCGGGCGAAGCCGGCCAGCGACTCGTAGGTCTGCGCCGGAATCTCGAAGCGCAACCGCCCTCCGCGGAAGGACTGCACCATCGGACGCGGGCGGTCCGTTGGCAGATCCAGTTGGTCGGGCACACCGGAAAGCTCGGCACGCCAGAATTCGATCTGCTTGGAAGACAACGAATCCTGGTCTTCCGCGGTGCCGATCCGCTCGCGCTGCCAGAGCGTGTAATCGGCGTACTGAACCGCCAGCGGCTGCCACGCAGTCGCTTCTCCGCTGAGTCGTGCGGTGTATGCCGCCACCAGGTCCCTGGCCAGCACAGCGAGCGAGACACCGTCCGCCGCAATGTGGTGAACGACGATCCCGACCGCGAACTCACGGGATCCGTCGGCTCCGTCGTGGGAGTCCGTCAGCTCGAAGACACGGATCCGGATCGGGATCTCCGTGCTGATGTCGAAGCCGCCGCCGGCGAAGCCGGCGAGGCGCGTCAGGAGCTCTTCTTCGGTCACCCGCTCGGTCGGACCGAGCAGGGTGATGTCCCCAGCGGGAATCACGACCTGGTGCGGTCCGCCGGGCGAGTCGGGGAACACCGTGCGCAGCGTCTCGTGCCGCTCGACCACGTCGGCGAGGGCCGCTGCGAGCATCGCGCTGTCCACCTGCCCCGACAGCCGGACCACGAAGGGCAGGTTGTAGGTGCCCGCCGACGGGTCGAACTGGTTGAGGAACCACATCCGCTGTTGGGCGAGCGAGAGCGGAACGATCTCGGGTCGCGGACGCCGCACCAGTTCGAGCCGGTTCTCGTCGGTCCCGGACTGCGTATCGATTCGAGAGGCGAGTCCGGACACCGTCGGCGCCTCGAAGAGCGCCCGCACGCCGAGCCGGATACCGAAAGCCGCGCCGATCCGGGACACGACCTGGTTGGCGATCAGCGAGTCACCACCGAGTTCGAAGAAGCTGTCATCGGCACCGACGCGCTCGAGGCCAAGCACGTCTGCGAAGATTCCGGCCACTATCTCCTCGGAGAGGGTTCGAGCCGCCCGGAAGTCGGCGGCTCCGGTGGTGATCACCGGAGCCGGCAGCGCCTTGCGGTCCAACTTGCCCGACGCGTTCAACGGGAGTTCCGTGAGCACCACCACTGCCGAGGGCACCATGTACGCCGGCAGGACCGATCCCAACCCGGAACGCAGCGCTTCACCGTCGAGCACCGCTCCGGCCACCGGCACCACGTACGCAACCAGGTGATCACCCGCACCCAGGTCGGACCGCACCATCGCCACCGACTGAGCGATTCGCACATCGGCGACCAGCGCCGCCTCGATCTCGCCCAACTCGATCCGCTGGCCGCGCAGTTTCACCTGGAAGTCCGTACGCGCCAGGTACTCCAGCTCACCCGACTCGTTCCACCGGACAAGATCTCCGGTCCGGTACATTCGCGCACCCGGCTCGAACACGTTGGCCACGAATCGGTCCGCGGTCAGATCGACGCGGCCGACGTAGCCCCGCGCGAGCTGTGCACCGGCGAGGTAGAGCTCGCCGGGAACACCCACCGGCACCGGTCGCAGTCGGGCGTCGAGAACGTACAGCGCCGTGTTCCAGACCGGAGCACCGATCGGCACGGTGACCTCGTCCGCAGCCGTGACCTCGTGATAGGTCACGTCGACCGCGGCTTCGGTCGGCCCGTACAGGTTGTGCAGCCGCGCCTGCGGCGCCACCTCGCGCAGTGCCGCAGCGGTCGACCCTGGCAGCGCCTCGCCGGAGGCGAACACACGGACCAGCGACTTCGCCTGCACAGCAAACGATTCGGTGCCACCTTCCAGCTCACCAGCAGCAGTGACGAACACCGCCAGCATCGACGGCACGAAGTGGATCGTGGTCACCGATTCGTCGGCGATGGTCTGGGCGAGGTAGAGCGGATCACGATGCCCGTCCGGCACCGCGATCACCAACCGCGCTCCGATCTGCAACGGCCAGAACAACTCCCACACCGAAACGTCGAACGTTACCGGGGTCTTCTGCAGCACGACGTCGGTGCCGGCAAGCCCGTACTCGGCCTGCATCCACTCCAGGCGGTTGACGATCGCGTCGTGACCGACCGCGACGCCCTTCGGTCGGCCGGTCGAACCCGAGGTGAAGATGACGTACGCGTTGTTGGACGACCGAAGCGGCGAAATGCGTTCCGAATCCTGGACCGGTGTCGGATCGCAGTCCGACAGGTCCACCGCGTCGATGCACAGCACCGTTCGCCCCTCCGGCGCCGTGAACTCGTCGCGGGTCGTGGAGAGCACGCAGACCGCGTCGGCGGTGTCGAGGATGTGCCCGATCCGATCGGCCGGCTGGTCGGGATCCACGGGAACGTACGCACCGCCGGCCTTCACGACGGCGTAGATGCCCACGAGCATCTCGAGAGAACGCCTCATACCCACGGCCACCAGCGACTCGGGCCCGACCCCCATCGAGATCAGCTTCCGCGCGAGCCGGTTGACCCGGGAATCGAACTCCCGGTAGGTGAGCGATTCGCCCTGGAACGACAGCGCCACCGCGTCCGGCGTCCGCGCCACCTGGGCGTCGAACAGCGAGACCAGCGTGCCATCCGCGACGTCGTGCGTCGTGTCGTTCCAGGTCTCGAGGACCTGCTCCTGCTCGGCGGCCGTGAGGAGATCGATCTCCCACACCCGCCGGTCGGACGCGGACCGGACGAACGCGTCGAAGAAGGCGAGGAACCGCGCATGGTGTGCGCCGGCCTCACGGTCGGTGTAGAGGTTGGGGTTGGTCTCGAAGTCGATGTGGGTCCGTGTGCCCGCGACGCTCTGGTAGAAGTTCACGGCCAGGTCCTCGACGATGCCCGTCGAGAGAATGTTGAACGCACCGACGACCGATCCGAGCGTGACCTCCTCGTGGAACAACATGATGTTGACGAGCGGGCCGAGGAGGTCGCGCTGCATGTTGGTGGCATCCGAGTCGCGGCGGATGTCCTCGTGGCGGTAGCGCTGGTGCCGCAGTGCACCGGTAACCGCGGATCCGACCACGGCCAGCAGACCTGCAACGGTGGTGTCGCCGGCAACCTTCACCCGCAGCGGCACCACATTCGACAGCATGCCGCCCGAGTTGCGCATGATCGCCGTGGTTCGCGCAGTCACGGGGAGGCTGAGGACGACGTCCTCCTTGCCGGTGGTCTGCGCGAGGTAGGCCGCGAAGGCGGCAATCAGCAGCGCGGACGGCGAGGACCCGTGCCGTCCCGCGGCGGCGCCGAGCGCCGACTCGGACTCGTCCGAAAGGGCGGCGGAGGTGATGCCGTTGACCGCCGCGGGCGCCGCGGTGCGGGAGACGAGACTGGTCCCCTCCTCCATGCCGGCGATCTGCTGTGCCCAGTACTCTCGATCGGTGGCGAATCGCGCGCTCTCGCGATAGGCCATCTCCGATTCGTACAGATTGCGCAGTGTCCACACCTTGCCGGGCCGGATGTCCTGGTCCTCGAGCAGCGCCGTGTAGACCTCGGCGACGCGGTTCATGTAGGTCATCGCGCCGAATCCGTCGAGCGCGATGTGGTGGACCCGCGAGTACCAGAAGTACCGGTTGTCCTCGACACGAATCGACGCGCCGGCGATGAGTCGATCCGTGAGCAGATCGACGGGGGCCGCGAGGTCGGCGCGCATCCACTCCATCGCGGCACCGATCGGATCGCACTCGCCCCGCAGGTCCAGAATCTGCACGTGGTCGACGATGGTCCGGTCGACGATCTGCTGCGGAACGCTGTCGAATTCGGCCAGCCGCAGGTAGCCGGTCTCCATTTCCTGGGAGGCGATGATGCACGCCTGCTCGAGCACCGCGGCGTTCAGGGGTCCGCGCAGGTCGACATACTGGCCGATGTTGATCGGAACCTCGGGGTCGACGTGCTGCGCGTACCAGATGCCCAGTTGCGCGGCTGACAGCGGGAACACATCCACCGGTTCGACACCGTCGGCCTGGATGGTGCTGTCGAAATCCGTGCTGTCGAAACCTTCGATGGCGGTCAACTGATACCCCTAATTCCGGAACACTTCACGAGTTCCCACAGCCATCTCGGCATCGCGGGCCCGGCGCACCGCCGGCATGGCTCGCGCGACCACAGACATGGCGAGCCGAGATGGATTTTTCGTCAAGAAGGAAGCCGATCGCGGCTGAATGTGTGCGCCGACGGCGCGAAATCGCGGTCAGCGGGCCTGACTATGCCCCCACGCCCGAATCGGCGAATCCCGCCGGGGGTACGCCACCGCGGCGGAACCATTCGCGACGGTGGTGGAACACAGCACACGGTGTCCGACGCTCCATTGTGTGCTCACAGATCGCCCTCCCGAAAGACAATCACCCCGCCGATTCGGCGGTCTTACCGACCACGACGGAAGCGGTTGCCACCCGTCGCACGAGGCAACTTACCGCGTTCACCACGTCTGGCGAGGTGGTTTGGCGAGTTCCCCCGACAAGCGTCCAACTTCTGACCGCTCAACCGAACCCGAACCGCCCTCCGGCGAGGTCCAGCAGCTGGAACCTACGCCGTTTGCGCAGGTCATGGCAGTTTGCCCGCAATGAACCAGGCAGTCATTTCTGGTCACAGAATGATTGTGGCCGGGTCACAGATCGTGACCCGGCCACACCAAATGAAAGTTGTCTGGCTATTTGCCAGGTTTCGAACCCGTCGACGACGCGCCCGGCGTCACGCCCGCAGCCCGTCGGTACCCGCCCGCGTCACCACCACATTGGGCACGACAGCGCGCGCCGACAGGCGCAGCAGGGAATCGACCAACTCGACGATGTCGTCCACCTCTAGCATCTCGTCGGCGGGGATCCGGTCGCGAATCCAGGCACTCATGTCGGTGTCCACGTAGGCGGGCGAGATGGCGGTCGCACTGACCCCGTTGCCCGACTCCTCGGAGTTGAGCGTGGCCACCAGTGAGATCAGAGCCGCCTTGGTGGCGCCGTAGACGGCCAGGCCCGATTCGGCGTAGACCCCGGTGACGGAGGACAGCGCGATCACCTTCGCACCACGCCCGGGATCCGCGGCCGCTCCGGCCCGCAGCATCGGCAGGCACTGTTGCAGGAGCAGGAACGGCGCCCGGAGATTGACGTCGAGAGTCTTGTCGAACCGGCGCATCGGGAAGTCCGCGACGGTACCCGCCGTCCCCACGCCGGCGTTGACGATCAGCGCCTTCATCGGACCGAGGTCGTCGGCGTGCCGGGCGGTCAGCCGCTCGATCGCCTCGGGGTCGGCAAGGTCGCCTGCGACAGCGACGACGCGTGGTGCACCTGCCGCCCGAAGCGAGTCCGCGACCTCCCCCAGACGCTGCTCGTCCCGCGCGCTGATGGTGAGCGAATACCCCTGGGCGGCAAGCCGGTTCGCGATACCGAGGCCGATCCCCCGGGATGCGCCCGTGACGAGCGCAGTCCGGCCGCTCACGCGGATGCTCCCGCGAGGGCACGCAGGCCGGCCGCCATGAACTCGCCGGTCGCCTCCGCGGCGCGGGCGGCACCACTGCCGGCGTCCGAGCCCTGCAACGCCCGGTGCGTGATGCCCTCCCCGATGATGCCGAGCTTGAAGTTGGCGAGGGCAAGGTAGAAGTTCCAGTCCCCGAGGTCGCGCCCCGATGCGGTCGCGTAGGTCTGCGCGAGGTCGTCCGCCGACGGCAGCCGTGGGCTCGTCCAGGCCGCCCGCGAGCCGAGCACCAGATCGAACACCGGCGCGCGGTACACACACATCAGGGCCGCGTCGGTCAGCGGGTCACCGAGGGTGGACATCTCCCAGTCCACGACGGCCCGGACCATCGTCGGATCCTCCGCGTCGAGGATGGTGTTGTCGATCCGGAAGTCGCCGTGCACGATCGACGCCTCCGAAGCCTGCGGGATCGCGTCGGCGAGCCTGCTGTGCAGCGTCGCGACGTCGGGCAGGTCGCGGGTCTTGACCCGCTCCCACTGCCCGGCCCAGAGCTTGACCTGCCTGGCCACGAACCCGTCCGGTCGGCCGAACTCACCGAGCCCGACGGTCCGATAGTCCACCGAGTGCAGGTCCGCGAGCACCCCCACGAGCGCGTGCGCGGAGTCGCGGACCTCGGCGTCGGTCAGCGCGGCGAGGTCGTCCTGGTCCCGGACCACGCGGCCGTCGACGAACTCGACAACCGTCATCTGGGCACCGAGCACGGTTCCCGCCTCGTCGAACGCGACCGTGCGCGCCACCGGCACCGGCGAGTCCTGCAGTGCGCTGGTCACCCGGAACTCGCGCGCCATGTCGTGCGCCGAGGGCGTCAGCCCGCTGATCGGGGGCCGGCGCACGATCCAGGTGCTGCGGCCGTCGGATGCCGTGAAGGTCAGGTTCGAGCGGCCACCGCTGAGCAGTTCGACGTCGAGGTTCCCTGCGACCTCGACGCCGCTGTCGATCAGAAACCGCCGCAGCGCGGCGACATCCATGCCGGGCAGGCTCATCAGGACTCCTTCAGGGCGCGCTTGGCGGCACCGACGACGCGCTTGGCCAGTGCCCACCGGTGTACCTCGGACGGGCCGTCGTACACGCGGAACGGACGTACCTCTCGGGAGAGTCGAGCGAGCGGAAGATCGCCGGAAACGCCCATGCCACCGCACATCTGGACGCTGCGGTCGACGATCCGGAAGATCGCCTCCGCCGCGTAGGTCTTGGCGATCGCGGTCGCGTCCGACGCCTTGCCACCCTGGTCGAGTTCCCAGCAGGCGCGGGTGAGCAGTGCGCGGGTGGCGGCGATGTCGATCTCGTTGTCCGCGACCATCTGCTGCACCATGCCGAGATCACCGAGTCTGGCGCCGAACGCTTCTCGCTTCGCCACGTACTCGACCGCGATGTCGTGGCCGCGCCGAGCGGCGCCGAGCCAGCGCATCACGTGCGTCATCCGCGCCGGGCCGAGCCGCACCTGCGCGTACTCGAAGCCGCGGTCCACCTCGCCGAGCACAGCGGAGTCGGGGACCAGCACGTCCTCGAAGAACACCTCGCAGTGTCCGCCGAGCATCGACTTGTCGAGGGTGTCGATGTGCCGACCGACCCGGATCCCCGGGGTGTCCGCGGGCGCGAGGAACATCGTGGCGCCACCGCGATCGCCGGGCTCGCCGGCGGTACGGGCGAAGATGATGAAGAAGCCGGCGCCGTCGGCTCCCGTGATGAACCACTTGTGCCCGTTGATTCGCCAGCCGCCGTCGGCCCTGACCGCCCGCGTGGTCAGCGCCGAGGGATCGGAACCCGCGCCGGGCGCGGGCTCGGTCATCGCGAAGGCGGATCGGACGTCACCCTGCGCGAGCGGCGCGAGGTACTGCTCGCGCTGTTCCGGATTGGCGATGTGGGCGAGCATGTGCACGTTGCCCTCGTCCGGCGCGGCGATGTTCAGTGCCGTGGGACCGAACAGCGAGTACCCGGCCTCCTCGAACACCGGCGCCCGATCGGACATGTTCAGGCCGTGGCCGCCGAACTCGACGGGCGCGTGCGGGGCGAACACCCCGGCGTCCCTTGCGGCCTTCTGCAGTTGCACCCGCATCTCGTCACCCCCCGCGACAGCGATGTCCCCACCGTGTTCGTCCTCGATGGGCAGCACGTGGTCACGGGTGAAGGCGCGGGTGCGCTCGATCAGCGCCTCCACCTCGGACGAGTGGGTCAGGTCGATCGCCACGATCAGCTCTCCTCAGTCACACGATGCCGAGCGATCGCTCGGGATTCCATCTCAGGGTGACATACCGACAAATCAGGGGTCAATACTGCTATTGCGCGGCGTGAACCGTTCTTCGTTCGTTCAGCTCTGCTGATACCATTTCCAATGTTCAGTAATTCTGAACATCACGATCAGGGGGCCTCATGAGCGATCACACGACCACCACCGCGGCGGCCATCAGGTCCGTCCGGAACGAACGCGGAATGTCCGTGCGCGAGCTGGCGAGACGCCTCGACGTCAGCCCCGCGACGATCAGCGCCATCGAGAACGGCAGGACCGGCGTGAGCGTCGAGCGGATCCGCGACATCGCCGTCATCCTGGGCACCACCGTGGCGAGACTGGTCGGCGAGCAGCCGGACTCCCCCGGCGTCCCCACACCACGTCCGCCGGTGCCCGAGCACCGGACGACAGCACGACCCGAATCCGATTGGCGCGCCTTCCCCCCGCTGCGGATCGATCCGGTGCTCGCCGCAGCCATCGACGCGTTCGTCGAGACGGGATACCACGGCGCCACCGTGCGAGCCCTCGCGCAGCGCGCCGGAATGAGCGTGCCCGGCGTCTACCACCACTACAGGGACAAACAAGCCCTCCTGGTGCGTGCGCTCGACCTCACCATGGACGAACTGCACTGGCGGGTACGCGCGGCACGAGACGAGGGCGGAACGGCGGTCGAACGGGTCGCCCTGGTCGTGGAGGCCCTCGCGCTCTTCCACACCCACCGCCGGGCACTCGCCTTCATCGGAGCCAGCGAGATGCGCAGCCTCGAGGAGCCCGACCGATCACGGATCACCGACTCCCGCAACCAGATCCAGTACCTACTCGACGAGCAGATCGATGCGGCCGTCCGCGACGGCGCACTGACCACCACCCATCCGCGCGACGCGGGCCGGGCCATCGCGACGATGTGCACCTCGCTGCCGCAGTGGTTCCGCGCCGACGGGCCGTCGACGCCGGAGCAGATCGCCTCCGAGTACGCGGGTTTCGCACTCGGCCTGCTCGGCCGGGCAGACCCCCGGAATCACTGAACGGAGTGCCGAAACACCGAACGGGAGTGCCGAAACACCGAACGGGAGTGCCGAAACACCGAACGGGAGTGCCGAAACACCGAACGGGAGTGCCGAAACACCGAACGGGAGTTCAGCGGCGGCTTCGAGGAGCCTGCCACCGAACTCCCGTTCATTCGGCGGTCAGGAGCGGGGATTGCCCGCCATGTTCGAGTTCGGCCGAGCCTGCGCGACGAGCGCCGGGATGACCTCGCCGAGTTCCGCCGGATCCCACCGCTCGTTCTTCGAGACACCGGGACCGGCCACCCAGGTCTCGGCGACGCTGATCGAGCCGCCGTGCACGTTGAAGACCCGACCGGTGACACCGTCGGACTCGGGCGAACCGAGCCAGACCACCGTCGGGGAGATGTTCCCGGGCGCGGAGGCATCGAACCCGGTGCGCTCCTTCTCCGCCTCGGCGGCCGCAACGAAGCCCTCCAGACCCGCCGTCATCTGGGTGAGCGCGGTCGGGGCGATCGCATTGACCGTGACGCCGAGCCGTGCCAGCTCGTCGGCGAGGATCACCGTGAACGCCGCGATCCCGGCCTTCGCCGCACCGTAGTTCGTCTGACCGAGGTTGCCGTACAGGCCCGACGGCGACGAGGTGTTGATGATCCGAGGGTGCGCGACCGGCGTCCCCGCCTTGCTCTGCTCCCGCCAGTACGAGGCGGCGTGCTGCGACGGGGCGAACGTGCCGCGCAGGTGCACGCGCATGATGTCGTCCCACTGGTCGACGGTCATGTTGACGAACATCTTGTCGCGGAGGATGCCCGCGTTGTTCACGAGCACGTGCAGCGTGCCGAACTCCTCGATCGCGGTCCGCACCAGCCGGCCTGCGCCCTCGAAGTCGGAGATGTCGTCCTTGTTCGCGACGGCCTCGCCGCCGAGCGCCTTGATCTCCTCGACCACGGCCTCCGCGGGACCGAGGTCGTTCACGACGACCTTGGCTCCCTGCCTGGCGAATTCGAGCGCATGCTCTCGGCCGATGCCGCCCGCAGCACCGGTCACGATGACCACGCGTCCGTCGTTGATGCCCATCCCTGCCACTCCCCTGCTCGCTCGTTCTGTGACCGAGGTCTCGGCCGGGAGCCACGGTACAAGAGCGCGACCGCGTGAACCGGAGTGCAGGGTGGAGCGGTTCGCCACCCAGGGTGCCTGTCAGCCCTGCCGCCGCGCCCGAATAGTTGGTGACACCCCGACCCCGGGGCAACACATCCACACAAGGAGGACAGACATGATCTCGCGCACCACCAAGACCCTCGCCGCGTCCGCACTCGTCGCCCTCGGCCTGATCGGCGCGTCGGCGGCGACCGCGGCCGCCGACACGGTCTTCGACCCCGACGACTCCACGACCACGGTGTGCGTCTACAACGGCCGGGACTACAGCGTCGGCGCGAAGATCTATTACGAGGACGGCACATATCAGCGCTGCCGGGCGGACGGGACGTGGCTGCGAACCACGTCGCAGAACGATGTGCGTCCCGAACCGGCTCCGATGATGCCGTTGTTCCAGAGCTGAAGGCCCGTTGCAGTGTCGACGGCCTGATCCGGAGCCGACGAATCGGGGCGCGACCACGGCCGGCCCGCCGCGCTCCGGCGGGCCACCGCCGTGTTCCGGTCCCGGGGTGGTTCGGTCGAGGGTGGTTCAGTCTCGGGGCCAGTGCACGCCCTGACGGCGTTCGATCTCCTCGTTCAGTCGCCGCAGCAACGCGACCAGCGTGTGGCGGTCGTCGTCGGTCCAGGTTCCGGTCAGGTCGTCGATGCCCGCGACGTTCCGGCCCCGGTCGCGCCGGAGGGCGGCGAGCCCCGTCTCGGTCGGCCGCAGCCTGCGCGCCGTGCCACCGCCCGGGTCGGCGATCTTCTCCGCGAGCCCGGCCCGGATCAGCGCGGCCGTCTGCCGGTTGACAGTGGAGATGTCGAGGCCGAACGAGTCGGCGAGTTCCTTCAGCGTCATCGGATCGCTGATCTCGAGCCGACTGAGCAGCAGGTAGGCCGAGCGATCGAGTTCCTGCGAGACGGTCCGAACCTTGGTCACCAGCGCGGTGTGCCGGGCCAGGAGTGCAATCTCGCGTTCGAGGTCCAGCCCTGCGCTGCGCCCGTTGTCGTCACTGTTCATCGCGGACATTGTGGCATCACGAAGCACCCAAGCCGCAGTGCACCATACACATTGTGTGTATGGTGCACATTCATGTGCCGCGACGCCCGTCCCCGGCCGGAGCAGGAGGCCACGTTGACCGCCGTCGATCATTCCGCCGGACGGAGCACCGGAGCCGCTGCTCTGATGCTGCCGACACTCGCGTTCGCGGGCATCGTGGTCTCGCTGATGCAGACCCTGGTGGTCCCCCTGATCCACGTGCTGCCCGACCTCCTCCACACGTCTCCGTCGACCGCCTCCTGGGCGGTGACCTCGACGCTGCTCGCCGCGGCGGTCGTCACGCCCATCGCCGGACGCCTCGGCGACATGGTGGGCAAACGACGAATGATCCTGATCTCCATGGGATTTCTCGTCGCCGGCTCGGTCATCTGTGCGGTCAGCTCGAGCGTGGCACCGGTGATCATCGGCCGTGCCCTGCAGGGCGCGGCCACCGGCACCATCGCACTCGGCATCAGCATCATGCGTGACGAGCTGCCCCGAGAGAAGATGGCCGCCGCGGTGTCGCTGATGAGCTCGACCATGGGGATCGGCGGCGCAATCGGGCTGCCGCTGGCCGCGTGGACCGCACAGAACTACAGCTGGCACGCCCTGTTCTGGGCCGCGGCGATCCTCGGCGTCGCAGTCGCGGCCGCGGTTGCGGCCTTCGTGCCCGAGTCCCCGATCCGCAAACCGGGCCGCTTCGACTACGTGGGTGCTGCCGGGCTCGCCGCAGGTCTGGTCACGCTGTTGCTGGCCCTGACGAAAGGCGGACAGTGGGGCTGGACCAGCCCGCTCACCCTCGGCCTGATCGCAGCCTCGGCAGTGGTCTTCCTGCTCTGGGGCGCGTTCGAACTCCGAACCGCCGAACCACTGGTCGACCTCCGGGTGTCCTCGTCCCGCCCCGTGCTGCTGACGAACGTGGCGTCGGTGCTGGCGGGCTTCGCGATGTACGCGACGGCATTGACGGTGCCCCAACTTCTGCAGTCGCCGCCCGAGACCGGTTACGGGCTGGGGCAGTCGATGGTCGTGGCCGGCCTGTGCATGGCCCCGGGCGGCATCGTGATGATGCTGCTGTCCCCGGTCTCGGCACGGATCACCGGCAGGCACGGGCCCCGGATCACGCTGATGGTCGGCACGGTCGTGATCGCGGCGGGCTATCTGATCGGCGCCGTGGCGATGAACGCGCTCTGGCAGATCGCGATGGTGAACATCGTGATCACGGCGGGCATCGCCATCGCCTACGCGGCGATGCCCGCCCTGATCATGGGCTCGGTCCCGCTGCACGAAACCGGCGCGGCGAACGGACTCAACTCCCTGATGCGACTGGTCGGCACGTCGTTCGCTGCCGCGGTGATGACGGCCGTGCTCGCCACCATGACGAAGCCGTTCGGATCAGCAGAGGTGCCCACCCACGAGGCCTTCGTGACGACCTTCCTGATCGGAGCCGGAGCCGCTCTGCTCGCCCTGTTGGTGGCCGCCTTCGTCCCGCGCTCGTCCACCGCGCCGGAGGCCATCACCGTCGACGAGACGGACCGGGAACCCACCGCGGCACACTGACCGGTCGGCACTTCGCCGGCGCCGGCCCCTCAGCACCCGGTCCAGCGGGGTTCGCGTCGCTCGAAGAACGCGCCGATGCCCTCGCGCATGTCGGCGGACGAGGTGACGACGTCCTTGGCCCGCGACGTGACCTCCCAGCCCAGGGCATCGTCGTCGGCCGTGAGTTCCCTTACCGCGCGCAGACTTTCGCGCACAGACGTCGGCGAGGATGCACAGATCTTCGCTGCCGTCGCGAGTGCACCCTCGAGCGCGCCGCCCGTCGCGGTGACCTCGTTGACCACGCCGAGGTCGTAGGCGCGGCGCGCGGTGAGGGTGTTGCCGGTGATGAGCAGTTCGCGGGCGACGTTGACGGGCAGGGCCCGGGGCGCGCGGAACAGCGCGCCGGACGTGGCGACCAGTCCGCGTAGCGACTCCGGCAGCCCGAACACAGCCGACTCGGCGGCCACGATCAGGTCGCAGGCGAGGGCGATCTCGAAGCCACCACCGAGCGCCTGCCCCTCCACCGCCGCGATCAGCGGTGTCTCGCGCTGCCGCCGGATGATGCCGTACTCGCCGCCTCTCGGCGTGAGGTCACCCGAGCCCTCCTTGATGTCGGTGCCGGCGCAGAACACGACGGGCGTCCCGGTGAGCACCCCCACCCACAGGTCGGGGTCGTCGTCGAGCCGGTTGAGCGCGGCGTCGATACCCTGCGCCATCGCTCCGTTGATCGCGTTGCGCTTGTCCTCCCGCTCGAGGTGGATCACCAGCACCCTGTCCCGAACTTCCTGCCGCACCTGCACCACGTGATCCCCTTCCCTGCCAGGAACAACCCTGCCGACGGGTCACCATGGTGACACGGGCGGGTACGACCGCTCCGTCACCGCACCCCCGGCGAGCGCCGACCACCGCGCCGCGATCACCGAGCACGGGGCGGGCGACGCGCTTACGATGGCCGGGTGGCCCCCGACAACGGCGGGCGGTCCGCACACCGGGACCGACGCCGCGCCGTCGCAACCACCGGCCCTCCCCACGGGTGGCCGGTCGGCTTGCTCGTGGTCGCGTGCGTCGCGCTCGCGACGGTCTCGACCGGATGCGCCCAGCGTGGACCGGCCACCCACACCGTCGCCATGCTCGCGACGACGCAGGACGGCGATCAGCCCTGGACGGACCGGCTGCTGCCGCCGCAGACCCCGACCGTCGTTCCGCCCGGCCCGCCGGGCAGCGACCTGTCGGTCGAGGCGACACCGGTGGTCGACGGTGACCGTGGCGGCCTGTACGGCGGCAGCCCCAACCGTCCGCTGTGCGACAGCGCTCGCCTCGTCGACGAACTCGAACGCGATCCGACGAAACTGACCGCGTGGGCGAAGGTTCAGGGCGTGTCCGACGTCCGCGGCTTCGTGAGCACGCTGACCCCGGTGCTGCTCCGCGCGGACACCCGGGTCACGAACTACGGCTACGACGAGGGCCGCGCGGTCCCGCGGGAGTCGGTGCTCGAGTCGGGGACGATCGTCCTGATCGACGAACACGGCGCGCCGAAGGTGCGGTGCGCACACGGTGCGCCGTTGGACACCCCGACGACGACCGTCGACCCCGATCCCCGTGCGGTGCCCTGGCCCGGATTCGACGCCGGTCGTGTCCTGACTATTCGGCCGGCCCTCGATGCGATGGGCGCCGTGTCGGTGGTGGACCTGGCAACCGGCACCCTGACCGCGGTTCCGGTCGGGTCGGGACCGGCCGAGCCTGCGCCGACCACGACGAGAGTGACCACCCCGGCACCGGCTCCGGTGGTGTCCGCGCCGGCGGATCAGGCTCCGCGCCGCGCGCTGGCGGAGGCACCTGCGCCGCCGCCCGCACCGGAACCACCACCCCCACCGCCCGCACCGGAACCACCGCCCGCACCGGAGCCTGCCCCCGTGGTGGTCCCGCAGCCCCCACCGGTGGCACCGCCGGCGGAGATCCGGGTGGAGGTGCCCGGGCTGCCCCCGCTGGTAATCCCGATCCCGAGGTGACGGGTCAGGACAGCACCTCGACGAGGGTGGTCTCGGAGTTGTCGATCATGTACCGCTCGATCGCGTCGAGGTGTTTCCCCCAGAACTCCTGCGCCGCAAGGGAGTCGCCGTCCCGCATCAGTCCGAGCAGCCGCAGGTAGGACCGGTGTGCGGCGCGCGAGGCCGGCCGCTCGTTCTCCCCGCCGTGCGCGGCGATGAAGAGAGCGTGGTGCGCGTCGATGATGTGGACGATCATTCCCGCGAGCACCGCGACCGTCTGGTTGCCCGCCAGGTCGATGAGGGCCTGATGGACGTCCACGTCGTGCCGGGCGAACGCCTCCGCGTCGTCCAGGAGATCCGCGCCCGCCTCGAGCAGGGCTTCGAAGGTGTCCAGTTCGTCGCCGTGGGCACCGTCCGCGAGTTGCCCGACCGCCGCCACCTCGAACGAGGCCCGGGCCCGGTACACGTCGACGAGGGGGACGCCCTGGTACTGCAGGAGCAACCCGGTGTACCGCGCGGCCGCCGACGAATCGGGCGCGAGCACCCGCGCGCCGCCGTGCGCGCCGCGCAGCACGGTGATGATCGACTCGGATTCGAGGATGCGGAACGCCTCCCGCAGCGTCGGCCGGGACACCCCGAACTGCTCCATCAACGCCGCCTCGTTCGGCAGTGGGTCGCCGACCTTCAGTTCGCCGGTGATGATTCGCCGGCGGAGGCTGGCCGCGACCAGCTCACCCGCCTTCGGCACCCGGACGACAGGTGACTTCGCTCCCACTCCCACGACACCCCTCACTGATCCGCGGTCCGCACCCTCGCAGCAAAAAACGACGCCACAACCGTACAAGGGACCGACCGAGCGGCCGTGATCAGCTCACCGGGGGTGTCTCGGCGACGGCCGGGGGTGTCTCGGCGACGGCCGGGGGTGTCTCGGCGACGGCCGGGGGTGTCTCGGCGACCGCCGGGGGTGTCTCCGCGACCTCGTCGACGGCCGAGGCGGACAGGTAGGCCCGCTGGACGGCGTCGAGGTCCGCGGCGATCTCCGCTGCGGTCCCCTCCACGATCACCCGGCCGCGCCGCATCACGTACACCCGGTCCGCGACGCGCAGCACCTGCTGCACGTGCTGCTCGACGAGGAGGACGCCGACCCCACGCTCGTCCGCGGCGGCCCGCACCACTGCGAGCAGCCGCGCGACGATCTGCGGTGCGAGCCCCAGGGACAGTTCGTCCGCCAACAGCAGCCGCGGGTTCCGGGCGAGCGCCCGCGCGAGGGTGAGCATCTGCTGTTCGCCACCCGAGAGCAGCCCGGCGGGCCGGCCGAGCAATGCCCGGAGTTCCGGAAAGATCGCGCAGGCGGCGTCGGCTCCGACCCCTGCCAGTTTGAGGTTCTCGGCCGCGGTCAGGCCCATGATCACGGACCGTTCCTCGGTGACGTAGCTCAAGCCGCGCCGAGCGCGGGTGGCCAGCGAGGCGCGGGCGTCGGATCCGAGCACGGTGACCTGTCCGCCGAGCGGTGCCAGCTCACCGGCGACGGTGAGCATCGTGGTGGACTTGCCCGCGCCGTTGGCACCGATGAGCGCGACGACCTCACCGGACCGGACCCGGATGTTCAGATCGCGGCACACCGTCGCGCCGCCGTACCCCGCATCCAGTCCGGCGCAGTCGAGCACCATCTCCCCGGCGGATTGTTCGCGCTTCGTGGTGGTCATGACACGGCACCCGTCATTTCGTCGTCGGTTCCCAGATAGGCGGTGCGGACGCGGTCGTCGGACGCGATCTCCTCCGGCGTTCCCTCGGCGATCACCCGGCCCGCTTCCAACACGACGATCCGGTCGCAGGTGGACATCACCATTCCCATGTCGTGTTCGACGAGCAACACCCCGGCGCCCCGTTCGTCGGCGAGGCGTCGAATGCAGTGTGCCAGTTCACGACTCTCGGCCTCGTCGAGACCGGCGGCGGGTTCGTCGAGCAGGATCACCGACGGCCCGGACGCCACCGCGCGGGCGATGCCGACGAGCCGGCGTCGCCCGTAGGGCAACTGGTCCGGCATGGCGGACAGGTCTGCTTCGAGCTCGAAGTCCCGGACCGCGGTGGACGCGGTCGGTGACAGCGGCCGGCGCCCCGGCCAGAACAGGTCGGTGAGCCAACTGCCACGGGTCGCCTCGTCGGCGCCCGCGTGGATGTTGTCGCACACGCTGATGTCCTCGAACAGTTCCAGCGACTGGAAGGACCGGCGCAGCCCGGCCCGGGATCGGCGTGCGGTGGACCAACCGGTGATGTCGTGGTCACCGAGATCGACCCGGCCCGCGCTGGGAGTGACGAATCCGGTGATCGCGTCGATCACCGTGGTCTTCCCGGCACCGTTGGGTCCGATCAGTCCGACGATCTGGCCGGGCAGCACGGTCAGGTCCACCGAGTCGACGGCGGTCACGCCTCCGAACCGCACCCCGAGCCCGCGCACGGCGAGCGGGGTGGCCGGCACCGTCGCATCGTCGGCTCCCGACGAGAGTTGTTGCGATGTGGATGCTCTCGACCTGCCCGGCAGGGCGGTCCGCGCCGGTGTCCGGCGGAGGGCCGCCCTCACCCGGGCCAGCATGTCGGCGATGCCGTTCTGGTTGGTGAGCAGAATGACGATCAGGACGATGCCGCCGATCAGGCTGGCGACGGCGCCGCTGCTGGAGCCGTCGGACAGGGCGCGGCTGACGAGGGCACCCGGAGCGAGCAGTGCGCCGACGACGGCGCCGATCACGTAGCCGAGACCGCCGGTCACCGCCTGCACCACCGCGTTGATCGACGCGAAGGCGTTGAACTCGACGTAGGTGACGGCGGAGTTGCGAAGTCCCAACAGGATTCCGGCGACCGCGGCGATACCGGCGGCGACGGCGAACGCGTAGATCTTGACCGTGAAGACGCTGATACCGAGTGAGGCCGCGGCGCGTTCGTTGGTGCGGACCGCGATCAGGCGGCGGCCGGTCCGCGACCGCCGGAGGTTCGCGACCATGATTCCGGCGAGAGCGAGGACCGCGAGACACACCAGCGCCCAGCGCTCCGGATACTTCGAGGCGGTCACGTCGAGGCCGAACAGTGTCAGCTTCGGAATCCGCACCGAGTTGTCGAGCTTGTCACCGGTCAGTGCCGGGTTGCCGAAGATCATCTCCTGCACGGTGAATCCGAGGCCGAGGGTCACGACCGCGAGGTTGACACCACGGGTGCGCAGCGCCGGTAGTGCGAACAGCACGCCGACGGCGATGACCGCCGCGACGGACACGATCGCGGCCGGGATCAGTGACCAACCGGCCTGACCGACGAGACGCGCGGCGATCAGCGCGCCGAGCCCGCCGACGGTGTACTGGGCCAGCGACAGCTGTCCCGCGTAGCCGGTGAGCACGACGATGGACAACAGGAACACCGCAGCGGCGAGGGTCAGGGTGAGCGCGCGGAGCCAGTCGTCGCTGAACGCGATCGCCACGATCGCGATCACGAGGGCGACGACGAGCCCCGGCCAGCTGACAGCGCCGGAGCCGAGGCGTGGGAGCCGTTCGGAGACGTGGCTGCGCAGCGGCAGGCCCTTACCCCGCACGACCAACACCACGAGGATGACGAGGAACGGCACGGCCCGGTTGACGCCGGTGAGGGTCTCCATGTGCAGGAACTCGCGGATCGAGTCCTGGTACAGGGTGACGAGACTCTCGCCGACGCCGAGCACCAGGCCGCCGAGCAGGGTCAGCGGGAACGACTTGAAACCACCGAGCAGTGCCGCGGCGAGCGCGGACACCGTGACGATGACGACGAACGCGGTGGGCGTCAGACCGGTGAGCGGGGCGACGAGGATGCCGGCGATGCCGGCGAGTGCGCCGCCGACCGTCCACGTCAGCGCGGCCAGCCGCTGCGGTGACCACCCGAGCGCGGCCGCGGCCCGCTCGTTCTCGGCGGCGGCGGTGATCGCGAGTCCGACCCGCGTGAACCGGGTCGCGGCCCACAGCACGACCGTCATCCCGATCGCGATCGCGAGCAGGATCAGCCGATCCTGCTGCACGACCACATCACCCCAGTGATAGGCGTCGTTGGGCAGGAACGACCGAACCCGAATCGATTTCAGGCCGTAGAACTGCTGCACCGCCGACTGCAGGATCACCAGCAGACCCAGCGTGGCAGCCAACCGCACGATGGGGGCGGCGTTCGCGAGCCACCTGAGCACGGTCAGCTGAAACACCAGTCCGATCAGACCCGCGACCACGACTCCCGCGGCGAACGCGAGCCACAGCGGCCAGTCATGTTCTCGCTGAAGGGTTTCCAGACACAGGTAGGCCGCAACCATCGCGATCGCACCCTGCGCGAAATTCACCACCCCGGATCCGCGGTAGACCAGCACCACGCCCTGCGCGAGCAGGGCGTAGGCCGATCCGGCCCCGAGCCCGAGAATGGCGAACTGCACGAACTCCGTCATTGCCGCTCCCCGATCGATCGTCCGGTGCTACTGCGTACGACGCCGCGCTACTTCGTGCGCAGGTCGTACTGGTTGGGATCGGTGACGACGACGTCCCCGTCGAAGGACTGCTTGTACATCATCGAGTTCGACACCCGCTGGAAGATCCCGAAGAACGGCTCGGTGTCGTTCGGCGTCCAGGCCGGGACGAGTCCGGCCATGTCGAGGTCCTTGGCGTTCATGAAGCCCTGCGACACGGTGTTCGCCGAGATGTTGTCGAGCCCCTTCGCCACCTCACCGAATGCGCGCACCGAGAGCCAGGAGAAGATCTCCGTGCCGTTCATCTCCGAACGCTCGAGGTCACTGTCGCCGGACTTCTCCATGTCGGCCAGGAACTCCTCGAGGCCGGGGAAGTCCTCGGTGCTCGACGACGGCGCAGGCACCGGGCTGGTGTAGACGGAGCTGGTGGCGAAGCTGCCGAGGTGCTGCAGGTCGGTCTGGGTGAATCCGGTGGCGGCCAGCGCGAAGCTGAGCTTCGAGCCGAGCTGGTTGAACGCCTCCGCGATCTGGTTCGACTCGGTCGCGGTCAGGGCCATGATGACGCCCTGCGCGTCGTTGCGCTCGGCGGCGGCGACGAACTGGGTGTAGTCGGTGGCGCCGGCGCCGACCGCGACCTCGTTGACGATCTCGGCGCCCCGCGACTTCACGTACGGACCGAGGAACTGGTTGAGCATCGCGGCAACCGGCAGGTCGGGGCGCATCACCGTCAGCTTCGTCTTGCCGTTGGCGACCAGGGTGTCGACGGTGCCGAACAGCGTGAGCAGCGAACCCGCGAACGGGGTGTACACGTTGAGGGCCGCGAACTCCGCGTAGTTCATCGGGTTGATGCCGATTCGCGGGATCCCCGCGCTCGCGAGCTTCTCCGAGGTCGCCTCCGGGGAGGCCGGCGTGAAGTCGGCGAGCGTGGCGACGACGCCCTCGGAGATCATCTTGTCGGCGCAGTCGAGTTCCTTGTTGGGGTCGCCGAGCGAATCACACTGGATCAGTTCGAGCGGACGGCCGTTGACGCCACCCCGCTCGTTGAACACCTCGACCGACGCGGTCAGGCCCTTGGCCTGGCTGGCCAGCGAGATGCCCGGCGCCTCGACGGGAATGATCTGGCCGACCTTGATCGGCTCACCGGTGGCGGCGGAGGCGCCGGACTCGGCGTCGCTGCTGCCACATCCGCTGAGCACCAGGCCGGCGGCGACGAGCGAGGCCACGGCAGGAACCAGGCGCTTCGAAACAGTGCGTGTCAAGACGGACCATCCTTAGGACGACGGACGTGGGCGCCCACCTGGTCTCGATCACCCCGGGGCAGGTGACTCACTCCCCGTGGGCCCCGGGAACCCCGGCACTACGCCCAGCAATTCGCAGCATCGTATGAAGCCCCGACCGGCCGCGGAGGCGAATCGGCGAAATCCGTGTTTCCGTGCCACGAAATTGCCACCCGTGCGGCATCACGGCCGCGGGGTCGACTCCACCGCCGACGACTCAACCGCTCGCTGCATGTCCACGAGGAATTTGCCGACGGTGTCCAGCTCCGCCTCGGTGTACGCGTCGACGGCGGCGGTGGCGTTCGCGATGCCCACGCCATCGATCTCCGATTTCGCCGCCACCGCGGAAGGGGCTGCCTTCTACCGTGCGTACGACCGCGTCCTCGACAGGTGGCCGGTCGACGTCACCACCCGCGACCTGGAATCGGAGCACGGCACCACCCGGGTCAATTCGTGCGGACCGCCCGACGCCCCACCGGTGCTCCTGCTGCCCGGCGGCGGGGCAACCGCCACGGTGTGGTTCGCGAACGTGCCCGCCCTCGCGGAGCGACACCGAGTCCATGCGGTCGATCTGATCGGAGACGCCGGCCGCAGCACTCCCAACGGAAACGGACCGCGAACGGTCGACGACCTCCTGTCCTGCTCGACACCGTCGCCGGGTCACTCGGCCTGGACGGTTTCGGGCTCGTCGGCCATTCGTACGGTGCGATGGTCGCGCTCGCGTATTCACTGCGACAGCCGGAACGGGTCACCCGACTCGCGCTGCTCGATCCCAACTCCTGCTTCGCAGGCATGCGCGCCCGGTACCTACTTCACGCACTGCCGATTCTCTTGTTCCCCAACGAGAAACGCGAACGTGATTTCATCCGGTGGGAGACGGAGGGGCGAACCCTCGACGAGGACTGGATCGACCTCCTCGCTCGAGGTGCCGCGCACTTTCCGAAGACGAGAACGGTGGTCCCCAGGCGACCGAAACCCGACGCGCTGGCCCGTTTGAAGGCCGACGCGACCGTGATCCTCGCAGCGGGGAGCAAGGTCCACGACAGTCGTGGGATCACGGCAACGCTCTCGACGTCGATGCCGGACGTGCGCGTGGCCGTGATCGAGGGGGCCACCCACCACACGCTGCCGCTGACACCAGCAGACGCCGTCAACGACGCGCTGCTGGCAGCACTCGACGGAACCGGCCGCGCCGACCGGACCTCACGCTGACGCCGATGGGCCCCGCACGCGGTTCGATCGGCGAGCGCCCCGCGCCCGAGGCGACTCCGAGCCCCGGCAACCCGCTCGTGGCACCCTTCCCGGTCAGCGCTTCTGCGCGGTGTACCAGTCGATCAGGTCCGGGGCGTCGACGGCGTTGCGGTCGACGATCCGGTCCGCGTCGGCGCCCTGCAGCAGCCGCTTGATCGGCACCTCGAGCTTCTTTCCGGTGCGGGTGTGCGGCACACCGGGTGCCACGATGATGTCGTCGGGGACGTGCCGCGGCGACACCTGCTCCCGGAGGGCGGACCTGATCCGCTCCTCGAGGGCGTCGTCGAGGTCCACTCCGTCCGCAAGCACGACGAACAGCGGCATCCAGTATCCGCCGTCGGCCTGCTCCACGCCGAGCACCAGAGCCTCCACAACCTCGGGCAGCTCCTCGATCACCTGATAGATGTCGGCACTGCCCATCCGAATACCGTTGCGGTTCAATGTCGAGTCGGATCGTCCATGGACGACGACGCTGCCGTGGTCGGTGATCGTGACCCAGTCACCGTGCCGCCACACGCCGGGATACACCGCGAAGTACGAGTCCCGGTAACGCGTCCCCTCCGGGTCGTTCCAGAAGAACACCGGCATCGACGGCATCGGGCGGGTCACCACCAACTCCCCCACCTCGCCGCGCACGGACCGCCCGTCGGAATCGAACGCGTCCAGCGCGACTCCCAGACACGGCACCGACAGCTCTCCGGGCCACACCGGGACCGTCCGCGCCCCGCCGGCGAACGCCGTCACCACGTCGGTGCCGCCGGTGATCGAGAACACCGGAACCTGCGAACCGACGTTCTCGGACAGCCACAGCGACGAGGAGGGTGGCAGCGAGGAGCCGGTGATCCCGACGGCCCGCAAGGCGCCCAGATCGTGATTCTCGCGCGGCACCACCCCGGCCTTCGCGCAGGCGAGCACGTACCCGGGGCTGGTGCCAAGCATCGTGGCCCGATGCCGGGACGTCAGCTCCCACAACGCGTCCGGCGCCGGGTACGACGGGCTGCCGTCGTAGCAGACGATCGTCGCGCCGACGAGCAGCGCGCCGACCTGGTAGTTCCACATCATCCAGCTCGGGCTGGTGTACCAGAACAGGGTGTCGGCAGGTCCGATGTCATTCTGCAGGGCAAGGGCTTTCAGGTGCTCGAGCATCACACCACCGTGCCCGTGCACGATGCCCTTCGGCAGACCGGTGGTGCCGCTGGAGAACACCACCCACAACGGATGGTCGAACGGGACGTCCACCGGGTCGAGGGGCGCATCACCGGCAGACGCCTCCGCCCAGCACATCACCGTGCCCGGCTCCGCGAGGCCGGTCGAGGGTTCCTCGGCGGGCACGTCGGGCAGATCGCCGAGATGTTCCACCCGCACCGTCAGGCGCAGGTTCGGCAACCCGGCCCGCAACCGCGCGACCTCGGCGTCCCGCCGATGGACCTTGCCCCCGAAGCGATACCCGTCGGCGGCGATCAGCACGGTCGGGTCTAGCTGACCGAGCCGGTTCAGTGCGGCGGGCGCGGAGTAGTCCTGCCCGCACGCCGCCCAGATCGCGCCGAGGCTCGCGGTCGCGAGGAACGCGATCACCGCCTCCGGAATGTTCGGCAGGTAGCCCACCACCCGGTCACCGGATCCGACGCCGTGCGCTTTCAACGTCGCGGCCAGCGCGCCGACCTGCCTGCGCAACTCCGCCCAGGACATCTCGACGTCGCCGGTGCCCTCACCGGAGTACCGGATCGCGGGACGGCGCCGGGTCTCGTGCCGCAACGCCTGACGGACGTAGTTCGAGCGGACATCGGGGAACCAACGGGCACCCGGCATCGACTCGTCCACCAGTGCCGCGCCGACGGGGGTCGACGACTGAACCTCGAAGTACTCCCACACCGCGAGCCAGAAGTCGTCCAGGTCGTCGACCGACCACTGCCACAGTGCCCGATAGTCGGGCAGGCTCACGCCGCAGCGGCCCTCCGCCCAGGACGCGAAATCGGTGATCCGCGCCCCCTCGACATCCTCGTCGGACGGAACCCACTGCGGCCCCTTCGACTGTGGCCCCGCCATCGTCAATCGACCTCCTGATCACCTGCCCTGCGCACGATCTGCTCCGCGTGCCGGAACACCGGGGCATCCACCATCTTGCCCTCGAAGGTGAACACTCCGCGCTCCTCGCCCGCAGCGGCGAGCAACCGCCGGGCCCAGTCGACGTCCTCGGCGGACGGCGCGTACGCCTCGCGCACGACCGTGACCTGGCTCGGGTGGATCGAGACCTTCGCATCGAAGCCGACCGCGACCGCGTCGTCCGCCTCCTCCCGCAGACCCGCCAGGTCCTTGATGTCGAGGTACACCGAGTCCAACGCGAGCCGCCCGTGCGCCTTCGCGGCGAGCAGCGATGCGGACCGCACGTGCCGGGCCACGTCCCGGTAGGTGCCGTCGGCACGGCGACTTCCGGTGCCGCCGAGCGAGGCGACGAGATCCTCGGCGCCCCACATCACCCCGACCGCGTTGGCGACCTGCGCGGACTCCGCGACGGTCAGCGCGCCGAGCGGCGACTCGATCAGTGCGATCACCTCCCGCGGCGCCAGGGAGCGCACCTGTTCTGCGGACTCGCACTTGGGCAACATCACCCGCGGATAGCCGGTTTCGAGCAACGCCTCCAGGTCGAGCCGCTGGTCCTCGGTGCCGTGCGCGTTGATGCGAACCACGGTGCGCTGCGGGTCGAGCGGGGTGTCGATCAGTGCGCGGCGGGCCGCCGGACGGTCCGCGGCCGCGACTCCGTCCTCGAGGTCGAGGATCACGACGTCCGCGGTGGCCGCGGCCTTGGCGAATCGTTCCGGCCGGTCCGCCGGGCAGAACAGCCACGAGGGTCCTGGAGGAGTCCAGGGTGCATCCGTCCCGGCCACGTCACTCACCGTCCGTTCGGGAATCATCGATTGGACGCTTCCGCACCATCGTCTTGCGGACGGCGGTCGCGACCACGTCACCGTGCTGGTTGCGCGCGGTGTGCGCGAAGGTGACGATGCCCTCGCCGGGCCGGCTCTTCGACTCCCGCTTCTCGACGATGACCGTCTCCGCGTACATCGTGTCGCCGTGGAACAGCGGCTTCGGGAACGCGATCTCGGAGAATCCGAGGTTTCCGACGATCGTGCCCTGCGTCAGCTGTGCCACCGACAGCCCCACCAGAGTGGACAGCGTGAACATCGAATTCACCAGCCGGGCGTTGAAGGGCGGCAACGCATCCGAGAACGCTGCGTCCAGGTGCAGTGCCTGCGTGTTCATCGTCAGCGTCGTGAACAGGACGTTGTCGGCCTCGGTGACCGTGCGACCGGGACGGTGCTCGTAGACGACACCGGTCTCGAACTCCTCGAACCACAGGCCGCGCTGCACGACCCTGCGCGGCTCGACCCCGGCACTCACTGAACCCTCGCTCACAGAACCTTCGCTCACAGACCCGCCTCCCGCGCGATCAGCATCAACTGCACCTCGGTCGTGCCCTCACCGATCTCGAGGATCTTCGAGTCCCGGTAGTGCCGTGCGACGGCGTACTCGTTCATGAAGCCGTAGCCACCGAAGATCTGCGTGGCGTCACGGGCATTGTCCATCGCCGCCTCGCTGGCGACCAGCTTGGCGATCGACGCCTGCTTCTTGAACGGCTTGCCCGCCAGCATCAGCGCGGCGGCGTCGTAGTAGGCGGTGCGGGCGGTGTGTGCCCGCGCCTCCATCCGCGCGATCTTGAACGCGATCGCCTGGTTGGACCCGATCGTGCGCCCGAACGCCTCGCGTTCCTTGGCGTACTTGACCGACTCGTCGACGCAGCCCTGCGCGGCACCGACGGACAGCGCCGCGATCGCGATCCGACCCTCGTCCAGGATCCGCAGGAAGTTCGCGTACCCGCGGCCCCGCTCGCCGAGCAGGTTCTCCCGCGGCACCCGCACGTCCTGGAAGGTCAGCGGATGGGTGTCGGAGGCGTTCCAGCCGACCTTGTTGTAGGCGGGCTCCGCGGTGAACCCGGGGGTCGAGGCAGGTACCAGGATCGTGGAGATCTCCTTCTTCCCGTTCGCCGCGGTCCCGGTCACCGCGGTGACGGTGACCAGCTTGGTGATGTCGGTGCCGGAGTTCGTGATGAACTGCTTGTTGCCGTTGATCACCCAGTCCTCGCCGTCCTCACGGGCGGTGGTCCGGGTGCCGCCGGCGTCACTGCCGGCTCCCGGCTCGGTCAGGCCGAAGGCGGCGAGGGACTTTCCGCTCGTCAGCTGCGGCAGCCACTCCTGCTTCTGGGCGTCGTTGCCGAACCGGTACACCGGCATCGCGCCGAGGGAGACACCCGCCTCGAGGGTGATGGCCACGGACTGGTCGACCTTGCCGAGCTCCTCGAGCGCGAGGCACAGGGCGAAATAGTCGCCGCCCTGACCGCCGTACTCCTCGGGGAACGGCAGGCCGAACAGGCCGAGGTCGGCCATCCCGTCGATCACCTCGTACGGGAAGGTGTGGTTGGCGTCGTGCTCGGCAGCGACCGGCGCGACCACCGTCTGCGCGAAGTCTCGGACGGTCTTGGCCAGCTGCTCGTACTCGTCGGGCAGCGACCCGGTGGAAAGGTAGTCGGTCATGCCTGGTCACCCTTTTCGATCTTGTCGTCAGTGCTGTCGGGAATCACGCGTGCAAGCAGTTGGTCGACCTTGACCTGGTCACCGGCGGCGGCGAAGACCTCGACGGTGCCGTCGATCGGGGCGGTCAGCGCGTGCTCCATCTTCATCGCCTCCACCACCACGATCGTGGTGCCCGCGGTGACCGTGGCACCGGACTCGACGCCGACGGCGATCACCGCGCCCGGCATCGGGCTGGTCAGCTCCGCCTCCCCGGCGTGCGCGTCGCCGGTGCGGACGTTGACCTCCGCGACCTCCCGGACCACCGCGATCCCCGACGGGGACGCCAGCCACAGGTGCCCGTCCTGCTCGGCGACCCGGTAGGTCTCGCTGCGCCCGTCCAGCACGACCCGCAGCCGGTCGCCATCCAACGAGGCTGTCAGGGAACGGGATTCGCCATCCTCCAGCTGCGCCGTCGCGGAGTCGGGCCGTCCGGTGATGCGCACGTGTTCGGCGCGGGTCGCGGTGGCGAGCCGGATGCCGGTCGGGGCCGGGCCACCGACCCGCCAGCCGGTCGGGATGTCCCACGGGTCCGCCGAACCGGACGGCCAGCGAGCCAGCCACCGGTACACCCCGGCGGCGACGATCTGGTCGTCACCCGGTTCGGGGGCGACGAAGTGCTCGAGCCGACGGTCCAGCAGCCCGGTGTCCAGATTCCCCGCCACCACGTCGGGGTCGGCGAGCAGGAACCGCGCGAAGTCGATGTTGGTGACCACACCGAGCACCGCCGTCTCGGCGAGCGCCCGGTCCAGGCCACGCAACGCCGCCGCCCGATCCGCGGCGTGCACGATCACCTTCGACAGCATCGGGTCGTAGTCACTGCCGACGACGGTGCCGACCCGCAACCCCGAATCCACCCTGACCCCAACGCCCGTCGGTTCGGCGAGGTCGACGACTGTGCCACCGGTCGGCAGAAAGCCGCGCGCCGGATCCTCCGCGTAGACCCGCGCCTCGATCGCATGACCGGTGAGGGTGATGTCGTCCTGGCTCAGGGTCAGCTTCTCCCCCGCCGCCACCCGCACCTGCCACTCGACCAGGTCCAGGCCCGTCACCATCTCGGTGACCGGGTGCTCGACCTGCAGCCGGGTGTTCATCTCCATGAAGAAGAACTCGTCGGGCCGATCCGCGGAGACGATGAACTCCACCGTCCCGGCGCCCGCGTAGTCCACGCTGCGGGCGGTGTTGCAGGCCGCCTCACCGATCCGCGCGCGGGTCGCCTCGTCCAGCAGCGGCGACGGCGCCTCCTCGATCACCTTCTGGTGCCGACGCTGCAGGCTGCACTCACGCTCCCCCAGATGGATCACGTTGCCGTGCGTGTCGGCGAGGATCTGCACCTCGATGTGCCGGGGCCGCAACACGAACCGCTCGATGAACAGAGTGTCGTCACCGAACGCCGACGCAGCCTCCCGACGGGCACTCGCCAACGCCGCAGGCAGCGCCGCCGGATCCTCGACCATCCGCATGCCCTTGCCGCCGCCGCCCGCGGACGGCTTGACCAGCACCGGGTAACCGACCTCGTCGGCGGCGGCGATCAGTTCGGCGTCGGTCAGGCCCGGCTTCGCGATGCCCGGCACCACCGGCACGTCGAACGCGGCGACCGCGTTCTTCGCGGTGATCTTGTCGCCCATCACCTCGATGGCGCGCGCCGACGGGCCCAGGAACGCGATCCCCGCCGCCTCCAACGCGGCCGCGAAGGCCGCGTTCTCGGAAAGGAACCCGTACCCGGGATGCACGGCCTGCGCACCCGTGCGGCGGGCGGCCTCGACCACCCTGTCGATGTCGAGATAGCTCTCCCGCGCCGCGGCGGGGCCGAGACGCACCGCGGTGTCCGCCTCGTGGACGTGCCGGGCGTCCACGTCCGCGTCGCTGTAGACGGCGACGGACCGGATCCCCATCGCGCGCAGGGTGCGGATCACGCGGACTGCGATCTCACCCCGGTTCGCGACCAGCACGGTCCCGAACAATCCGGTGGTGTCGGAAGGTGTTGAGGTAGTCATCATCTCGCTCACAGTCATGTCACTCACATCCGGAAGACGCCGTAGGACACCGGCTCGATCGGCGCGTTCGCGCACACCGACAGGGCCAGTCCCAGAACATCTCTGGTGTCGGCCGGGTCGATGATGCCGTCGTCCCACAGCCGGGCGGTCGAGTAGTACGGGTTGCCCTGGGCCTCGTACTGGGCGCGGATCTCGTCGGGGTCGCTGCCCGAGCCGACGGTGCCGAGCACCGACGCGGCCTGCTCGCCGCCCATCACGGAGATCCGGGCGTTGGGCCACATCCACAGGAACCGCGGCGAGTACGCGCGCCCGCACATCGAGTAGTTGCCCGCACCGTAGGAGCCGCCGATGACGACGGTCAGCTTCGGCACCCGTGCACAAGCGACCGCGGTGACCATCTTGGCACCGTGCTTGGCGATGCCGCCTGCCTCGTAGTCGCGGCCGACCATGAACCCGGCGATGTTCTGCAGGAACAGCAGCGGGACCGACCGCTTGTCGCACAGTTCGATGAAGTGCGCGCCCTTCATCGCCGACTCGGCGAACAGCACACCGTTGTTGGCGACGATCCCGACCGGGTGCCCGTGGATCCGCGCGAAACCGGTGACCAGGGTCTTGCCGTACTCCGCCTTGAACTCCTGGAACTCCCCGCCGTCGACGACCCGGGTGATGACCTCGTGCACGTCGTACGGGGTGCGCGGGTCGGTCGGGACCACGTCGTAGAGCTCGGTCTGATCGGCGACCGCGTCGACGGTCTCGACCACGTCCCACGGCCGCGGACTGCGCGGGCCCAGGGTGGAGACGATGTTCCGCACGATCCGCAGCGCGTCCTGATCGTCCGCGGCGAGATGGTCGGTGACACCGGAGACCTTCGAGTGCAGGTCACCGCCGCCGAGCTCCTCCGCCGTGACGACCTCACCGGTCGCGGCCTTCACCAGCGGCGGGCCGCCGAGGAAGATGGTGCCCTGGTTGCGGACGATGACGGCCTCGTCGCTCATCGCCGGCACGTACGCGCCACCGGCGGTGCACGAGCCCATCACCGACGCGATCTGCGCGATCCCCTTCGCGCTCATCGTCGCCTGGTTGAAGAAGATCCGGCCGAAGTGCTCGCGGTCCGGGAACACCTCGTCCTGCCGCGGCAGGAACGCGCCACCGGAGTCGACGAGGTAGATGCACGGCAGGTTGTTCTGCAGCGCGATCTCCTGCGCCCGCAGGTGCTTCTTCACCGTCATCGGGTAGTAGGTGCCGCCCTTGACCGTGGCGTCGTTTGCGACGATCACGCACTCGCGGCCGGAGACCCGGCCGATCCCGGCGATCATGCCCGCGCCGGGGCACTCGTCGCCGTAGAGGCCGTTCGCCGCCAACGGCGAGAACTCCAGGAACGGGCTGCCCGCGTCCAGCAGCGTGTTCACCCGGTCGCGCGGGAGCAGCTTGCCGCGGTCGACGTGCCGCTGCCGCGACTTCTCACTGCCGCCGAGGGCCGCGGTCGCGAGCCGCTCGCGCAGCTCCTTCACCAACCGCTCGTGATCGTCCCTGTTGCCTGCTCGGTCGAAGCCCATCTCGCCGCCTGTCCGGTCCGTGCCACTCGTGGCTCCGGCACCAACGTTGCCGTCGACACCATTTCGGTTAACTATCAATAACCGAATTTAAGATAACTGTGCTTAACTGAGTTGTCCAGACCCCCATCCGGAGAGGAGAACCCGCGTGTCGGACCCGAACACCGCGGAAGCTCCGGCACCCACCCGTCGCAGCCAGGCCAAGGCCGACCGGCGCCGTCAGCTGTTGCAGGCCGCCTCCCGGTTGATCGCCGAGCGCGGATACGCCGGGGTGCGCCTCGAGGACCTCGGCTCCGCGGTGGGCATCAGCGGCCCCGCCGTCTACCGGCACTTCTCCAACAAGGAGGCGTTGCTGGTCGAACTGCTGGTGGATATCAGTGCGCGCCTGTTCGACGGCGGCACCGACGTGGTCGAATCCGCGCGGGACGCGCACTCCGCGCTCGCCGGTCTGATCGAGTTCCATCTGGACTTCGCACTCGGCGAGTCCGACCTGATCCGGGTCCAGGACCGCGATCTCGGGTCGCTGCCCGAGGCCGCGCGCCGGCAGGTGCGCCAGTTCCAGCGCCGGTACGTCGAGCTGTGGGTGCAGGTGCTGCGGGAAACGGACCCGGCATTGTCGGAGACCGAGGCCCGAACCAAGGCGCACGCAACCTTCGGCCTGATCAACTCGACACCGCACAGCGCGGCGCGGACCACCCCCACGCACACCCGCGACGTGCTGCGGCGAATGACCGTCGCGGCACTGGCGCCGGGAGTGTGACGCGAGGCGGTGGCCGTCGGCCGCTCGCCGCGCCTGCACACCGTCCACGGTAGGCCCACCGGCCCCGTTGCGAGGTCCGCCCCGACCCGAATCCGGTTCGCGGATATCGTCGCGCCCATGACCGTCGCGAAGTCCGTCGCCCTGTTCGCCGTCGCCGCCGTGTTCGAGATCGGCGGCGCGTGGCTGGTGTGGCAGGGTGTGCGCGAGCACCGCGGCTGGCTGTGGGCCGGGCTCGGGGTGATCGCGCTCGGCGTCTACGGTTTCGTCGCCACGCTGCAGCCGGACGCGAACTTCGGACGCATCCTGGCCGCGTACGGCGGAGTCTTCGTCGCCGGCTCGCTGGCGTGGGCGATGGCCTTCGACGGCTTCCGCCCCGACCGGTGGGACGTGATCGGGGCGTTGATCTGCCTGGCCGGGGTCGGCGTCATCATGTATCCGCCGCGGTGAGGCCGCGGCCTGATTCCGAGCGGGTTCAGGCCGAGCGGGACCGGTTCGCGAAGGCCACCGCGAGCGCCAGCGCCGTCACGACGGCGACCCACAACCCCGCCAGCCCGATGCCACGGTGGGCGGCGGTCCCGGCGACCACGCCCGCCAGCAGTCCGCCCCACAGACCCGCGTACCGGGACCACTCCCAGCGCGGACCACCCGTCACGGCGGCGGCGATGCTGCGCCCCAGTTTCACCAGCGTCCCGGTCATGTAGGTCAGGCTGATCGACGCCCCGTCGCCGCGGTCGAACACCGTGTTCTCGGCACCCATCGCCAGTGCCAGTGCCGCGATGACAACCTGCTCCGGACCGAAGCCGGACACCACTGCCGCGATCGAGACCAGGACGGCCACCACGATCATGACCACCGAGCCGCGCCGGGTCCCGGCCCGTTCACCGACGAGCGCGCCGAGGACGACTCCGAGCACGAACAGGCCGATGACCCCTGCACCGACGAGCGCCGGGTGCCAGTTTCCGTCGACGACGGCGACACCCATCCTGGTGGTGTTACCGCTCATGAACGAGACGAAGAATCCGCCGAGCGTGATGAACCCCATCGCGTCGACGTAGCCGGCAAGGGCGGCGAGAACCACCGCGATCGCGTAGGTTCTGCGACCGGCGTCCACCACCACAGCGCATGTCCTCCGATGATTGTCCGTGCGCACCCCTGAGGGGATCCTCGCACGCGTGGGATCCCCCCGCGCGGTCCGGCGCGGGGGGATCTCGGTGATCATGCACCCGGACGACGCCGAGCGGGCGTCACCCGAGGACTACGCGTGTCTGGCGTGACCGGAGTGGTCCATACCCCGCGAGATCGCCTGGTACCCGAGAGCGAGCACGGCTGCGGCCGCGATGCTGATGACCCAGCGGATCCAGTCGATCCCACTGGTGTCACCCTTGCCGAGCAGGCCGTTCCACACCCAGTACCCGATGAGTGCGCCCGCGATGCCGAGCACCACGGTGATCACCCACCCCATCTCCTGCTTGCCGGGCAGGACGAGGCGGGCGAGTACCCCGATGACGGCACCGAAGATGATGGTGCCAACGATGTTCCAGAACATTGCGGATCTCCTCTCGGACACCGAACCGCACGAGAAGTCTGTAACCCTTCGATGGTGGCACAGTGCGGCACCGAGAGGAACCCCCGCGACGGCACGGACTACTGCGAGTGCACGATCACGCCTCGAATGTTCTTGCCGTCTCGCAGGTCCTGGTAGCCCTGGTTGACGTCTTCGAGGCGGTACTGCGTGGTGACCAACTCGTCGAGTTTCAGCTGGCCCGCATCGTAGAGACGCAGCAGCTTGACGATGTCGTACTGCGGGTTCATCGACCCGAACAGCGACCCCTTGATGGTCTTCTGGTTCAGGGTCAGGTCGCAGCCCGAGACGTGCACGGTCAGCTTCGTTGGGTCGGCGAGTCCAGTGATGACGACGGTGCCGCCCTTGCCGATCACGGCGGTCGCGGCGGAGACGACCTCTTCGTCGACGGTGCCGACCAGGATGAGGGCCGCATCCGCGCCCTGTCCCCAGGTCAGCTCCGCCACCTTCTCGGCCGCGCTCGCCGCATCGGGGAAGGCGTGTGTGGCACCGAATTTCAGCGCGGTCTCCCGCTTGAGCGGAACCGGGTCCACCGCCACGACGTACTTGCAGCCCGCGCTCACCGCACCCTGGATCGCGTTGATGCCGAGCCCTCCGACGCCGTAGACGACGGCGGTGTCCCCGGCACGCAGATTACCCGCGTTGACGGCGGTGCCCCACCCGGACGGCACGCCACACCCGACGAGAACCGCGGTCTCGAGCGGCAGCCAGTCGTCCACCTTGACGACCGAGTGCTGGGAGATGGTGGCCCGCTCGGCGAAGGTGCCGAGCATGCACATCGCACCGAAATCCGTTCCCTTGGAGTGAAACCGGAACGTGCCGTCCGGCATCGACCCCTCGAGGATGGTGGCGCCCATGTCGCACAGGTTCTGCCGACCCGTCGAGCAGTAGCGACAGGTGCCGCAGTTCGGGATGAAACTGCACACGACGTGATCGCCCGGCTTGACCTTGGTGACGCCCGGGCCGACCTCCTCGATGATCCCGGAGCCCTCGTGCCCGCCGACGATCGGGTACCTCGGCGGCAGGTCCCCGTCCGTCAGGTGCAGGTCCGAGTGACACAGGCCCGCGGCGGTGTACTTGATCAGTACCTCGCCCGGACCGGGTCCGTCGAGTTCGAGTTCCATGATCTCGAACGGCTTACCGGCCTCGAGCAGGACTGCAGCTGTGGTCTTCATGTGTTTCTCCTTCTTCGAACGAACCGGTCGGGGGTTGGAGGGTCGGGTCGTACTGTCACAGCGCGACGTTGACGGACTTGGTGATGGTGTAGGCGTCGAGGCCGGCGGCACCCAGCTCGCGACCCCAGCCGGACTGCTTGTAGCCGCCGAACGGCATCGCGGTGTCGAAGCCGTTGTACTGGTTGATCCACACCGACCCGGCCTTGATCTGCCGGGCGGTGCGGTGCGCCTTGGAGATGTCCTTGGTCCAGATTCCCGCGGCCAGGCCGTAGATCGAGTCGTTGGCCGCGGCGGCGACGCCGGTCTCCGCGTTGAACGGCAGCGCCGCGACGACGGGACCGAAGATCTCCTCGCGCACGATCGAGAACTCGGGCTTGACGTCCACGAACACGGTCGGTTCGACGAAGTAGCCGGTCTCGCCCCAGCGCTTGCCGCCCGTCAGCGCCCGCGCGCCGTCCGCGAGCCCGGCGGCGAGGTAGCCGGTGACCTTGTCGAACTGTTCCTGCGACACCAGCGGCCCGAGCTGGGTGGCGGGATCGAGGCCGGGGCCGATCTTCACCTGACTGGCGGCGCTTGCGACGGCCTGCGTGAACTCGTCGAAGATCTTGTCCTCCACGAAGAGTCGAGTCCCCGCGACACAGCACTGCCCGTGATTGAACAGCCAGGCGTTCAGCGACCCCTCCACGGCGGCGTCGAAGTCCGCGTCCGCGAACACGATGTTCGGGCTCTTGCCGCCGAGTTCGAGGGTGACCTTCTTCAGGTTGCCCTTCGCCGCGTCGACGATCTTCTTGCCCACCTCGGTCGATCCGGTGAACGCGATCTTGTCGACACTCTCGTGGGCCGAGAGCGCGGCGCCGGCGTCGCCGAAGCCGCTGACGATGTTGACCACGCCGGGCGGGAATCCGGCTTCCTGGAACACCTCTCCGAGCAGCAGTGCGGTGAGGGGTGTCTGCTCGGCAGGCTTGAGGATGACGGTGTTGCCGGCGGCGAGGGCGGGAGCCAGCTTCCACGCCGCCATCAGCAGCGGGAAGTTCCACGGCACGATCAGCCCGCACACGCCGACCGGTTCGCGCAGCGTGTAGGCGTGGAACTGGGCATCCGGGGCGAACGGCATCGACACGTTGACGGTGCTGCCCTCGATCTTGGTGGCCCAGCCCGCGTAGTAGCGGAACACGTCCGCGGCCCAGGCCACGTCGACGGCGGACGCGATGCCCGCGGACTTGCCGTTGTCGAGGGCCTCCAACTGTCCGAACTCCTCGGCTCGCTCACTGAGGATGTCCCCGACACGCCAGATCAGCCGTTCCCGCTGATTCGGCTTCATCGACGCCCACGACCCCTCGTCGAACGCCCGCCGTGCGGCCCGCACCGCCCGGTCGACGTCCTCGGCCTGGCCGTGCGCGACCTCGGTGAGCACGTTGCCGGTGGCCGGGTCGTACGTCGGGAAGGTGCGACCGGAGGCCGCCTCCACCCACTCGCCCCCGATCAAGAGCTTCTTCGGGCCTCCGGCCAGGAAACCCTGGACCCGGGCGGCCAGCGGGAAGTCGGCGATCGCTGTCATCGGAACTCCTTCGAACTGACGATGTGACGTACGCCATAGTTCTCGAAGTTCCGGGCTGCCAACTGTCCAAGGTTCGGACACCTGTGCAGCTGCGCCGGCCGTGAGTGACCGGGGAAATCAACTCACGGACGCGAAGCGCTCACGTCGAGTGCGCGCATGCGGGTGTACAGGGTGCTGCGACTGATCCCCAGCTGCGCGGCCGCGTGCACCTTGTTTCCGGAGCAGTCCGCGAGCGCGTCGACGATCGCCTGACGCTCGGCCCGCTCACGGCCACCGAGCCTGCTCACCCGATCGGAGGTCCGATACCGCGGTGGCAGGTCGTCGACCGTGATCGCGGCGCGGGGGGCGGCCGCCACCTGCGCCATCACCACTCTCAGCTCGGCGAGGTTCCCTGGCCACCGGGCCGCCGCCACGGCCTCGCGCGCCGAGCCGGTGAGGCGGGTTCCCGGCGCGCACTCGTCGAGCATCGCCTGCGCGAGGTCGGCCACCTCGTCGCGACGCTCGCGCAGCGGGGGCAGCGTCACCCGCTCGGGACACCGCGCCATCAGTGACGCGACCGGCCGGGGCAGGTCGACCTCGGGGCAAGCGGTGAGCACGATGCGCGGTTCCTCGCCGGCGAGCGCCGCGGCCAGCAGTGGTAGCACCGCCTCCGGCAGCAACTGCGCCTCCTCAACGACGACGACGCCACGTCCGACCAGACACGGAGCGAGATCGCCGATCCAGGAATCGAGACCACGCAGCACGATGTCCGACGCATCGAACCACCGCGCCGGATCGTCACCAGCGACATCCCGGGCGGCGACGGTGCGCCCCGACCCGGGTTCACCGAGCACCGCCACGGATCCGGACACGGTCCGAAGCCGCTCGAGTTCACGCCGGACCCGCTGCCCCGGTTCGACTCTCGCGCTCCCCCTCGGCACCGGGGTTGCCTGACGGTCGACGGGCTGCACGAGAAACAACGCCCCGCCGTCCGCACCCGCGACCCGGTCGGCCCGCACGGTGACCGCCTCCCCGGACGCGAGTTCGAGGTGCACGGTTCTGGACTGGTCGGGTTTCAGATCCGCGGCCAGTCCGCGCAGCACCGCGTGATCGGTGCCATCGAGCATCTCCTGGGCCGCGCGGTTGGACAGCAGGAGATCCTCCCCGATCGCGGCGACGGCGGTCTGCCGCTGGGGTGAGACCCGGTGGAACGCATCGACGAGTCGCTGCTCGGATGCGCGTGCCCCGGCCAGCAGCCGTCCCTCGATGTCGGCGGCGGCTCGCTGGAGGAACGGCGCGAACAGCGAGTTCACCTGCGGACCGATGCAGGTCATGTCGAGGATGCCTTCGACTCGGCGGGTCACCGGGTGGATGATCGGGTGCCCGTAGCAGCTCAGGTCCTTGAACTGCTCGAGGTAGTGCTCGGCACCGTTGACCACGACGCCGCGGCGCACCTCCAGCGGGGTCCCGAGCGCGTTGGTCCCCGCCCGGTCCTCCCCGAAACGTGATCCGACGACGACGCCGAGGCGTTCCATCCGCCGTTCCACCGCCGGGTTGTCGAACACCCGGGCCACGATGCGGCAATCCGGGTCGGCCAGCAGCAGACACAGTTCGGTGCCCGCGATCTGCAGGCCGACCTCGTCGAGCACCGGCCGGGCCGCGCGAAGCAGCCGGCTGGTGAAGTCCAGGTCGTCGGTCGGGGTGCCCTCGAACGCACGGCCCGGGTCGACCCCGCTGAGCGCGGATCGCTTCCAGGACAGCGCGATCTCGGGCCGGACCGTCAGTGCACCGTCCGCTGTCATGGGTCCGCTGCCCTAGCCCCGGCCGATCAGCTCGAGCGACTTCTCGCGCATCTCGATCTTGCGGACCTTGCCGGTGACCGTCATCGGGAACTCGTCGACGACGTGGACGTAGCGGGGGATCTTGTAGTGGGCGAGTTTGCCGGCGCAGTAGTCGCGCAGCGCATCGGCGTCGAGCGGTGCGGCGCCCTCGCGCATCCGCACCCACACCATCAATTCCTCGCCGTACCTGTCGTCGGGCACACCAATCACCTGCGCGTCGAGAATGTCGGGGTGGGTGTAGAGGAACTCCTCGATCTCGCGCGGGTAGATGTTCTCGCCGCCGCGGATCACCATGTCCTTGATACGTCCGGTGATCGCGACGTACCCGTCCGCGTCCATCACCCCGATGTCGCCGGTGTGCATCCACCTCGCCGCATCGATGGCCTCGGCGGTCTTCTCCGGGTTGTTCCAGTAGCCGAGCATCACCGAGTAGCCGCGAGTGCACAACTCCCCCGGCTCACCGCGCGGCACAGTCAATCCCGTTGCCGGATCGACGATCTTGACCTCCAGGTGCGGGCCGACCCGGCCGACGGTGGACACGCGCTGGTCGATGGTGTCGTCGGAGCGGGTCTGCAGCGAGACCGGCGAGGTCTCGGTCATGCCGTAGCAGATGGAGACCTCGCTCATGCCCATCTGTTCGATGACCTGCTTCATCACCTCGACCGGGCAGGGCGATCCCGCCATGATGCCGGTCCGCAGGCTCGACAGGTCGTAGCTCGCGAAGTCCGGGTCGGCGAGCTCGGCGATGAACATCGTCGGCACCCCGTACAGGGACGTGCAGCGCTCTGCCTGCACGGCAGCGAGGGTGGCCTTCGGGTCGAACGCCGGCGCCGGGATGATCATGGCGGCACCGTGGCTGGTGCAGGCGAGGTTCCCCATGACCATGCCGAAGCAGTGATAGAACGGCACCGGGATACACACGCGGTCGAGCTCGGTGTAGTGGCACAACTCGCCGACGAAGTAGCCGTTGTTGAGAATGTTGTGGTGACTGAGCGTGGCACCCTTCGGGAATCCCGTTGTGCCCGAGGTGTACTGGATGTTGATCGGATCGTCCGCGGACAGCGCGGCCTGGGCCTGCGCCACCGCGGTCGGGTCGGCGGTGTGCGCGGCGCGCCCGTCGGCGACGAGCCGATGCCACGCGTCACTGCCGAGCAGGATCACCGAGTCCAGGTCCGGACAGTTCGGCCGTACCAGCTCGATCATCGCGGCGTAGTCGGAGGTCTTGAAACTCGCCGCGGAGATCAGCATCGCGATGCCGGCCTGCTCGAGCACGTACTGCAGCTCGTGTGACCGGTAGGCGGGGTTGATGTTGACCAGGATGGCGCCGATCTTCGCGGTCGCGTACTGCACGATCGTCCATTCCGGGCAGTTCGGGGACCAGATGCCGACCCGGTCCCCCTTGCGCACTCCGCGCCCCAGGAGTCCGGCAGCGAGGGCGTCGACCTCGGCGCCGAACTCGGCATACGTCCAGCGCCTGCCACCGGCGTGGTCGACGAGGGCGTCACGGTCGCCGTACGCGGCCACCGTCCGGTCCAGGTTGCCGCCGATGGTGTCCCCCAGCATCGGGGCGTCCCACACACCCGACCCGTAGCTGGGCAGTGCACTCGGCGCGGCGGGCGCGGTCCCGGTCATCGTCAGTCCTCCCTCGCACCCGGCGGCCGGATGCCTCTGAAATCGAAGCTACTCACACAATTGTGACCCACGACATACTCCTGCGGGCGAGGTGCCGGTAACTGTCCGGGAACCGAACACCCCGCCCGTCCGAGCTAGAGCGACAGGTCTTTCGTCTCGACCAGGGCCCGGGTGCAGAAGAAGCTGAGCACTGCGAGCGCGGCCAGCATCACGCCGATGGCGATGCCCCCGAAGGAGGACGCGAGTGGCGCCGCGATCAGCGGCGGGATCGCGCCGCCGAGCACGCCGGCGAGGTTGTATCCGAGCCCGGCACCGGTGTACCGGTAGCGGGTGTGGAACATCTCCGGCAGCAGTGCGCCGCAGGGGCCGTACGCGACGCCGAAGATCGTCAGCGTGCCGAACATGCCGATCGCGAACGCGGCCGGCGAACCGGTGTCGAGGAGCGGGAACAGTGCCAGCGCCCAGACCAGTGCCGCGACGCAGGACGCCATGATCACCTTGCGGCGACCGATCCGGTCCGAGTACAGCGCGGAGACGATGATCGCGGCCCCGAACACGAACGCCGAAGCGATGCCGACGGAGAGCACGAAGGGTCGCGAGAAGCCGAGCGTCTTGGTGCCGTAGCTGGTCAGGAACGCGGTGCCCATGTAGAAGAACGCGAACAGGGTGGCCAGGGCTCCGGCGGAGAGCATGATCTCCTTGCTCTGGTGACGCCAGGCGTCCGCGAAGGGCAGCCGCCGCACCTCCTGCGGCGCAGCCTGATTCGCCCGGAAGACGGGCGTCTCCTCGATCGCCAGGCGCATGTAGAGGCCGATCGCCACGAGCACGATGGAGAACAGGAACGGCACCCGCCAGCCCCAGGCGAGGAAGGTGTCGTTGGTGTCGCCGAGGATCGAACCGGTGACCAGGAAGGTTCCCGAGGAGAGGATGAAGGCGATGGCCGGACCGAGCTGCGGGAACATCGCGTAGAGGCCGCGTTTGCCGGGGGGTGCGTATTCGGCGGTGAGCAGAGTCGCGCCGGCCCATTCGCCGCCGACCGCGAAGCCCTGCGCGAACCGCAGCAGCACCAGGATCAGGGGGGCCGCGACGCCGATCGTGTCGGCGCTGGGCAGCAGGCCGATGAGCAGCGTCGAGATGCCCATCAGGAGCAGGGTGGAGACCAGGGTCTTCTTCCGCCCGATCCGGTCACCGTAGTGCCCGAAGAGCATCGCCCCGACCGGGCGGGCGATGAACGCGACCGCGAACGTGGCGAACGAGGCCACAGTGCCCGCGGTGGAACCGAGGGCGGGGAAGAACACGGTCGGGAAGACCAGCGCGGCGGCCGTCCCGTAGATGAAGAAGTCGTAGAACTCGATGGTGGTGCCGATGCAACTGGCGACGGCCACTCGGCGCACGCTCGTCCGAGTCGCGGGCGCTGCCGCGGTCTCCGACGCTGGCGACACTGTCGTCATGGGTCCCTCTTCTCAGAGCAGATGGGGCCCGGCGTGCTCGCCGGGACTGCGAGAAAAGGTAGTGACGCGGCTCACGTCCGAACCACCCCCGAAAGGGGGTGAGGTGACCTGAGTCACCCCACCCCGGGTCGGCACGTCAGGGAATGAAGGCGGCGAGGGGCTCGGCCGCCGACTGGTCGTGACCCCAGTAGGCGTCGGCGGTGATCTCCTCCGACGTGTAGTGCCGCTCGTCGACGAGCATGCCCTCGGTACCGAACTCGAGATCCCACCCGCCGGGGGCGCGGACGTAGAACGAGATCATCTTGTCGTTGGTGTGCCGGCCCAACGTCGACGAGATCGAGAAGTCGTTGCGGTTGACCCGGTCCAGCGCCTGGCCGACCGCGTCGAGGGTGTCGACCTCGGTCATCAGGTGGACGAGGCCCGGCTCCTCGTTCGGCGGAGCGGGGCACAGCGCGAGGCTGTGGTGGCGCTCGTTGATGCCGAGGAAGCGCACCCGGGACAGGCCTTCGTCGTCGAGCCGGATCGAGCCGCGCGGCAGGAAGCCGAGGACCTGGGTGTAGAACTCGTACGTCTCGTCGAAGTTCGCCGCCGGCAGCACCACGTGACCGAGACCGAGCCCGCCGGTTACCCAGCGTCCGGCGAAGGGCGTCACCACGGGGGTGTGGTCGAGAACCGGGCCGTGGAACACCTCGAGGCGGGTGCCCGCCGGGTCGGCGAACGCGATCGCCTGCTCGGCGTCGAGGTACGTGCTGTCCTTCCGCGACAACACCTCGACGGTCCGTCCGGACTTCTCGACGCCCTCACGCACCCGCTCGAGCGCGAACTCGTCACGCACCTCCCAGCCGACGGCCAGGGCCCTGTCGGAATCACCGGGAAGCACCGCGATGCGGGCGCGACGTTCGTCGACGCGGGCGTAGAAGCCGTCGGGCTCGGGGCCGGAACCTTCGGCCATGCCGAGACCGTCCAGGAGCAGCTCACGCCAGCGCGGCACGTCCCGTGTCTGGATGCGGAGGTAGCCGAGACCTCTCAGTTCTGTCATGTCAGTCGTCCTCGAATGGTGAAGGGGGTCAGATCATTCCGCGGTGCGCGCGGTCAGATCATGGCGCGGTACGCGCCCTGCGGGTCGCCACCGAGCTGGGTGAGGGCCGCGGAGTGGTAGATCATGCCGGGCACGTGAATGGCGTGGGTGAGACCGACGTGCGCGTCGCGCCAGAACCGCTGCATCGGCGTCTTCAGGTGCACCGCGCCACCGCCGGCACGGGCGAAGACCTCGTCCATGGCCCGCACCGCTCGCCACGCGGAGGAGATCTGGGTGCGGCGGCCGATCGCCCGCTCCTCGAAGCCGATCTCCTCGCCGCGATCGGTCTTGTCCCAGAAGCGGTCGACCTTCTCCAGCAACGTGATTCGCGCGGCGGAGATCTCCGATGCGGCCTCGCTGATCGCGAAGAGGACGTACGGGTCCTCCTTGATGGGGACACCGGTGACCTGGACGCGTTCCTTCTGCGCGGCGATGTAGCAGGCCAGCGCGCCCTCGGTCATGCCGATCAGCGACGAGGTGATGCCCAGCGGGAAGATGTACGAGAACGGGAACTTGTACAGCGTCTCGTCGCGACCGGCGTGCTTGGCACCGTTGCCGCTGAGGACGATGTCGGCATCGATCGTGCGATGGGACGGGAGGAACGCATCCTTGACGATCAGGTCCTTCGAGCCGGTCCCGCGCAGGCCGATCACATTCCAGCTGTCCTGGTCGATCTCGTAGTCGCTGCGCGGGAGCAGCACGTGCAGGACCTGGTCGGTGCGGTTGCCGTCCTTGTCGCCGACCGCGGCACCGATCATGACCCACCCGCAGTGGTCGGTGCCGGACGAGAACGACCATCGGCCGGTGAGAATGTAGCCGCCGTCCACGGGGACCGCGACGCCCATCGGCGCGTACGGCGAGGCCATCCACATGTCGTGGTCGGCGCCCCAGACCTCGTCCTGCGCCTTCGGGTCGAAGAAGGCGAGCTCCCACGGGTGGACACCGACGATCCCGGAGACCCATCCGGTGGCACCGTCGATTGCGCCGATCGCCATCGCGGTCTCCGCGAACTCGCGCGGGTGCGCCTCGAACCCGCCGTACTCCTTCGGCTGCAGCATCCGGATCACGCCGGATTCCCGCAGCGTCTTGGCCGTGGTGTCCGGCAGGCGCATCAGCCTGTCCCCTTCGGGGGCCTGCGCACGAATCTCGTCCGCGTGCGCCATGATCCGGTCGAGCACCTGTCCCATTGCATCCTCACATTCGATGTAATTCAAACCGCGGTGGCCGGACGGTGTCCCCCACCGAAGACCGGAACGGCCGGCACCACGAAGATCCGGGGCGGCCCGGTGGCCCCGCGAGGGCCCGGTCCGTCACCGGGATCACATTTCGCCCTGTCCGCGAACCGTAGTCAGCGCCGCTGCGAGCCGACAGCGGTGTTCCGATGAACGGAACGGTCTCGGTTCGCACTGGGAGAAGCCACGAAAGCGCGCGAGCCCGAACCGAATCCGCATTCGGCTGGACGGAAACCCGGCGGCGGACCCGAACGCCCTCGGCTAGGAAGGGCGACGGCTTTCCCGGTTCCGCACCCCGCGCCCGGGCCCATCGAAAGGACCGCGATGACCATCAACGAAAACGTCGACAGGGTGGACGCCGACAACACGGAGCGGCGCCTGCGGACGCTCGAGGAACGGGTCCGTCTCCTCCAGGACCATCTCGACATCACCACGCTCATCTACTCGTACGGCCCGGCCGTCGACACCCGCGCCGAGCGGGTCGTGGCGGAGATCTGGACCGAGGACGGGGTGTACGACGTCGACACCGGGCGCCTCGAGGGTCGCGCGGAGATCGCGGCAATGGTGTCCTCGGAGATGCACGTGGGGTTCGTCGACGGCGGATGCGGGCACGTCGCAGGCCCCGCCCACGTCACCGTCACCGGCGACACCGCGGTGGCCACGCTCTACACGCAACTGGTCACCAAACACCCCAACGACGAGAGCTTCCGGGTCACCCGGCTGAGCGCGAACCGGTGGGAACTGGCCCGGACCGCCCACGGCTGGCGGGTGACGACGCGGACGAACCGTCTGCTGGACGGCGGCGGCGAGGGCCGTGCCGTACTCGCCGCCGGGGTCACGAAGGCGCGCGACCCGCAGCGGGCGGGCCGGCCCAACCCGGCAACGTGACGGCCGTCACGACCGCTGCTATAGTCGCTCTCATATTGATTGATCGCTTGCTCAATGGCGACCCGTGGTGCGTCCCCGGCTCGTCGACGTATCGATTACGGAGGTCCGCGAAACACCATGTCGAGCGAAGAAAACTCCCCGGTCGCAGTGCTCGACCGCGTCTCGATCCTGCTCGATGCCTTCAACGACAGCGAGCGCCTCACCCTCTCGGAGCTGTCCCGGCGCACCGGCTTCCCGCGGTCGTCCACGCACCGAATGCTCGTGCAACTCCTTCGCCTGCAGTGGATCCGGCGCCGTGGGCACGCCTACGAACTCGGCATGAAGATGTTCGAGCTCGGGTCGCTCGCCCGGCACCACGACAGCGTGCACCGCGCCGCGCTGCCGGTCATGCACCAACTGCACGCCACCACCGGCCTGACGATCCATCTCGCGGTGCTCGACGGACCCGATGTGCTCTACCTCGAGCGAATCGGCAACGGCTTCTCCATGACGCTTCCGTCCCGGGTCGGAGGGCGCCGGGCGGCGGTCCACACCGCCCTCGGCAAGGCGATGCTCGCGGCGACCGGTGCGGATCCGGAACTCGCGATGGCCGACCGGGCCGCCGCCACCCCGCACAGCATTGCGGACCCGTCGGAACTGCGCCGCGAGTTCGCCGGCATCCGTGAGCGGTCGGTCGCATTCGATCGGAACGAAGCGGTGGTCGGCGCGTCCTGCGTGGCCGCGGCGATCGGCGACGGACGGACCACGGTCGGCGCGATCTCCGCCTGCGGACCGAGCGACCGGATCAATGCCTGGGCCCTGGTCGCGCCGGTGCGCATGGCGGCGCTGACGGCATGGCGCCGGATCGACGAGCCACGCTCGATGCACGGTGTCCCCGCCTGAGGCTCGCCACCTCGGTCCGACGACACCGTTCGGAACCAACCGTCGCGTCCGATCGACGAAAACAGCTGTGCCCCCTGCGTGTTCACACAGGGGGCACAGTTCGCGATCGGACCGACTACTGCTCGGCCGCCATCTTGGCGAGATTCTCCTTGACCTCGGTGGCCCAGTTCTGCCGGGCCCGGGTGGTGTCGACCTCGAACTCGAACCGCTTGGTCATGTCCTCGGTGACGTCTTCGACGTCCACGTAGAACTGCTGGTACCAGCGCCGCAGCTGGTACACCGGACCGTCCTCCTCGGTCAGCAGCGGGTTCTCGATCCGGGACTTGTGCTTCCAGATCTCGATGTCCTGCTTGAACTGGGTCTCGACACCCTCGGTGAACATCGTCGCCATCGCCGTGGCCTCCTCGTCGGAGACGCCCTCCATCCGCTTGACCGTGGTGCCGAACTGGAGCACGAACGAGTCCTGGGTGACCGGGTAGTGACAGTTGATCAGCTTGGTCTCGACCTTGTTCCCGCCCGCGATCGTGTAAACGGTGTCGAGCATGAAGGACGGACCGTGGTACGACGCGTCCGACACCGTCTCGGCGTCGGGCATGTCCAACTGCACACCGGTCTGGATGTCGTCGCGCCCGTACGAGCGCATGTGCTGCGACGCGACGTGACCCTCGAAGACGTTCTTGAAGAACTCCGGCATCTGGAAGTGCACGTAGAAGAAGTGCGCCATGTCGACGACGTTGTCGACGATCTCACGGCAGTTCGAGCCCTCGACGAGGAAGGACGTGTAGGTCCATTCGCTCCACTCGTCGGTGCCCCACCCCTCGATCTCGGGGATGGTGACCTCGGGCGGGGGCGGGTTGCCCTGCGGATCGTTCCAGACGAAGAACAATCCGTTGCGCTCCAGGCTGATCCAGCTCCGCGTCTTCGCGAGCGGAGGTACCCGGCGCGCGTAGGGAATGGACGTGCAGCGACCCTTTCCGCCCCACCGCCAGTCGTGGAACGGGCAGGCGATGTCGTCGCCCTTGATCTCACCCATCGCCAGGTTGCCGCCCATGTGCCGGCAGAATGCGTCCAGCACGTTGAGCTTTCCGGCGGTGTCCGCCCACACCACCAGGTCGGTGCCGAAGATCTTCACCTGATGCGGCTTGCCGTCGCGGAACGAGTCCGCCAGACCGATGCAGTGCCAGCCGCGTGCATAGCGGGTGGGGTTGCTCCCGGTCTCGATGTTCCTGACTTCGGGCTCGGTGGCCGAGTCGACGGTCATGTCTCCTCCAAATTGATCCTGTGGTCACCGGTCGGGCGGGCTGTCCCGACCGGTCGATCGGTCGTCGTGCCGGAAGTCCCTGGTTGGTTGACGACACCGGGGCACGACAGGGTCCTACGGCGCGAGATACAGCGCGTTCAACGCAGACGGCCGGGAACGGGGTAGGTGCGCCCCGACTCCACGAGGCGGCCGCTGCGGACCGCCTCGTCCACCGTGGCCTTGAGCGCGGCGCAGGAGGGCACGCTCGCGGTGTTCACACCCTGCTGTGCGAGTGCGCGAAACTCGGCGCACCGCACCGACGCATCCTCGAGCCACTGGACGCTGGTGTGGGTGGGGCTGTACGTCTCCACCAGCACCGGATTCCCACATGTCCGGCAGTCGAGCTCCTGCATTGCCACGGTCCTTCCCTTCGGTGTGTTCGAGGCGGCCCAGCCGCCGTGCATTCGAGGCGGCCCAGCCGCCGTGCATTCGAGGCGGCCCAGCCGCCGTGCATTCGAGGCGGCCCAGCCGCCGTGTAGCCGAACCGGGCCGGCCGTCCTGTCGCGAACGGCCCGCCGCTGCGTCGGTTTCGAGCGACACTACGAGGGATGCGGCGGCCGAAGAATCGTTGTTCCGTTGAGCTGTACTCTTTTCCGCCGGTTCGGTGAGTTCGCTGGTTCAGCGCATCAGCGCCTGTCCACCGTCGACCGTCAGCGAATGTCCGGTCACGTATCGGGCGGCCGGACTGCACAGGAACACCACCGCGGGCCCGATGTCGTGTTCCGCGTCGCCCAACCGACCCAACGGCACCGTCTCCAGATACGCCCGGTACTCCTGCGGAGCCAGTTCACTCCACTCGCGCATCATCGGGGTGTCCGCCAGCGGCAGCACCGCATTGACGCGGATGTCGTCGCCGCCCCATTCGCACGCCGCGGTGCGGGTGAAGACTCGGATCGACTCCTTGGCCGCCGCGTACCCACCGAATCCCGAAGGGTCCCACCGGACACCCGCCGACGACGCCAGGTTCACCACCGACCCTCCGCCGCGCAGGTGTGGATGACATTCGCGCATCAGCCGAAGCGTCGCCAGCGGACCGGAGGCCGCCGCCTCGTCGTAGACACCCTCGTCCAGATCCAGCAGCCGGCCGTGCGCCGCCGTCTGTGCGTTGTTGACCAGAATCGTCAGGCCGCCGAATCTGTCGACGACCCCGGCGACCGTGCGCCGGATGGCGTCCAGATCGGTGACATCACAACGGAAGACCTCCGCGTCGCCACCGCGCCGCCTGATCTCGGCGACCGTGGCCTCCAGGGGCGCCGGGGTCCGCCCGACCACCGCGACCGCCGCACCCTCGGACGCCAGGGCCAACGCGATCCCGCGCCCGATCCCCTGTCCGGCACCGGTCACCAGCGCCACCCGCCCCGTCAACACACCCATACATGCCTCCTCGTCCGCGGATCCGGCCGGTTCCGGATCGCGGCGGCAAGTGTGGGGCCGGTCACGAATGTTGATCAAGCGTTCGATCAGCTCAGCGGACACCCGATACTGTGCAGCTCATGGACCCGCAGGAACGCAAACGCCAGATACTCGACCGCGCGGCGGAGGTCTTCGCCGCGAAGGGCGTTGCCTCAACCACGGTCCGGCAGATCGCGGACGCGGTCGGCGTGTACTCGGGGACGCTCTATCACTACTTCCCGTCGAAGGAAGCGATCGTCGTCGAGATCATCCGCGAGTACTTCCAGGATCTCGAACAGCGCTTCGGCGCGGTCCAGGCGGGCGACCCGGATCCCCTGACCCGGCTGCGCATGCTGGTCCTCGCCGCGCTCGAGGCCGGCCGGAACCACCCGCACGCCACCCGGATCTGGCAGAACGAGCCGGACTACATGCAGGAGCGGATGGTCGAGTCCGGCCTTGGCGACGAGGGCGCCGAGATCGAGGGCATCTGGTCCGAGACGATCGTCGCCGGCGTGGAGGCGGGCACCTTCCGCGACGACATCGATCCCGAGGTCTTTCGGATGCTCATCCGCAACGCAGTGTGGATGACCTCGCAATGGTACGTCCCGTCCGACGCGGTGCCCCTGGAGAAGATGGCCGCGGACATCACGACCGTGTTCGTCGACGGGTTCCACCGGCCGGCCTGATCCCTCTCGGCACCGAACGGCCGCGGCCCCCACACCGTCCGGTGTGGGGGCCGCGGCCGTCGCGTGGGTCAGCGACCGGCAGCGCTGAGGATCTCCTGCCGCAGCTCGGACCACACCACCGCGTAGGCGTCGGGGTCGGCGACGGTGTCGGCGAGCAGTTCCTGGTAGCGCGCGAGCCGGGGCACGTACGCCGAGACGTCGTCGAAGACATCGGCCGCGCGGCGGTCCAGATCGGCCAGCTTGTCCGCGTCCCCACCGACACCCGCGAACTCGGCGTCCAGGGGCTCGAACCGCTCGACGACCTCGGCGAAGAGAAACTCGTCGATGGAGACCCGCTCGGCGTCCAGCTGATCGTCGAGCTCGGCGATGCCCGCCGCGGTGAGCGAAACGGATCCGCTCTCGTCGGCGACGGCGCGGCCCATCTCCACCAGTGCGGTGAGCGCGGCCTGCGCGGAGGACTCCGCGACCCCCAGCTGCAGGGCGAGCACTGGGGGCGTCACCGCGCCCTTGAGCCGCACCGACTGCAGCAGAGCCAGCTCGTCCACATTGCCTGCGAAGGCCATCTGCGTTTCTCCTCTTCGTGTCCGTCGCGATCCGCGCTCGCGGCCGCATGGGTGTCCATCATCTCGCGGCGGGGCGACGAGGGCAGCAGCTACCCGACGTGACGGCCGGAGTGGAGGGCGTCGAGGAAGCCGCCCGCCTCGGCGACGAACACGGCGTTGTCGTCACCGGCGACCATGTGCCCGGCCTCCGACACGTTGACCGCCGTCGCGTGCGGGATCAGTTCCAGCAGCTCGGCGACGCCGTCCTCGCTCACGATGTCGGACCGGCCGCCGTGCACGAGCAGGGTCGGTACCGTGACGGCCCGCGCCGCCGCGACCATGCGGGCGTGACTGCCGACCGGGGTCTCGCCGTCGGCGCGCTGGGCGGTGAACGCCGGGTCCCAGTGCCAGTGGAGCCGCCCGTCCTCACGTTCACGGAGGTTGCGGCGCAGCCCCTCGACGTTGGCCGGCCGGGTGCGGTGCGGCTGGTAGGCGGCGACGGCGTCGGCGACCTCGTCGAGGTCGGCGAAGCCGTCGGGACGGCTGGTCATGAAGGCGGTGATCCGCTTGACACCCTCCGGCTCGACCTTGGGGGTGATGTCGACGAGGACGAGCGCGCGGACGGTGCCCGGGTGCTCGCCCTCGGTGATCAGTCCGGTCATTCCGCCGAGGGACGCCCCGAACACGACGGGCCGCTCCCCCAGTTGATCGACCACTCCGCGCAGATCGGCGACCAGACCGCCGATCCGGTAGTCCCCGTCCGGTGCCCAGTCGCTCTCGCCGTGACCACGGGCGTCGAGGGTGTGGACGGTCCAGCCGTCGGCGGCGATCCCTGCCGCGGCCCGGTCCCACGAGTGCCGGGTCTGGCCGCCTCCGTGCAGCATCACCACCGCTCCCCGCTCGGCGGTTCCGGTGGCAGGGGTCCAGCGGTCGGCGGCGATGACGCCTGCGCCGCCCCGAAGTTCGACGGTTTCGCGGTTCACGTTCACGCCCGTCACCCTAGATGCGGTTCCGGCGACCACGCCGGGATTCAGGCCACCAGCCAGGTACCCGCCAGTGCGATGGAGGCCACCCACACCGTGGACACTGCGGCCAGTACGAACGGCCGGGGGCCGACCGAACGGAGCAGGCTCACCCGGACACCGAGACCGAGGGCGAACATCGCGGTGGTCAGCAGCGCGGTCTGCGCCAGCTTGGCCTGGTCGACGAGAACCTGCGGCAACAGACCACTCGAGCGCAGTGCCACACATGCGAGGAAGCCGATGACGAAGACGGGGACCAGCGGGGGCTGCTTGCATTCCGCAACGCCATTCTTGGCCAGCCGCCTCTGCCGGGCGCCGAGGTAGGCCATCACGGGGGCCAGCATCAGCACCCGGGCGAGCTTGACCACCGTCGCCACCGCAAGCGCGCCGCCGCCGATCACGCCACCGGCCGCCACCACCTGCGCGACCTCGTGGATCGAGCCGCCGGCCCACATCCCCGCCTGCCGGTCGGTCAGTCCGAGGATGTGGGCGAGGAGCGGGACGGCCGGGATCATCAACGTCCCGAAGACGACGACCAACGCCACAGCGGTGAGCAGCTCCTCCTCCTTGGCATCGACGACACCGTCTGCGGCGGCGACGGCGGCCGCCCCGCAGATCGAGAATCCGCACGCGATGAGGATGCGCTGCGTCCACGTCAGGCCGAGCAGCTTGCCCGCGTACATCGTTCCCACGATGCCGAGCACGACAATCGCCACCACGACGGCGATCACCCCCCAGCCGAGACCGACGACGTCGCTGAACATCAGCTGCAGTCCGAGCAGCGCGACGCCGACCCGCAGGAGCCGTTTGGCCGAGAAGTCCAGGCCCGGCCGGATCCAGCCGGGCACCGTGACGAGGTTCGCCACCACGGCGCCCGTCACGATCGCGATCAGCATCGGGTTGACCGCCGGGACCAGGCGGCCGATCCCCATCGCGAACGCGGCCCCCACCGCGCACAGCGCGACGCCCGCTGCGACGCCCGCCGCCCGCGTCCGGACCGGACCACCGGACGAATTCGACCGGGAATCGGCACTCGACTGCGCAACTTCTCGAACATCACTGGACATACCGAAAACACTGCTGCACCACGCTCCTCCGCGGTAGCCGCCATCTTGCCATTGCCACATATCGAACTGATATGCATGGACGCGATGACATATGCTGTTCGCATGTTCAGTGGCTGGCCGGATCTCGGCGTCCTCGAATTGATCGTCGGCGTGGACGACCACGGAAGCCTCAGCGCCGCAGCCCGAATCGCCGGAATCGCCCAGCCGAACGCGAGCCGGTCGATCAAACGTCTCGAAGCACAGGTCGGAACACCGCTGTTGCAGCGAAAGCCCACGGGCTCGACGCTGACACCCGAGGGCACGGTGATCGCCCACTGGTCCAGAAAGGTGCTCGACGATGCCCGGCAACTACTCGACGTCGCCGCGGGCATGCGGGAGAAGCGCGCCGCGGAACTGACCGTCAGCGCGAGCATGACGGTGGCCGAGCACCTGATGCCCGCCTGGCTCGGTCAGTTCCGGCGGATGGATCCGAACGTCACGATCCACCTGCAGGTGCGCAATTCGACGCAGGTCTTCGACGACGTCTCCACGGGCGCGTGCGATGTGGGGTTCGTCGAGTCCCCGACGGTACCCCGCGCACTGCACAGCGTGGCCGTCGCGCGCGACCGCCTGGTTGTCGTGGTCGACCCGCGCCACCCGTGGACCCGCCGCAGGCGCCCGCTGTCGGTTGCCGAGCTCGCGGCGACCCCACTCGTCGTCCGTGAGCCCGGATCCGGAACCCGAACCACCCTCGACCTCGCTCTGCACGAATACGACAGGGCAGCACCGCTTCTCGAACTCGGAAGCGCTGCTGCCATCAGAACCAGTGTGCTCAGCGGGGTCGGGCCTGCGGTGATGAGCACCCTCGCGGTGTCCGCCCAGGTCGAGTCCGGCGAGCTGAAGGTGGTCGAGGTGGAGGACCTCCACCTCGACCGCACCCTCCGCGCCGTGTGGCGGCCACCGCGCCAACTCGAGGGCCCCGCGGGCGACCTGGTCAGACTTGTGCGACGAGTTCGCGTTTGAGGATCTTGCCGGTTGCCGTCATCGGAAGGACGGTGGTGAACTCGATGGATCGGGGGTACTTGTATCCCGCCATCCGGTCCCGGCACCACGCGATCAGCTCGGCCTCGCCGATCCGGGCCGTCGACTCGAGGATGACGTACGCCTTCACCTCCTCGCCGTGGCTCTCGTGCGGAACGCCGATCACCGCCGCGAGGGAGACCGCCTCGTGGGTCATCAGGACTTCCTCGACCTCCCGCGGATAGACGTTGAATCCACCGCGAACGATGAGGTCCTTCGCGCGATCGACGATGTAGTAGAAGCCGTCGTGGTCGCAGCGGGCGAGGTCACCGGTGCGGAACCAGCCGTCCCGCATCACCTCGGCGGTCGCGTCGGGCCGACCCAGATACCCCTTCATGACGTTGTGCCCGCGCAGGGCGATCTCCCCGACCCGGCCCGACTCCGCAATCGTGTTCCACTCGTCGTCCACCAGCCGGGCCTCGACACCCCACACCGGCACCCCGATGGACCCCGGACGCGGGTCCCGCTCGGGGTCGCTGAAGAGGGCCAGGGGCGAGGTCTCGGAGAGGCCGTAGCCCTCCAGGATCTGCACCCCGAAACGCTCGGAGAACCGGTTGAGGATCTCCACTGGCATCGCCGCCCCGCCCGAGATCGCCCGACGGATGGTGCGGGCGATCCGGGCGACGTCAACCCCCGACGTACCGGTCGTGTTCGCCCCGGCGGTGCCGGTCGTGTCGATCGTGTCGAGGGCACCGAGCAACGCCCAGTACATGGTGGGTACCCCCGCGAACACGGTGATGCCCTCGTCCACCATGAGCCGCAGGGCTGCCGTCGCCTCGAACCTGGGCAGCAGCACCAGGGTGGCCCCGACCGACAGGCCCGCGTTCATGACGACGGTCTGTCCGAAGGAGTGGAACAGCGGCAGCGTGACGAGGGACGTGTCGTGGCGGATCGGGTTGCTGTCGAACAGCCGGTTCGCGGTCACGGCGTTCATCACCATGTTGGCGTGGGTCAGCTCGGCTCCCTTGGGCTTTCCGGTCGTACCGCTGGTGTAGAGGATCACCGCGGTGTCGTCCGGCCCGCGCACCGCCGAGCCGAACTCCTCGGACCGGTCCGCAAGCGCGGCACGAAGGGATGTGACGCCGTGACCCGACGCCACGGCACCCGGGTCGGTGGTGGCGAGGAACAGGTCACCGCACTGCGGCGCGTCCTCGAATCCGGCGCGGCCGAACTCCCCGATCGGCAGGTCGGCGGTGCCCTCGGAGCAGAAGTAGGCCCGGGCACCGGAGTCCTCCAGGTGGTAGGCGATCTCGCGTCCTTTGAGCATGATGTTCAGCGGGACGACGACGGCCCCGGCCTTGAGGATCCCGAAGTAGACGATCGGGAACTCGGGTACGTTCGGGAACGACATCGCCACGCGGTCACCGGGCTCCACGCCCCTCGAGATCAACAGGTTGGCAACCTGATTCGAGCGGGCGTCGAGCTCTGCGTAGGTCATACGCAGGTCCCCGAGGACGAGGGCGTCCCGGTCCGGGTAGCGGCGGGCGGAGTCCTCCAGCAGGAGGGAGAGATTCAGCACGGGGAGCTCACTTCCAGGTGTCTCGGGCGGCTGCGGTGTCGAGGGGTGTGGCCAGCGGGGCATCGGTGGCGGCGCGCACGTCCTCCTCGGACACCCCGGGCGCGCACTCGCGCAGCACCAGGCCGGACGCGGTGACGTCGACGACCGCGAGGTTGGTGATGATCCGCTGCACGACACCCTGCCCGGTGAGAGGGAGGGTGCACGTCCGCACGATCTTGGGCGCACCGGACCTGTCCGTGTGCTCCATCAGCACGATGACCTTCCGGGCCCCGTGGACGAGGTCCATCGCCCCGCCCATGCCCTTGACCATCCTTCCGGGCACCATCCAATTCGCCAGATCACCCGACTCGGAGACCTGCATGCCACCGAGGACCGCGACGTCGATGTGCCCGCCCCGGATCATCCCGAACGAGAGCGAGGAGTCGAAGAACGAGGCGCCAGGGTTGACCGTGACGGTCTCCTTGCCGGCGTTGATCAGGTCCGCGTCGACACCGTCCTCGTCCGGGTACGGTCCGGTGCCGAGGATCCCGTTCTCGCTGTGCAGGGTCACGTCGAGGCCGACCGGAAGGTGGTTGGGAATCAGCGTCGGCAGGCCGATTCCGAGGTTGACGTAGTCCCCGTCCGACAGTTCGGCGGCGGCCCGGGCCGCCATCTCCGCGCGGGTCCACCCCGCCACCTCGGTGAGTGTCGCAGTCATGCGGGAGCTCCCTTCGCTGCCACGGTTCGCTTCTCGATCTGCTTGTCCTGCTTGCCCGTGCACACGACGCGGTCGACGAAGATCCCCGGCAGCTGCACCAGTCCCGGCTCCAGAACGCCGGGTTCCACCAATGTCTCGACCTGCGCGATGCACACCCGTCCGGCCATCGCGGCGAGAGGGTTGAAGTTCCGTGCGGCCGCGTGGAACACCAGATTCCCGTCGGTGTCCCCGATCGCCGCGTGCACCAGCGCGTAGTCCGTGGTGACCGCCTCCTCGAGCACGTACCGCCTGCCTGCGTACTCGCGGGTCTCCTTCGGAGGGGAGGCCACCGCGACCGAGCCGTCGGGTGCGTACCGCCACGGCAGACCGCCCTCCGACACCAGGGTGCCGACGCCGGCGGGCGTGAAGAAGGCCGGGATCCCGGCGCCGCCCGCGCGGAGCCGCTCGGCGAGGGTGCCCTGGGGGGACAACTCCACCTCGAGTTCCCCGGCGAGGTACTGGCGCGCGAACTCCTTGTTCTCGCCGACGTACGAGGCGATCACCCGCGCGATCCGCTTGTCGCCGAGCAGGATCCCGAGCCCGTGCGAGTCGGTGCCACAGTTGTTGGAGACCACCTCGAGATCGGTCGCCGAGCCTGCTGCGATCCCCGCGATCAGCGCGTCCGGGATGCCACACAAGCCGAATCCGCCGACCGCGAGCGAGGCCCCACTGGGAATGTCGGCGACCGCGTCGGCCGCGGAGACGAACACCCGGGTCACGGCGCGACCTCCTCCGGCAGCCCGGCCAGCTCCCGGACGAGTTCCTCGGCCAACGGCCAGTACCCGTATCCGGAGGCTGGATTGAGGTGCCCGACGGCCCCGAGGTCGACGAGGCGGCTCCCCCAGGTCTCCGCCATGCCCGCGACCCGTCGATGGTTCGCGAGCGGGTCGTTGTCGCTGGCCGCGACGATGCTCGGGAACGGCAGGCGGCGCCGGGGAATGGGCAGCCACCCGTTCGCTTCGAGTTCCGCGGTCGTGGGATAGCCCGCAGGCAGCGGCTGCTCCAGGTCCGCCGGGGTGGCGAGCAGGGCACCGCGGATCGGCCGGGGCGTCCGTTGGGCCCAGTGCACGGTGATCATGACCCCGGCGCTGTGGGCCACGAGGACGACGGGGCCGTCGATCTCGGCGAGCACCGCGTCGAGCGCCGCCACCCGTGCCTTCAGGCTCAGCCTGTCGTGTTCGAGCGGCGGTACCGTGCGCACCCGGTCGAGCCTCTCGGCGAGCCGGGTCTGCCAGTGGTCTTCGACGTGGTCGCGCAGGCCTGGCACGATCACCACGGTCGGGTCGGCGGTGCTGTTCATCGTTCTCCAAAGCTGTTGTGGTACAGAGTCTGCGAAGCACTGCTGCGGCGCTTCCGAGACGGCGGTACTTCCGACACGGGCGGGGGCCCGGCGCACCGAGCGCCGCACCCCCGCACCGGTCGCCCCTCGAATCAGGCGTGGTGGGTGAAGCCGACCTGGCCGGGCCTGCGGTTGGGCGCGTACCCGAGCCGGGCCAGGGTCTCGTCGGCGTCGGCGTAGGTGGTGCCGATCCGGTAGATGTCGCGGGCTTCCTTGCCGGTCGCGACCTCGCGGCCGAGCTCGTTCGCCACCCGCACCAACTGCTGGACCTGCTGTACCGAGGTGAACTTCTCCCCCTTGCGGCCCCAGATGGTGTCCTCGTTGCCGCACCGGGTGTGCAGGCCCATCGCGATCGCCATCGCGTTGACCGGCAGCACCGACCGCATCAGGGTCTCGAGGGTCAGGCAGGCCCCGTCCGGCACCCGCTGAATGAAGTTCATGATGTTGTACGGGTTCGGGCCGTCGAAGCCACCACCGATGCCCACCCAGGTCAGGTTCAGCGGGCCGGTGTAGACACCGCGGCGAATCAACCGCTCGACCGTCTCGAGCTGCGGAATCGACGAGAGCTGGAAGTGCGGCTGGATCCCAGCCGCCTGCAGCCGCCGCAGGTGCTCTTCGACCCATTCGGGGCCGGCCGGCACCGTCATCTCCCGGTACGCCGCTGCCAGTTCCGGACGCTCCATCGACGTGCCCGCGATGTCGTCCGCGGTCATCAGCTCCATGATGTTCATCTGGCTGGTGTTGATCGCGATCGTCACCTGATCCGGCTTCGGGTCCAGCTCGGCCAGCATGTGCCGCGTGTCGTCCGACAGCCACTTCGCATCCGCGCCCTCACCCTCCGGCGCGAACGAGATCGACCCACCGACCTGCAGGATCATGTCCGGCACCGCCTCCCGCAGCCCGGCGAGCAACTCGTTGAACTTCGACAGCCGCTTCGAGCCCTTGCCGTCCAGCTCCCGCACGTGGATGTGCAGCACCGTCGCGCCCGCCTCGTAGCAGTCCACCGCCTTCTGGACGTGCTCCTCCATCGTCAGCGGCAGATCTTCGCGGAAGTCGTCCGGCTCCCACTCCGGGCCGTACGGCGCACACGTGATGACCAGCTTCTCCTGATTCTCCGGGAACAGCGCATCGTCGTGGAAATGCATTGGGTGACTCCGTTTCTCGACAAGGATGGGGTGAAGGTTGTTGTTCAGAAGGGTCGGTCGCCGACGATGCCTGCGCGTTCCATCTTTCGGACCGCGGGCCAGTAGTCCTGGACGGCGTAGTGCTGCGTGGACCGGTTGTCCCAGATCGCCACGCTGTTCTTCGTCCAGCGCCACCGCACCTGGTATTCCGGGATGGTCGCCTGGCTCTGCAGGTAGCGCAGTAGCTCGCCGGCGCCGGGGGCGTAGTCGATGCCGCAGCGGACGTTCTCCGCGGTGTGGAAGTTCGTCAGGTGGGTGGTGAAACTGTTGACGAACAGGATCTTCTCGCCGGTGTCCGGGTGCGTACGGACCACAGGGTGCTCCGCGTCGGGGAATCGTTCCTTGAGCTCGAGGCGTTTCTCGAGCGGAAGACGCGCACCGAACGACGCCTCGATGCTGTGCCGGGCCCGCAGGCCCGCGATCCGCTCCTTGACGCGTTCGGGAAGCCGCTCATAGGCCAGCGCCATGTTCACCCAGATGGTGTCGCCGCCGACTTCCGGGCCCTCGACGCACCGGAGCACGCACCCCATCGGAGGGTTCTCGCGCCACGTCGCGTCGCAGTGGTAGGCGTTCTCGAACGCCTCGCGCGGACTGTCGAGATCCTTGTAGATCCGGACCAGACCGGGGTACTCGGGGTCGCTGCCGACCACCGGGTGGTCCTCGAGCGCCCCGAAGCGCTCCGCCAACGCGACGTGCTCGGCGCGGCTCATGTCCTGATCCCGGAAAAACAGCACCTTGTGCTCGAGCAGCAACGACTTCAGTTCCCTGAAGAGCGCGTCGTCGCGCGTGACCTCGGCGAGGTCGACGTCGCGGAGCTCGGCGCCGATGCTGCACGTCAGCGGCCGGACATCCATCGGGGCTCGTGCACCCGCACCGATACGGGCGGCCCCGAGGTCGACGGTTGTGGTCATGACTGTCTCCTGTGGTGGGGTGGGTCAGAGCGCGAAGACGGACGATCCGACGCTGATGCCCGATTCCAGGTCTCGATGGGCCTGCTCGGCCTCCTCGAGCGGGTAACGCTGGTTGATCTCGATCGCGATGCGCCCCGCCGCGACGTGGTCGAACAGTTCGCCGGCGAGCTCGGCGCGCTCGGCCGGGTCGGCGATGTAGTCGGCCAGCGCCGGCCGGGTCACGAACAGCGATCCCTTCACCGCGAGCTGCATGGCGTCGATCGGCGGGATCGGGCCGGATGCGGTCCCGAAGGCGACCAGCAGACCCCGGCGGGCGAGCGAGTCCAGCGACGACTGGAACGTCGACGCGCCGATGCTGTCGTAGACCACCGGCACTCCCTTCCCGCCGGTGAGCTCGCGGACCCGCTCCGCCACGTTCTCCCGTGTGTAGACGATGACCTCGCTGCATCCGTGGGCGCGCGCCACGGCGGCCTTCTCGTCGGTCGACACCGTCCCGATCACGTTGACGCCCAGGAGTTTCGCCCACTGGCAGAAGATCAGGCCCACCCCGCCCGCCGCGGCGTGCAGCAGTACCGTGTCCCCGGCCTTCAGCGGGTGGATCCGGCGCAGCAGGTACGACGCGGTCAAACCCCGCATGGTCATGGCTGCCGCGGTCTCGAGCGCAATTCCGGTGGGAAGCGCGATGAGATGCTCGGCCGGCATCACGCGCTCGGTGCTGTACGCGCCCAGCGGGCTGCCGGTGTAGGTGACCCGGTCTCCCTCCCGGAACCCGGTGACACCGGCACCGACCGCCTCGACGACGCCGGCCGCCTCGACGCCCATTCCTGCGGGCAGGGGTGCCGGGTACAGGCCCGTCCGGAAGTAGGTGTCGGCGAAGTTCAGTCCGACCGCCTCGTGCCGGACCCGGACCTCGCCGCGTCCCGGGTCGCCGACCTCCACCGACTCCCATTTCAGGACTTCCGGACCACCGGTTTCGTGGAAGCGGATCGCGTGCGCCATTGGGTTCTCCTGGATTCTCGGTCGTCCGTCGCGGGCCCGCCCACAGACCTGAGCGGGTCTTCCGCTGAGCCACAACACGTTTCGATTTACAGCTGGGTTGGTTGTGACCCCGATGACACGACACTAGCCAAGCGACCCCCATCACACTTATCCTCAGGGGACATACTTGTTGTCGTTTCGGGACAGGTGATGTCATGACCAAACAGGTGTTGTCGTGACCAAACAAGGTGATGTCGTGACCAAACCTCTCGCTCGGTACGCGTCGTTGACCGGGTACATCGAGCTGGCCCGCTCACTGTCGCTCGACCCGGGCCGACTGCTGCGCAGCGTCAACCTCGACCCCGCCGGGCTCGACCTGCAGGATCGGTGGGTGCCGGCGTCGGCGGTGGTGCGACTGCTCGAACTGTCGGCCGCGGAGTCCGGCCGCCAGGACTTCGCCCTCAAACTTGCGGAGCGCCGGCGACTGTCCACCCTCGGACCCCTCAGCGTCAGCCTGCGCGAGGAACCGGATGCCCGCAGCGCGGTCCGCCTGCTGATCAGGTACCAGCACATGTACAACGAGTCACTGCACATCCGTCTCTCGGAACGCGACGGACTGGCAACGATCCAGATCAACGTCGATCCCGGCGAGCCGATCGCGGTGCGGCAGTCCGTCGAACTGGCGGTCACCGCGATGCACCAGTTGCTCGCACACCTGCTGGGTGAGCGATGGCACCCGGTGTCCGTGCGTTTCGAACACCCCCGACCTGCGGACGACACCACTCATCGCCAGGTGTTCGGAGCCCCGCTGGTCTTCGACGCCGCCTACTCCGGAATCGTCACCTACACCGCAGATCTGGACGAACCGAACAGGCTGTCCGATCCACTGCTGCGTTCCTACGCCCGACAGTTCCTCGACACCCTGTCCGTTCCCGAGGAGCCCACGATCACCTCCCGCGTGCGCGAACTCGTCGAGCTCCTGCTCCCGACGGGCCGGTGCTCGATCGACCAGGTGGCGCGCAGCCTCGGCGTCGACCGCCGCACCGTCCATCGGCACCTGGCCAAGTCCGGCCTGACGTTCACCGCGGTCCTCGACTCGACCCGCGCCGAGCTCGCGAACCGCATGGTCACCGGCAGCCGCTACTCGTTCACCGAGATCTCCGAGATGCTCGCCTTCTCGACGCCGAGCAGCTTCTCCCGGTGGTTCCACCAGCAGTTCGGCATGAGCCCGCGCGAGTGGCGCAAACGGGCGGCGGGACAGGGCGTGTCCCGAAATGCACAGAATGACGTCCCGGAGGGGTAACTATCCGGTTCACGGCCGGGATAACGTGATGCACGCCACTTTCGGCGGGGCCGCTGTCAGCGTCGCCCCATTCACCCCCTGCGTGAAACGAGTGCTGCATGACCACGAATCCCGAACCGGCCCGAACGCCGACCATCGACCTGATGCGACGAAACGGTAGCTGGAATCCCCTGTGGGACACCCTGTCCCGCTGGGACCCGGAATGGACCGAGCAGTTCATGGCGATGAACGCCACCCCGGTACGACGCGGGGTCTTCACACCCGAGTTCGTCGAACTCCTCAGCATCGCGATCGATGCCGCCGCCACCCACCTGTATGCCCCCGGCGTCCGGCGGCACATCCGGGCCGCACTCGAACTCGGAGTGTCCCGCGAGGAGATTCTCACGGTTCTGGAAATGGTGAGCGTCCTGGGAATCCACGCCTGCAATCTCGGCGTGCCGATTCTCGAGGAGGAACTCGAGGCGTTCGAGTCGCGCCGCGCGGCGTCCTGACCCGCCTCCGGAGACACCCCACCAGCACCTCCCGTCCAGTCGCCCTCCAAGGAGCATCCATGGGACTGCCGCCCACCACGATCGATCAACCGTCCGGACAGACCACCGGGACCACCACCACAGGGACGGAGGTGACCGCGCGCGGGCCCCGGCGCCGGTCGACGCTCTACCCCTGGCTCGTGTTCGCTCTCGCGTTCGGACTGCTGCTGTCCGACTACATGTCCCGCCAGGTTCTCAGTGCGGTCTTCCCGTTCCTGAAAACGGAATGGGCACTGACCGATTCCCAGCTCGCATCGCTGACCAGTGTGGTCGCGCTGATGGTCGGCCTGCTCACCTTCCCGCTGTCCCTGCTGGCCGACAGGTGGGGGCGAGTGAAGTCCCTCGTCCTGATGGCCACGCTGTGGAGCATCGCGACGCTGCTGTGCGCAATCGCATCCAACTACGAGCAGATGCTCGCCGCCCGCTTCCTGGTGGGTGTCGGCGAGGCCGCCTATGGAAGTGTCGGGATCGCGGTGGTCCTCTCCGTCTTCGCGCCCCGCGTCCACGCCTCACTGAGCGGCGCGTTCATGGCGGGCGGCTCCTTCGGCTCGGTCGTCGGGGTCTCACTCGGTGGTGTCATCGCGGTGCACCTGGGCTGGCGCTGGTCGTTCGCCGCGATGGCGGTCCTCGGACTCATCCTGGTCGCGGCGTTCCGGGCGGTGGTGACCGAAGGGCGACTCGCCGAGCACGCTGCCGACGAGACTCCGGAGGCGACCGCGCCGGGGGGCCCTGCCATCCGGGTTCCGGTGTCGAGCCTGTTCACGAACCCCGCCGTGTGGTGCGCGTACCTGGGCGGCGGGCTACAGATGTTCACCGCCGCGGTCATGCTCGCCTGGGCGCCCAGCTTCTTCAACCGGTACTACGACATGGCCCCCGACAAGGCAGGCGCGATCGCCTCGGTGTTCGTGTTGCTGATCGCCATCGGCATGATCGTGTGCGGGATGATCACCGACCGCGTCGGCCGGAGCGACCCGGCGCGGCGCTGGAGCAGCGCCATCGCCTTCTGCGTGATCTCGCTGGTCGCACTCGGGATCGGGTTCCGTATGGGACCCGGTGCGCCGCAACTGGTTCTGATCGGTATCGGCTGTTTCTTCTCAGCCGGAAGCTCGGGCCCCACCGCCGCGATGGTGGCCGGCCTCACCCACCCGTCGGTTCGGTCGTCCGCGCTCGGCACGCTGACCGTCGCCAACAACGTTCTGGGACTGGCGCTGGGCCCCTTCGTGATCGGCATTCTCGCCGACCGGCTCGGACTGCTCGAGGCGCTGCAGCTCGCGCCGCTCTGCTACCTGGCCGCGATCGTGGCCCTGTTCGCAGGCAGGCGCCTCTACCCGGCGGGACTGCGCAAGCTCACCGCGCTGAGCGCCCGGACAGCCTGAGCGCCCGACCTCCCCGCGGGATCGCAAACCCTCGCCCGTCGAGTCGACGGGCGAGGGGTTTGCGTCGTCGGCACGAACGCCCAACCGCCCCAGGGCGCGGGTGGTGCCGGTGCGCGCGTTCGAATACGACCCGACAGCTGACGGGGTCGTACCGGTCGACATGCCCTAGTCGAGCGTCGCCGAGTAGTCACCCTCCGCGTGCGCCGTCAGCCGCCATCCCCCGTCCACCCGATCGAGGGCGACATCGGACAGGTTCACGGTGCGCAGGTCGGGCCGCTCCACACCCGGGTACCAGGCCTCGAGGCGACCGGACCCCGTGCCGGCGAAGCCGCCCCGCGTCACCTCGGTCAACTCACCGGGAGCCGCACGCGGGTACGAACGCGACAGTGCGGTCGCGACATCCTCGATCGGCCCGAGCGGGGTCCCGGAGGGACAGTCGACACGATTGAGGTTCTCCTGCGGCGTGCCGGTGTTGCCGTCCCGAACGGCATGCGGATCGCCGCACGCCTGCGTCCACGACCACCACGCACCCCCGATCCGGAAGCGGTCCATCGCATCCAGGAAACGGTCGGTGTCGGCCGCCGCGTCGTCGCCCCACCAGCCCCACTCGCCCGTCCACAGCGGCGCGTCGTAGTTGGCGGCCGCGTCCGACGCGATTCTGAATCCCTCTTCGACGGTGGGGAATTCGCTGCTGACGGTGATCGACTGGCTGTACAGGTGCGGCGAGAACACGACGAGCGGATCCGTCAGGTACTGCCGGGGCGGCAGCGCGTCGAGTCCGAATCCGGACCAAACGGCGCTGGGTTCGAAGATGACCAGGTGCGCGAATCCTCCGGCCTCCGCCCGCCGGATGGCGTCGATCGCACGCTGGTAGAAGCGCCCGATCTGGTCGGCAGCGGTGACGGGGTCACGCAGACCGGGATTGGGCTCGTTCAGCAGGTCGTACCCGACGACGGCGGGCTCGCTCCTGAACTCCGCCGCAAGGCGGGCCCAGGTCGCGACGAGGTGGCTCTGCACGCCCTGTTCGTCGTCGTAGAACGCCTGGAACGCCCGGGCGACCGCAGGCGAGACCTCACGGACCCCACCGACCGTGCACGTGGTCCACCCGTCCGTGAGGGTCGCCCACGCGGGCGCGCCGTCCCACCCGATCCCGGGCTTCGTCAGTGGCGGGCACTGTTCGGTTGCCGGTGTGCCGACCGATTTGCCCCACGCATCCTGATGCATGTCGAGCACCGTGTAGAGGCCGTGATCCTTCGCGTCCCGCACCGCCGTGCGGATCCGGTCCACGTACGCCTCGTCGAACGCCCCCGGTGTGGGTTCGAGCGCCGACCACGCAACATTGAGCCGGACCACGTTGAATCCCATCGCGGCCATTCGCGCGAAATCGTTTCGCTCCAGCGGCATCACGGTGGGCAGCCCGGTGCCGTTGTCGGCGTAGTCGTTGAGCTGGTTGACGTTCACCCCGCGGAGCAGCACCGTCCGCCCCTCGACGTCCTTGATCACTCGCCCCTCGACCGTCAGTTGCGGCAGCGTCCAGCCGTTCACCGCCGGCGCCGCGTCGGCGAGCGGGACGCCGCCCAGCGGCGCCGCACCGAGAGTCAATGCCGTGAGTGCAGCGATCAGTAGCGCGCGCACGAAGATCCTTCCTGTACAACCGTCCAGTTCATTGGACTGTACAGGTCGGACTCGTGACCCAGGCCACTGTCCCGAAAAGACGAGAGAGAATCCCGCCGGGTCGTGTCGTTCGGTGCCCTGCGGCGGGTTCGGCCACCTCCCCGGACGCTGCTAGCGCCGAGGGACTGGGCAGGCGTCCGCCGCCTCCGCGACGATCTGCGGCACCGACGGCGGGAGCGGCCGCCGACCCGCCTCCCACTGCTCGCCGGTGATCGGCTCGTCGGTTTCCAGCACGACGACCTCGTCGTCGGCGAATGCTCTACCGCGGCTGAGAAACCGCAGGCCCTCGGGCGATTCGAGACTGAAGCCGGAACCGCGACCGGGAACGGCGTCGATCACCAGCTGGGTGTGCTTCCACAGCTCGAACTGAGGCCCCGAGATCCACACCGGCACCGCGTCGACACCGGAGGGAAGATCGGTGGGGAGCTGCCCGACACCCAGACGCAGGTCCAGCACCCCGACCAGGACGTCACGGTCACCGACGATGAACTCCCCTGCGGGGTAGCACATCGGGGCGGAGCCGTCGCAGCATCCGCCGGACTGGTGCATCATCAGCGCACCGTGGATCGGCGCGAGCCTGCGCAGCAGGTCGGCCGCCGCCACCGTCGCGACGATCCGCGGCACCGCTCCCACCGACAACCCATCGCTCACCGACGGCCCCCTCTCACCCGTTGTTCCCGTTCACCTGAAGTCGAGGACGACGCGGCCGTCGACGGTGCCGGCCCGCAGTTCGTCGAAGACGTCGTTGATCTCGTCGAGCCGTCGAGTGTGCACCGTCGGGCGGATCTTGCCCCGGGAGTAGAAGTCCAGCGCCTCGACCATGTCCTGCCGGGTACCCACGATCGACCCGCGAATCGTCAGTCCCTTGAGCACGGTGTCGAAGATCGGGGCCGGGAAGTCACCCGGCGGCAGGCCGTTGAACGCGATGGTGCCGCCGCGGCGGGCCATGCCGATGGCCTGACCGAACGCCTTCGGGTGCACGGCGGTCACCAGCACACCGTCGGTGCCACCGGTGGCCTCCTGTATCTTCGCGACCGGATCATCCTTCGCCGCGTTGACCAACACCTCCGCGCCGAAGCTGCGCGCGAGGTCGAGTTTGTCGTCGGAGACGTCGACCGCGGCGACGCGGAGTCCCATCGCCGTCGCGTACTGGACGGCGACGTGACCGAGGCCGCCGATGCCGGAGATCGTGATCCACTCCCCCGGCACCACGTCGGCGACCTTGATGCCCTTGTAGACGGTGACCCCGGCGCACAGCACGGGCGCCACCTCGACCAGATCCGCCCCGTCCGGGATGCGGGCCGCGAAGCGAGAGTCGACCAGCATGTACTCGGCGAAGGAGCCGTTCACCGAGTAGCCGCCGTTGACCTGCTTCTCGCACAACGTCTCCCAGCCGGTGCGGCAGTACCGGCACTCCATGCACGCCGACCACAGCCAGGCGTTGCCGACCCGCTGCCCGACCGCAAGTTCGGTGACCCCGTCACCAAGCTCGACGACGGTTCCCACGCCCTCGTGTCCCGGCACGAACGGGGGGCTCGGCTTGACCGGCCAATCCCCTTCTGCCGCGTGCAGATCGGTGTGACACACCCCACTGGTCTCGACTTTGACCAGCGCCTGGTTCGGTCCGGGTCGCGGTATCGGAAGCTCTTCGACGACCAGGGGCTTGCCGAACTCGTGAACAACCGCTGCCTTCATCGTGTCGACCATCGTGGTCTCCGTCCGGAACGTGTGACTGGGTTCGATGACTGGGGATTCAACCGAATTCGTGGAGGTGTGGAAAACGCGGCGCCCGCCGACGAGGGGGTGGATCGGCGGGCGCCGCGCACTCTTCTGACCGAGGGGATCAGAAGAAGCCCTGCGCCTTGGGGGCGTAGCTCACCAGCAGGTTCTTGGTCTGCTGGTAGTGATCGAGCATCATGTGGTGGTTCTCGCGGCCGATGCCGGACTGCTTGTAACCACCGAACGCGGCGTGCGCCGGGTACTGGTGATACGTGTTCGTCCACACCCGGCCCGCCTGGATGTCACGGCCCGCGCGGTAGGCGACTCCGCCGTCCCGGGACCACACACCGGCACCGAGACCGTAGAGGGTGTCGTTGGCGATCGAGATGGCCTCGTCGTAGTCCTTGAAGGAGGTCACCGACACCACCGGTCCGAAGATCTCCTCCTGGAAGATCCGCATCTTGTTGTTGCCGGTGAAGACCGTCGGCTGGATGTAGTAGCCACCGGCCAGGTCGCCGCCGAGGTCGGCACGCTCACCGCCGGTGATCAGCTTCGCACCCTCCGACTTGCCGATCTCGATGTACGACAGGATCTTCTCGAACTGGTCGTTGGACGCCTGCGCGCCGATCATCGTGTCGGTGTCGAGCGGGTCGCCCTGCCGGACCGCCTTGGTACGGATCGCGGCCATCGCCAGGAACTCGTCGAAGATGTCCTCCTGGATCAGCGACCGGGACGGGCAGGTGCACACCTCGCCCTGGTTCAGCGCGAACATCGTGAACCCCTCGAGGGCCTTGTCCTGGTAGTCGTCGTTCGCGGCGAGGACGTCCGAGAAGAAGATGTTCGGGCTCTTGCCGCCGAGTTCGAGGGTGACCGGGATCAGGTTCTGCGACGCGTACTGCATGATCAGCCGGCCGGTGGTCGTCTCACCGGTGAAGGCGATCTTCTTGATCCGCGGGCTGGACGCGAGCGGCTTGCCCGCCTCGGTGCCGAAGCCGTTGACGATGTTGACCACACCCGGCGGCAGCAGGTCGCCGATGATGCTGAACAGGTACAGGATCGACGCCGGGGTCTGCTCGGCCGGCTTGAGGACCACCGCGTTGCCTGCAGCCAGCGCGGGGGCGAGCTTCCACACGGCCATCAGGATCGGGAAGTTCCACGGGATGATCTGTCCGACGACGCCGAGCGGCTCGTGGAAGTGGTAAGCGACGGTGTCGGAGTTGATCTCCGACAGCGAACCCTCCTGCGCGCGAATGGCTCCCGCGAAGTAGCGGAAGTGGTCGACGGCGAGCGGGATGTCCGCGTTGAGGGTCTCGCGGATCGGCTTGCCGTTGTCCCAGGACTCGGCGAGGGCGATCGACTCGAGGTTCTCCTCGATGCGGTCGGCGATCTTGTTGAGGATCACCGCGCGCTCGGCGACGGAGGTCTTGCCCCAGGCCGGGGCGGCGGCGTGGGCGGCGTCGAGCGCGAGCTCGATGTCCTCGGCGGTGCCGCGCGCGATCTCACAGAACGGCTGGCCGGTGACCGGCGTGGTGTTCTCGAAGTACTGCCCCTTGACCGGAGGAACCCACTGCCCGCCGATGTAGTTCTCGTAGCGGGACTGGAAGGACATGAGCGCGTCGGGCGAACCCGGGCGGGCGTACACGGTCATCGAAACTCCTCTGGTATCCGTCACTGCTGCGTGAGGTCGTTGCTGTGATCCAGGACACTACGAGGGCGGGGGTTGCAACTACGTTGCGCACACAGCCGTCATCGGCCCAACTGCTCGTCGAGGATCGCGATACGCGCTCTGACCTGGTCGTACATCGGAGACTTCGGGTCGATGGACGAGAGATACGCCGCCCACGCCGTCGAATCCTCGCGACCGTCGGCCGTGGCGGTCCAGCGTGCGAGGAGGGACTGGTCGCAGGCCCGAAGCAGCGCCGCCTGCATGCGGACCCGCAGCTGTTCGCGAATCTCGTCGACCCCCGGCGCAACCGACCCGGGGAGCACCGGGCCGCGGTAGGCCGCCAGTGCCGCGGCCGCGTCTCCGCGTTCGAGTGCGCGCCGCACGTCACCGACGTCGGTACCCAGGTCCGTCAGCAGCCGGTACGGCCGCGACCCGAGGCCATCCGCGCCGAACACCTTGCGGAGCCGGGACATCTCGGCGCGGATGGTGACGGCGTCGAGTTCGGACTCGTCGAGCAGGATCGCCAGCTGATCGCCCGACAGGCCCTCGGGGCGGTCGGCGAGCAGCAGCAGGATCTCGGCGTGCCGACGCGAGAGCGGGATCCGCTCGCCGTCCCGGACCAGGGTGGGCCGCTCCGACCCGAGTACCGCCAGCCGAGGCACCGCGGTGCCGAGCAGCCGCGGCGAGTTCAGCAGGTGCAACCGCAACTCGGCCTCCGCGGCCGCGACCGTCGCCCGCACCAACGCGAGCACCTGCGGCTCGGCGACCCGGTGACCGCCCGTGATGTCGATGGCCCCGAGGATCTGCCCGCTCATCGGGTCGTGCACGGGGGCCGCCGAACAACTCCAGTCGTGCACGGCGGCGCTGAAATGCTCGGCCCCGAAGATCTGCACGCACTGGTCGACCGCGAGCGCGGTGCCCGGGGCGTTGGTGCCGACGCGGTCCTCACTCCAGTCGGCGCCCTCCACGAAGTGCATCGCGACAGCGCGGTCCTTCGCCGCCGAGTCCCCCTCGACCCACAGCAGCCGGCCGTCGGCGTCGCTGATCGCCACGAGCAGTCCGGTGTCGGCGGCGTCGTCGACCAGCAGCCTGCGCACGACCGGCCGAACCAGTGCCATCGGGTGGGCGGCACGGTAACTCTCGAGTTCGACTCCGTCGAGATCGCCGCCCTCGCCGACGGTCTCGGGGTTCACACCACGATTGCGGCTGCGCAGCCAGGAATCGAACACCACCGGCCGCACCAGCGGTTCGTCCTCGGGATCGTCCGTCTGCGGGGCCGCACCCGCCATGAAGGAGCGGTGCGCGGAGGACACGGTGCGGGCGAGCTGCGCGACGTCGTCGCCCGGTCGAACGGCCACCCAGGGGTTGCTGCGCGCGGTGGTGCTCAAGGAAGTCCCTCCGTCGAGGCTGGTACCCCCACTGTAACGCCAGTCACACGACCCCGGTTGCGTGTCGGCCCCGACCGGCGACGACAGAAGTACTGGTCAGCCGTCCAGGACGGCGGCGACGAACTCCGCGACCCGCTCCCCGATCATGACGGTGGTCGCGTGCGGCCCCCGTGACGGCAGCGACGGCATCACCGAGCCGTCGCCCAGCCACAGCCCCTCCACCCCGATCACCCGGCATCGCTCGTCCACGACCGCGTGGGGATCGTCCGGGGAGCCCATCGCGCAGCTGCCCGACAGGTGCATCGACGTGCCGAGGTCCTCGAGCGTGAGGGCTCCGCGCGCGGGCGGAGCCGTCAGCTCGGCGAAGGGCGGACCGGCCACCAGGTCCCGGGCCAGGTCCAGCCCGGCACGCAGCGCGCGGCGATCGGCGCCGTCGCTCAGGTAGCGGTACCGCACGAGCGGCGGGTCCGCGGGCTCGGCGGACCGCAGCACGATCTCTCCGCGGCTGCGCGGCCGCATCAGCGCCACCCCGATCCGGCCGAGCGGGTCGTCCACGCCGGGAATCGAGCGGCCGAACGGCGCGGTGTAGGGACGCAGCTCGACGTCCTCCGCTTCGAGAACCACCTCCAGGATCGCCTGGTCGGGTCGGTGCGGCAGTGCCGTCACCGGCCGGTAGCCGACCGTCACCTCCGGATGGTCCTCGAACCCCTGACCGACACCCGGCCGGTCGACGGACACCGGCACCCCGATGTCCGAAAGATGCTGCGCGGGGCCGATTCCGGAGTGCATCAGCAGGTGTGGTGTACCGACGGCACCCGCGCACACCACCACGGTGTCGCCCCGCAGCACCTCCAGGCGACCCGCCGCTTCGACCTCGACGCCCGCCGCCCGCACGCCCGACAGCAGCACCCTGCGGGCCGACGCCCCGGTGAGCACCCGCAGGTTCGGCCGGCCCAGGTGCGGCGACAGATAGGCCGTTGCAGTGCTCACCCGCCGGCCGTCGCGCGCGTTCAACGGCACCGGCCCGACGCCTGCGGCGTCCGGTTCGTTGAGGTCCGCGCGGTACCCGAAGCCGGCCCGGGTGGCACCCTCGAGGAACGCCGCGCTGACCGGATGCAGATCGCCGGGAGCGGTGCGGACGACGGGGATCGGGCCGTGGTCACCGTGCCAGCGGCGGTCCCCGAACGGGTCCGACTCGAGCCTGCGAAAGTAGGGCAGCACCCGCTCGTACGACCACGACGACGGCCAGCGATCGAAGTCTGCGGCGGTGCCGCGGAGGAAGTAGCCGCCGTTGACGGCGCCGGACCCGCCCAGCACCCGACCCCGCGCGAGGGTGGTGAGCGGTTCGCCGATCCGGTCGCGCAGCTGCGCCGGGTACCGCCAGACGACATCGCTGTCCGGCCCGACCGGCAGCACCCCGAGCGGCCCGGGCGGGCCTGCGACCGCCCCCGCCTCGACCAGCGTCACGGTCCGGTCGAGATTCTCGCTCAACCGGGCGGCCACGACGCAGCCGGCGGAACCGGCTCCGACCACGATCACATCGGCACCCGGAACCGGCCCCGGTGTCACCGGGTCAGGCGTGGAGTCAGGGCGGCGAGGCTGCGGTGCGTGATCGCTCCCCGCCACAGGCCCGCCCCGTAGGCGAGGTCGTCGAGCCGCTTGTAGACGACGTGCCGCACCGGACCGAGCCCGCCCGGTTCACGGTGGGTCCACCAGTCCGCCACGCCCTCGGCCACCGCGATCGCAACCACCGCCCTGCGCACACGCCGTGAGCAGATCGCGGCGAGCACCGTCACCGGCCAGTAGTGCCGGCACACCGCGGACGCGAGTTGCCAGGCCCCGCCGGCCATGCCCTGAATCGCGAGAACGGTGGCGATCCGAGTCGGCTGGTCGAGTTCACCGAACGTACGGCGCAGCCGACGCACCGTCACCACCTGGGTGGCGAGGGCCCCGACCACCCCGATGCGGGTTCCGGTGGCGGCGAGCAGCCAGGCGGCGAGCGTCCACCACGACATGGCCAGGGGCGGCACCAGCCCGCGATGCCGGGACGCCAGCGGCGCCGCACCCGTTCCGTAGAACATCTTGCGGCCGAACCATTTCCGGAACGACACCCGATGGTCGTGCGCGACGTGCGAGATGGGCTCGTACCGCAACCGCCAGCCCGCCTCGTGCAGCCGCCAGCACAGGTCGACGTCCTCGGCGACATGCATGGCCTCGTCGAAGCCACCGCACTCGTCGAGAGCCCGGCGCCGCACCAGCATCGCCGCACTCGGCACGTACGACACCGCACTGCCCGCCCGCACCGGCGCCTCCTTGCGACCGAGGTCCAGCGAGGACCGGGCGTGCTCGTATCGGGCGAGCGCTCCCCCGTTCGGTTCGAGGGCGACGATCCGTGGCGCGACCATCGCGACGGCGGGGTCGCTGAAGTGCCCGAGCATCGCATCGAGCCAGCCGGTCCGCGGCACGACGTCCGAATCGAGGAACGCGACGAACTCGGTTGTCGCGGCCTCCATCCCGGTGTTGCGAGCGGCGGCAGGTCCACGCGATTCCGGGTGCCGGAGCACCCGGACCTCGCCGCGGCCCCGGACGGGAGGCGGGGTGATCGGCTCGGCCGACCCGTCGTCGACGACGATGACGGTCAGGCCGTGCAGCGCCGGGAGCAGCCGGTTGAGCCCGACCATGTTGTCCTTGACCGGGACGACGACGGTGACGTCGTGACTGGGCGGCGAGCTCATCGGGCGCGGGTTCGCCACACCGGAGTCGAGCAGGTGCCGGGCGACCGCAGCGGACTGCTGGTCGACCACCTTCAGGTAGCCGTCCCCGATCATCGCGGCGGCGGTCGGCGCGAGTTTGAGCATCCGGGTCGGCGATCCCCCGATCAGAACTCGTCCGTCGGAGAAGGCGCGCACCGTCGGATCGAGTCGCACCCCGAATCCGTCGGGCAGTCGAGCTTGACGCATCAGGCGATCGTATTCGGATCTGGCCTCACCGCAACATCCCGCGGACATCCGGCTGCCACCGACTCACCGCCGCGGTCGCGAGCTCGCACATCCGGTCGAACAGTCGGGCCCCCTCCTCCGCGTCGGCGGCGGTCGGGTCGCCGAGCACCCCGTTCGCGCTGACCGCCGCGACACCCCCGGCCCGGAGGTCGGGCATCAGTTCCGCGATGGGCCGCAGATCGCCTGCCTCGATCCTGTCCGTGCGCACCACTTCCGGCGAAAGGTGCAGCAACAGCGCTGTTTCGGTGTGCCCGGCATGGGCGTCGGCGCTCGGTACGGCACACGGCAGCCAGGCCACGTCCCGGCCCTCGTACCGCAGAAGGGCCACTGCGTCCGCGAGGGCGGGCGCGTTCCCTCCGTGCCCGTTGACGAACAGCAGGCGAGGGGTCCAGCGACACGCCGAACGGCCGTACTCGACGACCAGATTCCGCAACGCCTCACTACCGAGGGACACGGTTCCGGCGAATCCCTCGTGCTCTCCGCTGGCGCCGTACGCGATCGCGGGCGCGAGGTCGAATCCCGGCAGCGCCGCGGCCACCGCGGTCGCGATGCGCGTGTCGGTGTCGAGAGGCAGGTGTGGGCCGTGCTGCTCGAGCGACCCGACAGGCACCGCGATGGACGGCGGACGAGCGGCGACATCCTGCCACGTTGCCACGGCGAGGGAGGTGGACGGAGGGACGGCAGTCATGCCCGAAATCGTAGAACCTGCCTCCATCGACACCGGCACGGCAGCGGGCCCGGCAACCAACCCGAATCCGGGCACCCAAAGGTTCCTGTGCATGTGCTGTCAACCCCGCAATCGTTCGAACACCCGGTGCTGTGATCTCGGTACGGGTCGGCGAGGGAGGCGTCGGCCGTCACCGTTTCACGCGTGACTACTCGACGAATCCGAAGTTGATGCGGCGCGGTTCGTTGGAATCAGGCGGCGGGAGAGCCTGGCTTACTTACAGCACGCTGGGACCCGTCGGTTCGAACACGACGCCGCTCCACATGCAGGGAAGCCAGATTCGCGTCGACATGCCGCGGCTCTATCGGTAAGTCGCAGAACAGTTGTGGCGCAACCTCACGACCGTCACCCCGCTTGGCGATCAGCTTGCCCAGGTTGAGTTCCCCGACCGCGTCGCCCCGCATGCCGATAAGACAGAACTGTCCGTCCTTGGCGAGCGCGTCGACGTTGCGGTCCAGGTACTTGGCGCCCATGTCGTCGAGGATCAGGTCGGCGCCGCGCTGCGGGGTTCCTTGAACAGATATGCCGCGGCGAGAGGGACGCCCGCCCAACGATCCCAAGGACGCCCGACGCCCACGAACACCACGTCACCCCCAACCGCCCTCGCTTCACGGAAAGCCTGGTGCGGAGTGCCGCTTTCCACTATCGTTAGAACATCAGTTCGAATCACGGGGGGTGACGAGCAGATGGACGAACACCTGACAGCACTCGCCGCCGCCATCGACGGCCTGCTCACCGACCCGCTGACCGGACTCACCGACAGTGAGGTCATCGACACGCTGCAGCGGATTGAAGTGACGCTGCGGAAGGCCTCCGCGGTCGGACACCGGCTGATCGTCGAGACGGTGGAGCGGTCGATCCCTGGAAACCTGCACTGCCGATCCGTGAGCGAATTCCTCACCCAAACCCTGCGTATCTCCGGCGCCGACGCCGCCCGACGAGTCAAGGGCGCGAACAAGGTCGGCACCTGGCACACAATCGGCGGCGACCCGATGGATGCGGTTCTGCCGGTCACCGCGCA